>RFKQ01000044.1 GCA_003694635.1 Planctomycetota bacterium
GGTTTGTGGTGGAGGTGAGGGCACAGAGGAGTTTTTTTCTTTCTTTTTGGAGGGGGGATTGGCGGGGGTATTTGTTGAATATGTTTTCGCGTTTTGAGGGGGTGTGTTCGAGGGAGGAGTTGCGGGTTTTTCGTAAGCGTTGGTTGGAGCGTGTATCGCCGGTGGTGGAGGGGTGTCGGGAGGAGGTGTTAGGGTTGCTGGGGCCGGTGGGGCGTTTTTATGTGCTGTGGACGGAGCGGGGGATTTGTTTTCGTGGTAAATTTTTATTTTACCCGCAGATTGGGAATTTTTGGAGACAGGGTGGAGGAAAGGTGGTTTTTCAATTGGTGGGTAGGCGTGGGGGGAGGAGGGTGGTTTGGAGGCTTCCTTCGCGAGTTGGGGATGTTTTGGAGAGGGTGTTGGAGGAGCTTTTGCCGGCATCTCGTCGGGAGTTTGGGTGGGAGGATTTGCCGGATGCGCGGTTTGACTGGCGGGAGGTAGAGGGTGAAAAGCGGGTCATTGGCAGACAAATGCTTTTATCGTGTTTGGTGTTGTATGGTGTGGTGCTGGGGTTAGGGTTAGGATTTGCTGTTGAATTTTGTTGGCAGAAGTGGGTAGGAGTGGGGTTGTTTTTTGGTGTCATTCCTTTGTACCGTTGGTGGAAGTGTTTTCCGGTGGGGGTGAGGTTGGAAGATGGGGGAAGATTTGGTTTAAGGCGGGATCGTGTGGAGTGGATAAAGGCGGAAGTGAAGAAGGTGGTGGAGGAGTTGGATTTTGCTCGTTCTCCTCAGGTTTTTGTATTTTTGTCGTGGGTTCCGGGGCTAATGGCCACTTGGTTTCCTTTTAGGTTGTATGTAGGTTTACCTGTGTTTTGGTTTCTTGGGGGGGATGAGTTCCGTGCATTATGTGGCAAGGCGTTGTTCCATCGGGAGTATTTGGTTGGTTGCTGGTTAGGGTTGAGGGTATTGGAATTGGGATTGGTTTTGGGTTTAATTTGTTTGCCATATGCTTGGTGGTGGTGGGTTGTTTTGGGGTTGGTGTGGGTAGGGTGGGAGAATTTGAGCGGTTATTTGAACCGGAGGCTGAGGTGGGTTCAATCCATCTTAGCTGCGCGCAAAGCGTCGGTATTGTGGGGGAAGTTGCCGTTGATCAATGGGTGGTTAAAGTTGGGGACGATGGGGGAGATTTTGGCGCGGGGGCGACATTTGGTGGATTACATTTTTCCTCGGATTTCGCCATTTTTTTCTTCGCGCCAGAGGCTGGAGTTTTTCCGTAGGGTATTTTCTTCTTTTCCGCTGGAGGGTACTTCGTTAGCTAGGGGGAATGAGCTGTTATACCGGGCGTCCTTGGAGGTACTTACATTGGAGAGGGATTTGAGGCAGGTGGAGTTTTTTCTTTCTTCTTGGTGTTTAGATTGGTGTGATTTTGACTACGACTTGCCCCGGGGCGAGCTAGATGCTCAGGAATACAATGCTTTGTTGGAGAGGTTATCCCAGAAGGACATATGTTTATTTCCTTTTGTGGAATACGGGGTAGGGGAGCCGACGCTGGAGGAATTGCTTTTAGGTTTGGAGTGGAGGGAGGGGGAAAATGGGTAGTTGGGTAGAGCTATGGTGTATTGGTTGGGAGGGGGTAGAGGGGGCTAGGATGGAGCGTTGGGTGAAGAGGGAGGCTTTTCTTTCGTTTCAGGAGTTGGAGAGGGCGAGGGGATATAGGAGGCGGGAGCGTCGCTGGGAGTTTATGTGTGGGAGGAGCTTGTTAAAAGTATTACTAGCTCGGCACTTGGGTGTAGCGCCACAGGAGGTGGAGCTTTTGGAGGGTAGGGAGGGCAAGCCTTATTTAGGGGTGGGGGGGCACGTTGGGGTTTCCCATAGTGGTGGGTATTGCTTGGTGGCGTTTTCACCGGATTTTCCATTGGGGGTAGATCTGGAGCGGATACGTTTTGATTTGGAGCTAGAGCGGATGATGAGACGTTTTTTTTCTCCGCTGGAGAGGGAGTACTTAGAGGGTTTGGAGTTGGAGGAGCAGCGGGGTGTATTTTTTCAGATATGGACATACAAGGAGGCTTGGGGAAAGTTTTTGGGTAGGGGGTTAAACTTAGCTGAGTTGCGGAAATATTCGTTGGGAAAGGAGGGGCTTGGTGTTTTCTGCAGGGGGAGGAGTTGGATTCAGGAGGGGCGCTGGATTTACCCGCTTTCGTTGGCATCCCCTTGGTTGCGGGGGACGTTGGTGAGTGGTGGAGAGGTGGAGAGGTGGAGGGTATGGGAGGGGAGTTTGGAAGAGTGGTGGGCGCGCTATGGTTTTAGGGAAGGGGGACGAGATTGGTTAGAGGTTATTAAATAATGGATAGAGAGAAGGAAGTGTTTATTTTGATTTATGGAGTGAGTTTAAGATGAAGAAGTGGAATGAAAAGTTTTGGACGTATACGTTGGCTTGGGTATTGGGTGGGAGTGTGATGTTGTTGTTGTATATGGTGGTGGTGTTTGGGAAGAATGGGTTATAGATTTGGGGTGGAGGTGTGGAGGGGATAGTTTTTTCTTGATTGGAAAGTTAGACCCTTAAGATTATTGGAAAGGTAGGGTAGAGATGTTCGGGAGTAGATTTTTTCTTTTTACCTTTTTTGTTTTTGGTTGGTTAGGATGTGCGAGCACAGCCTCTTCTGGTGGTCGGGGTAGGGAGTTGCGAGAGTTAGCTAGTTCTTTTGAGCGGGTACGTTTGGAGGTTCGGGGGGAGTTAGAGAAGCTCCAGAATGTGGTAGGAGGGGAGGAATTTCGGGAGAGTCTCAAGCGTTTTCAGGGGAGTATTGGCCGTTTGCGGGAGGTTTTTGAGAAGGTTCGCAAGTCGTCGGAGGTATTGTTTGAAGAGGAGGCGGAGAAGGCGCAGAGGGTGGAGTCGCCGAACATTCGTCGGCAGGCGAAGGAGAACGTGGCGGTGGAGCGCAACAACTACAATCGTTCGGCGAAGCGCACAGGGCATAAGATTTTACGGATTGAGAAGCATTTAAAGCGTTTGGAGAAGGCGCTAGATAAGGTCAAGGGGGATCAGGTAAAGGAGACTCTTTCTCAGATAGGAGTGTTGTTGGAGGAGGCGGGGGAGTTTGTGGAGATTACGAGGGCGTTGTCAGAGAAATTTTCTGGCAAGTGATGGGAGGGGAGAGGGGTAGGGTTATAGTTGGCAGAGGTGGGGGAGGGGGGGGAGTTATGATGGAAATGGGGAAGGGGTTAAAAAAACGTTTTAGAGGAGAGGAAAGATGGACGAGAAGAGCGTTTCGGACTTAGGTTTTCCTAAGACGTTGGGGAAGTACATTTTGCAGGATTTATTGGGTCGTGGGGCGATGGGGGTGGTGTTTCGTGCTCAGCAGAAGGTCATTGGACGCATTGTGGCGTTGAAGATACTTTCCTTAAAGAATATTGGTTTGCAGGACAACAGCTTACAGCGTTTTTTGAGGGAGGCAAAAACGGCGGCGAAGTTGATTCATCCCAACATTGCGACCATATTGGACATTGGGGAGGAGAGGGGATTTCATTTTTTTGCGATGCAGTTTATTGAGGGGCGTTCTCTCAAGGATATCATTGACTATCACTACTATGATCAGTATTCGGTTTACGACAAGATTGAGATATTTTTAGGCATGGCGAAGGCCTTGACAGCGGCTCATCGGGCGGGGATTGTGCATCGGGATATTAAGCCGGCGAATGTGGTATTGGACAAGGAGGGGGTGCCGGTGATTTTGGATTTTGGCATTGCCAAGACAGAGGAGGCACCGGGTTTAACGAAAACGGGGATTGTGGTAGGTAGTGCTCCGTTTATGTCTCCGGAGCAAGCTCGTGGGGAGAAGGTAGATTTTCGCACGGATGTTTTTTCGTTGGGGACGATGATGTATGAGTTTATCACGGGGGTGAGGGCTTTTCCGGCGGCGAATAAGCGGGAGGCGATCATGGATCGGCAGCGTTTGGACAAGTTGCCAAAGAGCAAGCTTCCCCGGCCGATACGCTCGCTAGTACCGCAGGTTCCGCCTCAGCTGGAGGAGATCATCAAGCGTTGCATGCACCCGGACAAGGAGATGCGCTACAGTCCAACATCGGAGTTGGTGGCGGCGTTGGAGCATTTAAAGGAGGTGATTATGAAGGAGAAGACGGACATTGTGGTGGATGGGAAGTTTATTGGTGCGCTTACGTTTAAGGGGTACAAGATCAACCCGCAGGTTTTGCGTGCTCCGTTGATGGTGGCGGGAGGGATTGTGGTGTTGGGTTTATTGCTTGCGTTGATTTTCTAGAAAATTAGGGTGGAAAAAGTGGGTTGTTGGTAGGTTAGGGGCTTTGCAGCTGAGCCACAGGTGGGGGATTAGCGCAAGAGGTTGTATTTTAGGATGGCGTAGATGGCGCGCAGGCCGTCTTTCCAGCCGATTTTTTTTCCTTCTTCGTAGGTTCGTCCGTAGTAGGAGATGCCGACTTCGTAGATACGGACGTTGAGTTTTGCGATTTTGGCTGTAATTTCTGGTTCGATTCCGAAGCGATTTTCTTCGATATTGATTTGTTGGATGACTTCTTTTCGAAACATTTTATAGCAGGTTTCCATATCGGTGAGGTTGAGGTTGGTGAGCATATTGGAGAATGTAGTTAAAAATTTATTTACAACCATATGCCAGAAGTAGAGGACACGTCGGCATTGTCCTGTGATAAATCGGGATCCATAGACCACATCGGCTTTGCCTTCGAGGATAGGGGTAAGGAGGAGATGATAGTCTTGGGGATTGTATTCTAGATCGGCGTCTTGGATGACGACGACATCGCCGGTAAAGTGTTGGAGTCCCGTGCGTATTGCGGCGCCTTTGCCTTGATTTTTTTCGTGTAGAAGGAGTTGGTCATATTGATTTTTAAGTTCATTTTGAAGAAGTTCACGGGTGCCATCGGTGGAGCAATCATCGACGACAAGGATTTCTTTTTCGATATTTTGGACGTTTTGGACAGCTTGGAGAACTTGGGAGATTGTATGTTTTTCATTGTAAACGGGGATAATGACGCTGAGTTTCATTGACTTCATTCCTCTTTTTGCTTGGGAGACTTGTGTCCTAGTAGGGGGCAGAGGGTGAGACTTAGGTAGTAGATAAATTCGGTGGGATAGCTATATCGCGTGAGGGGCATTTGCACCAGTGAGACAATGAGGGCGGCCCCTAGGCAGGAGAGGGTGAGGGAGGAGAGGAGGAAGGCGCCTTGGTGTTGAAATTTGGTTTTCAGTAGGACGAGTGTGCTTGCCAAAAGAACGCAGAAGAAGGCAAGTGGCCAAAAACGTTTTCTCCAAAACAGGTTGTGCATATGCAGATAGGCTAGGTGGAATTTGGGAAGAAGATAGGATTTCAGGTGCGTCTGGGGTGGATTATCTTGGCTGCGATAAAAATTGCTTAGGAAATGGGGTGGGGGGGGGTAGTATTCTTTGAGGAGGGATTTTTGGAAAGAGGGAGAGTAGGTTGCGTAGGGAGGGGAGGCATAGAGAACGTTGTAGCGTTGGGGGAGGAAGAGATAGAAATTCCAATCGACGAGGACATTGTCCCAAAAATAGGTGATGAGGGTGGTGAGAGCGATTTTGAGGCAGATTTCTGGATGGTGGAGGATGGCGTTTTTTGCGATCTTATGCATATAGGGTTTGGCTTGGAGGTAGGGGATATTTAGAATTCCATTGCAATAGATGGCGTTGTCGAAATGTTTGGTAAAGACTTGTTGGATTTTTTTTCTATTCCAGCTATGGAAGAGGATTTCTTTTTCTTCTGGGCTATACCAGCTTTGGACGCGCTGGATGACTTGTTGGAATTTCGCCGGGAGTGTAGGATCTTTTTCCCAGTAGGGGGCAGTGGCTCCAAAAAGGTTTGCATCGCCCCAGGGGGAGATGGTGAAGAGGCGAATGGTGAGATAGTTATAGGTGCACAGGGCCAGGAGTAGGGTGGTGAAGGGTAGCAAGAGGGCCAGAGAGCAGGATAGGGGGTAGGCGTTTCTCCAGAGATAGAGGAGGGTGAGCGCTAGGATAACCACGAAGAACAGGGCGGAGGGGCGGATGAGGATAGCGAATGCCATGAAAAGGGAGCAGGCAGCAAAAGGGAGAGGTTTTCGGGTGAGGATAGCGTGGAAGAAGAAAGCGAAGGAGAATAGGAGGGTAGGGGTGTATATACTTTCGGCGAAGGTGGAGGTTTCGAAGATTAGGAAGGTACCGCTGGAGGAGAAGGCGGCTAGGGCGATGGCGGTGGGGAGAGTGAGCAGGGGGAAGTGTTTATGGAGGAGGTAGATAAAGCAGAGGATGCTGAGTAAGGAGAGGAGGCTTTGGATGGTGATCACGAATAGCCAGCTATCTTTGAGGAGAAAGAGAGAGCCAAAGAACAGGGGATAGCCTGGGGTACGCATAGAAAATTTTGGGAATATGCCTTGTTGGATATCCCACCAAATCGCATAGTAGCTGGGGGTATCTGGGCTAAATTCCACCACGGGGTAGTAGAGGTAGAAGGGAAGTCTGGTGAAGAGGAACATGCCAAGGACGAGGAGGGAGGCGAGGGGGAGGGAGTGATTTTTGTAGAATTTCCAGAGGAGGGAGAGGGGATAGGAGAGGGTTTGGAGCAGAAAGCGGGTGAGTTTTTGAAATAGGGTGAGGAATTTGGTTTTGAGGAGGGGAGGGATTTGGTGTAGGAAGTCAGCGAATTTTTGTTTTTTGAGGGAGTATTGGTGGTAGAGAAGGTTAGCTGTATTGGCGAGGAGGAGAAAGCAGAGAAGGAAGGTGAGGCCGTAGATGGGGTTGGCGACGTATTTGGGGATATAGATTGGCCAGTGGAGGGAGTAGGTGCGATGATTTTTGCGGGGATCGGAGTTATCGGAGGTGGAGAAATAGAGGGTTTTACCCCAGATAACGCTTTTTCCCAATCCGGTGTATTGGATACTTTTTTTATTGCGGGTATTGGTGATGGAGAGGAGGAGTTGATTTTCCCAGAGTTGGGCGGGGCTAGGCTTGCGGTGGGCGCTTAGCCAGCGGTAGGGGAGGCGATAGGAGTACATGAACCCTTGTTGGTGTTGGATGCGTTCTTTTTGGAGGGGGATGGTGTGCCAGAGGAAGAAGATTTTTCGTTTCTGGTGTAGTCGCAGAGCGCAGGAGAGCACCACGAGGGTGAGGGTGGTGAGGAGGAGATATTTTTCGGCTTTTGGGGGGAGTTCTGGAATTTTCATAGCTTTTAGATGATTTTTTGAGCGATGGCGACGAGGTTTTGTCCGAAGGGTGGTTCCAAGTGCTTTTCCACTTTATTTTGTATAGGGAAGATATATTTATCGTAGGCCACGACTTGCTTTGGATTTGGGTCTTCATTTTTAAAGATTTTATTGGTTATAAGCCAGCCCCAGAAGCCGACAAAGTTATAGTATCGGATTTTTAGAATATGGAATTTTGCTTGGCGCAATTTTTGCCTTAGATTTTGTTTAGAGTATCGTCGGTAGTGGCAGAGTTTGGCGTCCATGGGTCCATAGATCCATTGGCAGGCGGGGACATAGATAAAGAGGATGCCGTTAGGTTTTAGGAGTTGGTAGCTGGTAAGGATAGCTTGGAAGTCGTTTTGGATATGTTCTAGGACGTTGTAGCTGAAGATAACATCGAATTTTTTATGGTTTGGTGCTTGTTCGGGGAAGTATCCGGGGAGGATTTCAAAGGGGGTAGGTTGTTGTATGAGTTTTTGGTGTAGGATATTTCGGCAATCTTCTTCTGGTTCCAGGCAGGTGATGGAGGTGATACGTTGGCTTTGGAGGACGGGTATGGTGAGGTTGCCTATGCCGGAGCCGATTTCGAAGACATCACCCTGGAGGTAGGGTTGGAGGAGTTGGTAGAGAAATTGGTTGTAATTTTTAGCGCGGGAGATAACATTTAGGTTTTGGACGACTTCATTCATGATTTTGTACTTTCGCGGGGTAGGTGGAGGGATTTGCTTTGAATTTTAGAGAGGGTTATTTAAGCAGAATTTTGCGGAAAGTCAAGGGAGGTGGAGAATTTTAGGGGTATTTAGAGCATTCCTACGGGGTCGACATCGACGTGGAGTTTAACGTTGTTGAATTTGCGTTGGGGCAGGTAGGAGAGGGCATTTTGCACTTCTTGGCAGTTGGGGAATTTGCCTAGGATTTGGAAGCGGTATTCGCCGTTGATTTGGGAGATGGGGCAGGGTGCTGGTCCGAGGAGGGAGCCACGGAGGTTTTTAGGGAAGAGGGATTTGATTTTTTGGGCGGTTTGGTTGGTTTGTTGGAGGTTTTTTCCGCTGACGACGAGTCGGAATAGGCGGCAGTAGGGGGGGTAGAGGAAGCGCTGTCTAAATTCCAATTCTTTTTGAGCGAATTCTTGGTAATTGTGATTGGCGGCGCAGGTGATGCTATAGTGGTCGGGGAGGTAGGTTTGGATGAGCACTCGCCCGGGTTGTGTACCTCGTCCGGCTCGGCCGGCGACTTGTGTGAGCAGTTGGAAGGTACGTTCGGCGGCGGAGAAGTCTGGCATATGCAGTCCCACATCGGCGTTGATGACGCCGACGAGGGTGACGTGGGGGAAGTCTAGTCCTTTGGCGATCATTTGGGTTCCGACGAGGATTTGAATTTTTTGTTGAGCGAAGTTTTCTAGGATTTGGATATAATTTTGTCGGTGTTGCATCACATCGCTATCTAGGCGCGCGATGGGGGTATGGGGGAATTGTTGTTGGAGGAAGTTTTCGATTTTTTCGGTTCCTTCTCCGAGGTATTGGAGGGTATTGGCTAGGCAATCGGGGCAGGATTGTGGTGCGTTATGTTCGTAGGCGCAGTAGTGGCAGAGGACTTTTTTATATTTTTTATGGAAGGTGAGGGTGATATCGCAGTGTTTACATTTTAGGACGAAGCCGCATCGTTTGCAGGCGATGAAGGTAGAGAAGCCGCGTCGGTTGAGGAAGAGGATGATTTGTTCACCTTTTTGGAGGGTTTGTCGGATTTGGCGAAGCAGTGGTTCGGAGAAGAGGTGATGGTGTTTTTGGTAGCGCATATCGATGATTTGGGCGTTAGGGAGGGGTTGGGAGGTGGCTCGGTGGTGGAGTTGATAGAGTTGATATTTTCCTTTGAGGGCGTTGTGGTAGCTGATGAGGGAGGGGGTAGCGGAGCCGAGGACAGCTTTTGCATTTTCCATGAGGCAGCGCATAATTGCTAGGTCTCGTCCGTTGTAGGCGGGGGAGGATTGTTCTTTAAAGCTGGTTTCATGTTCTTCGTCGACGATGATCAGTCCGAGGTTTTGGACGGGTGCAAACACTGCGGAGCGGGGGCCGATGACCACATGGGCGTTTCCTTGTTGGATGCGTTTCCACTGGTGGGCTCGTTGGCTGGGGGAGAGGTTGCTATGTAGGACGGCGATATTTTCGCCGAATCGGCTTTTGAAGCGTTTCATGGTTTGTGGGGTAAGGGAGATTTCGGGGATGAGGACGATAGCGCTTTGTTTTTGGGGGAGGATTTTTTCGATCAGTTGGAGGTAGATTTCGGTTTTTCCGCTGCCGGTGATGCCGTGTAGGAGGGCGACTTGGAATTTATTTTTTTGGAAATTTTGCCAGATTTGTTGGAGGACTTGGGTTTGTTCTTTGTTGAGGGTAGGGGGAGGAGTGGAGGTGGTGGGGAGTTCGGCGTAGGGTTCGAGTGGATCGGTGCGGTAGTTGAGTTGGATCAGTCCTTTTTTGTGGAGGGTATGGATAGGACTTTGGCTGATTTTTAGGGTTCGTTTTAGATCGATGGCGCGGATTTCTTCGTTGTAGTGGAGGAGGTGTTTGAGTAGTTTTGCGGCTTGAGGGGATCGTTTTTCCAGATTTTGGATGGTTTCCTTTGGCGAGGGGAGGGGGTTGGCGCGGAGGTAGAGTTCTTTTCGTCCTTTGGCGTGATTTTTCACGCTAGCGGGGAGAGCCATTTGGAGGGCTTCTCCCCAGGAGCTTTGGTAGTATTTCGCCATCCAGTGGGTGAGTTGGAGGAGGGTTTTTTGCAGGAGAGGTTGTTTGTCGAGGACTTCGAGGATTTGTTCTAGGCGTTGCACTTCGGGTTGGGAGACGGGGGCGGTGACAAATCCTTCTCGGATTTGGTGGTTAAATTTTGCTTTTACACGCACTCCGGGTTGGATATAGGGTCGCAGGGATGGGGGGACGAAGTAGTGGAATTCTTTGCGCACGGGGATAGGGAAGGCGACGGCGACGTATTTGGGGGATTTCATTTGGTTGTGGGGAGGTGTTTTTCGTTTTCTTGGATCTGGAAGGGGGGGTAGGTTTTCCAGCCCATAAGGCGGGCGAAGATATTTTGGGGGAAGGCGAGGACATGTTCGTTGTATTCTTGGACGGCTTGATTGTAGAAGCTACGTCCGTGGGCGATTTTTTGTTCGATGGCTTGGAGTTGGGTGCTAAGATTTTGTAGAATTTGGTGAGATTTTAGATTGGGGTAATTTTCGACGGTGTAGAGAAATTTCCCGATCAGGGGGAGGAGGGAGTTTTCCAGTAGGATGGCGTGGGTGGCGTTTTCGGGTATGCCGTGGACTTTATGGCGCATTTGGGTGAGTTTTTCCAGGAGTTCTTTTTCGTGGTGAAGGAATTTTTCTGCGACGGCGACCAGTTGTGGGATGAGGTCATAGCGTTGTTTGAGGTCCACATCCACTTGTCGCCAGGCTTCTTGGACATTTTGTCGATAGGTGATGAGAAAATTGTACATTCGGACGAACCAGAGGGGGAGGAAGATGGTGGTACCGGCGAGGGTAGCGGTGAGGAGATTTCCGGGGTGGAATTGGGGGGTAGGTGGAGGGAAGGTAAAGGCGCCTTCGAGGTAGGCGAGGATGGTGGAGATCAGGCCGCCCCAGAGGGTGAATAGGCCGAGCTTTTCGTAGATACGTTGTAGTTTTTGGCGGTTGTTTAGGAATTCTTTGCGGGTTTTGGGGGTGATGATGAGAGGAATATGCTGGTAGGGCTCGATTTTTTCTTTTTTTTCGCCGATGCTGCCCATGACACTTGCTTGGGGGACGCAAGGGAGGTAGGAGAGGCGATGTCTGTACTTGCCGACGACTTCTATATCGTTTTCCAGATCGTGGAATTCCCCGCGTTTGGAGTCCACCAAGATTTTATTCTCGCCTTCTTTTAGGTAAAAGGGGACCGCATCTCTTTCGGTGCGGATGATTTCCCAGTAAGTGCTTGTACCGTTGCGGGTGCTGCGTTTTCGCTCTTTTTCCAGTTCATACTCATAGAAGATGACTTTAAGATGGGAGAAGTAGGGAGGGGTGAGGGGGTTAGGGCATTCCACTTCACCTCTTAGCCAGACATCATCGCGTTCATTGACATGGCCGAGGGGCATCGGGGTAGCTTGTTTGAGGATGTAGTTTTTTTCATAGGATTTTCTGGATAAGCGGAGCAGAAACCATCCGCCTACAAGTCCAGCGGCGGAGAGGAAGTAGAGGAGGGTAAAGTAATCACTAGAGCTAGCTTGGGCTAACATAGAGCGCTCCTTACTGCGTTTTGGGCTGCAGCAAAAGTTGGTTAAACTACTCTTTGATAGCTTGAAGTTTTTTCTGATTAAGCTAGGAGTTTATCCTATAGGTTGTCCTGCGTTTGCCCGGAAAGGGCCCGTCAGGGATTTTGATTTATGTGTTTCCTACCACACGGCTGTTCAGGAAGCAACATCTACTTGCGCGCATACATTTATTTTAGCTCCCCCTCACTTTCGTGAGGGGGAGAAAAGCGACAGCTTTCTAAAACTTTGTTTTCAGATAAAGTTTGGTGGTTTGATTTAACGTGCGCCTTCGCAGACGATATTAAATTCCTCATCAGTGATAGGTTCGGCTTGGATCACTTCGTTGTGGAGGAAAGGTTTGAGGTAGGATTTAAAGATTTCGTCGGGAGTTTTTGAGAATTTTTGTTGAAATTCCTCCTCAGATACTGAAATAGCTTGGGATTCTGGGCCGAGACGAGGTTGAGCTTTTTTCTTTTTCCTTCTTGATGGAGGAGAGGTGGGAGAGGGTTGAGTGGTTTTAGATAGGATTTTTTTGGTAAGTTGCTTGAGATCTTTTGAGGCTGTTGGGCTAGGGGAAAACGGGGACGGACTAGAGGAAAGGGCTGGGGTTCGGGCGACGGTGGCCTCTAGCGACGGGGTAGTGATGGCGGAGCTTTGGAGAGTAGAGGCAGGGGTGGAAGTTTGTTGCTCTAAGTTTGGGAGCGAGGGGGTTGGTTTTGTGGAAGGTTTCGCAGCTAGGGGTTCCTCTTCTTCCACCACGAGATCCTCTTCATCTAGTTCGATTACTTCTTCTTCCTCTGGTTCATCTAGAGGAGAGGAGGAGATAGGATAGGCGTGAAGTTTTTGCTGAATTTCGTTTTCTTGGGCTAGATGGCGGGTGACTTTTTTGCCGGTTAGTTTTTCAATTTCTTGGATCACCTGAAAGTCTAGAGGATTTTTCATGGCGAGCACCAAATTTTCCCCTTCCAACTTGAGGGGGAGCACTCCCCATTGTTTTGCTTTGTCTAGAGGTAAAAGATTTAGCGCATTTTTTTCCGGCTGAATATTTTTTAAGGATATGGAGGAGATGCCGAAAAGTTCAGAAACAGTTTGAACAAGTTGTTCTTTGGTGATTAGCCCAAGATCCACGAGGACATCCCCCAATTTTTGGGGAGGGGTAAGCATTTCCAAAGCTTCTTGGAGTTCGTCTTTGCTGATCAGACCTTTTTGAACTAAGACTTCCCCAAGTTCATTGGAGGAAGAGGTGGAAATCCGTGGTTGTGTTTTCTCATAGCTTTCTGGAGGTGGAGACAGGGGTTGAGCGGACACCGTACTCTCATCTGGCGGGAATAGGGTAGGCGGAGCCATGGAAGAGGTAACGGTGGTTTCATCAGAGCTCACTTCCACAGGCGGCGAAGTAGAGGGCGCTGTTTCTTCCAGAGAAGGATTCATATCAATAGAGGACGGTGTGCTCAGATCCGCACCACCTGCCGCGTTCAAGTCTATCGGCTCCGGTGTGTTCAGATCCAGAGGTGGCGGAGCGCTCAAATCCGTCAGCGGCGGCGCATCCAAACCTCCACCCGCTGCGTTCAAGTCCAGCGGTGGCAGCGAATTCAAATCTGCTGATGACGGTGGTACATTTAGGTCTGCTTGAGAAGAGTGAGGCGGAAGAGGGGGCAGATTGGAGGGATTGTTTGGGAAGGAATGAGGGGGTAGAGGTTCTGCCATAGAGCCAAATTCATCGCTTGGGATTTCTTCAATAGCATCCTCTAAGTTAAGGTTGGTATTTAGTTCTGGTATTTCTTCGGTATGGTCTAGGATTTCGATATCCTCATCAAGGGGGGAGAGCTCTCCCCAATCGTCTTCGCTATTCCAGCTTTGATTTGGTTGTTGGTGTGGATCAAAGGGAGGATTTCGCATTGATTTATCTCCTTTAGGATTGGACGAGATTTAGGAGGAGGATATATTTGTGCTTTGAGGAGATTTGAGGATCTTTTTTAGAAGTGGTGATTGTTAGTATTCTTTTCGTTCTCTAGAGGAGGGGATTTTTAGCTGTTTTCGATATTTTGCTACTGTTCGGCGAGAGATACATAAACCTTCTTTCTTGAGTATTTCTGTGATTTGTTCATCGCTAAGAGGATTTTGTTTATCTTCATCGCGGATAATTTTTGCGATTTTTTCTTTTGTGCTTAGGGTAGAGCTGGTTTCTTCATTATTTTTATTTTTTGTAGCACCATTAAAGAGGTCCGCGAGTTTAAAGATACCTTGGGGGGTTTGGATGTATTTCCCAGAAACTGCGCGACTTACGGTAGAAACGTTTACTTTGACAGCATCGGCGATTTGTTGCATAGTTAGAGGTTTTAGATGAGAGATCCCTTTTTTCAGAAAATCTTTTTGAACGTTGACGATTTCTTCTGTGATTCTTTGGAGAGTTTTTTGTCGCTGTTCAATGGCTTCTATGAGTTGTTTCGCAGATTCTAACTTTTTTTTAATAAATTTTTTATCTTCGCTGTTTTTCAGTTTTTTTATTTTTTCATAGAGTTTTTTATAGTGATCGGAAACGCGCACTTCTGGGATATTACTTAAGATATGGACAACAAACTCTCCATCTACTTCTTCTACGACAATATCGGGCTGGATATATTGGACGGCTTGTGAGCTAAAGTCGAGCCCTGGTTTAGCGTCGAGTTTTCGGATATGTTGAACGGCTTGTTTAATATCTTCTAGGCTATAGCCTGTTTTTTTTTGAATTTGGGGAAAGCGATTTTTTTTTACATCTTCCAGGTGGTATTGTATAAGATAGCGTTCCAGTTCGCAATTTGGCATATCTTCGAGTTGGAGGAGGAGGCATTCTTTTTCGTTTCTTGCTCCGACGCCTTTGGGCTCGAGGGATTGGACAATCTGTAGAGCTTTCTCAAGGTCAGCTTGGGTAATTTCGAATGGTTTTTTTTGAAAGTCTGGATTATTTTGGAGGGATTTTTGAATTTCCTCCAGATTTTTGCATAAAAGATAGCCTTCTTCATTTAGATTGTAGACAATTTCCTCGCATATTTGTGTAATTTTTTCTGACAAATCCATAAAATGCAATTGTTGGATTAAATGTTCATGCAGGGTGGAGGACTGTGGAATATTTTGAAGGAACTCCTGTTTTTTATCCTCTTCGGGGTCCCATCTTCGAAAAGGTCTAGGCTCGTAGTCTGCATAAGCCGCATTAAAGCTCTCTAATAGACTAAAATCTTGCTCGATGGTTTCTTCCAATTTTTCTTCTTCTAGATTATCTTCGTTCTGAATGTCTTCTGAAGAGCTTTCACTTCCTTGCGAGGAGGATTCGCTTTCTTGGAGCTCCAAAAGCGGGTTTTCCTCTACTTCTTGGAGGATATGTTCTCTTAGTTCGTTGCTAGGCATTTGGAGGATTTTATTGGCTTGGAGGAGCTGGGGAGCTAACTTCTGTTGCAGTTCCGGCTTTAGGGATTGGACAAGACCTATTTTAGGATCCATTTACGATTTCCTTTCTATGTGCTCATAGGAAGAAAGCGAACGTAAGCTAGTATGAGCTTAGCTTAGGGTGAAATAAAAGCAGAGGTCAAAAGAGCACATGGAACAACAGATTTCAAAGCATTTCTCTTAGACTAATATCTCTTGGTTATTCCACAATTTTGTTTGGATTATATGATATTATATAATCTGGCTCGGAAATAGGAGATACAGAGAATTTTCGACTTTCTCCGAGACTTATCCTCCAATTTCTCTCTTTTAAATTTTACTGAAAAGGTATCCGATTTGCAAATATTTTTTACTAAAATTTCCCTATTTACCCCTGCAATAGAAGATTTTTCTTAAATGCTATCTAGACTTGGATTAAAGGTAATTTTAAGAGTTTTAGATAAAAAAATTTTACGGTAAAGAAATTTTGCAATATTTGAAAAAAAAAATGAAGTGTCCCAAAATGGGACAGGGCTACTTAAAGTATTTTTACACTTTTTATTTATGCGAGATTGTGCGAGATAAGGTCAAATCACCCCTAAAATCGTTCATTTTTCCAGATAGATCGGGGGGGAAATCGCTAAGCTTTCTACTTTCCTTTTCTTCAGAGGAGAAAATCGGAATGATTTCCTAATTTTTTTTAAATGTTTCTCAAAATTACGAATTATCGTAATCCCTTGATAAGTATCGAGTTAAATAAAGATTTATCTGATTGATCCGACAAAAAAATATCAAGGTTCATTCATTTATTTTTAAAAAAAGGTACGTTTTTTGCTAGTATCCTTTTCTAAAACATAAACGGGTTTTCTCCTCTCCCCTCTCCCTCGGGAGGCGGGTCGGAATAGGGAGAGAC
>RFKQ01000045.1 GCA_003694635.1 Planctomycetota bacterium
CCTACCCCCGAAACTCCAAAAGAAGAAAAAAAAGAAGAAGACAACTCTCCCCCACCCCCCCTACAAATCGACCTAGAAGGCATCCAACACCGCATCGAGCCCTTTCCCCTCAAAGAAGCCAACTACACCCAAATCTGGGCAATTCCAGGAAAAGTCCTCCTCAGCCACCGCCCCATCCTAGGCTCGCTGGACCAAAGCTGGTACAACGGCTCCGAACCCCCCGCCCATGCAACCTTGGAAGTGTTTGACCTTCAAACCCAAAAAACAAAAACCTTCCCCTTCACCATCACCCACTTCAAAGCCACAAAGGATGGTAAAAAACTTATCTACCAAGCGGGCTATAAACTCCGCGTAGTCGATGCAGAACCTGCCGAAAATGACTCCCCCACCCAAGAACCCGGCCCCGAGAGCGGCTTCCTCGACCTCAACCGCCTAAAAGTAGAAGTGATCCCCGAGGTGGAATGGCAACAAATGTTCGAAGAAATCTGGCGCCTCCAACTCCATCACTTCTGGGTCGAAGATATGTCCGGGGTGGACTGGCACCAAGTCAAAAAACGCTACCGCCCCCTGCTCCCACGAGTGGCTAGCCGCAGCGAATTCTCCGATCTCATCTGGGAAATGCAAGGAGAACTAGGCACCTCACACGCCTATGAATTGGGCGGCGACTACCGAAAAGGGCCCCAGTACAAACAGGGCTTCCTAGGCGCAGAGTTTCGCTTCGACCCCGACAAACAAACCTACCGCATCGAAAAAATCCTCCAAGGCGATCCCTGGCAAGAAGATTACGCTAGCCCCCTACAGCGAATCGGCGTAAACGCAAAACCAGGCGACTACCTCATCGCTATCAACGGACAACCCCTCCATAAGGATTTCTCCCCCGCCCAAGCCCTCGTCCACCAAGCCAACCAAGAGGTGGAACTAACCCTCGAACAAAATGGACAACAACGCACTGTACCCGTAAAAACCACCGGTAGCGAATTTCCCATCCGCTACCGAGACTGGGTGGAAAATAACCGAAACTACGTCCTCCAAAAAACCAAAAATCGCGTAGGATACCTCCATATCCCCGATATGGGACCAAGAGGCTATGCGGAATTCCATCGCTACTACCTCGCAGAACTGGAAAAGGATGCCCTAATTGTAGATGTGCGCTACAACCGAGGCGGACATGTTTCCCAACTTCTCCTAGAAAAGCTCGCTCGCAAAAGACTAGGCTTCGACCTCCCCCGATGGGGGCAGCCTGAACCCTACCCCGCCGATAGCGTCCTTGGGCCCCTAGTGGCCATCACCAACGAATATGCCGGATCCGATGGGGATATCTTTAGCCATTGCTTTAAGCTGATGAAACTGGGAAAACTAGTCGGAAAACGGACCTGGGGCGGGGTGATTGGCATCTGGCCTAGGCATAAATTGGTCGATGGTAGCATCACCACCCAACCAGAGTTTTCCTTCTGGTTCGTCGACGTAGGCTGGAAGGTGGAAAACCACGGCGCTGACCCCGATGTGGAAGTGGAAATCACCCCTCAAGACTGGGCGCAATACAAAGACCCTCAGCTGGATGCCGCCATTGAAATTCTCTTAAAAGAATTGGAAGAAAATCCTCCACAACTCCCAAAATTTGACAACAAGCCCAATCTAGCTCTCCCTTTTTCCTAACAAAAACCTGAAAAAAGGGAATTTTTCCCTCCCCCTTGACGTACAAAAAAACAGATACGAAACCAGATTCAGCGCGGGAAGCGATGAAAACTAAGAAGCGATGAAAACTAAAATGTATACGAAGCGAGAAAAGCGCGGATTCAGCTAAATGAAAAGGGAGAATGGCCAGTTGTGCAAGCATGGAACAGGTGCGGATTTGGAAAGCCTTGCGCTATCGTAGAGGAGACCTCTCTCCACAGACCTCCTAAGTTTAAAAGTTTTCGGAGGTGCGGAACCTTTTTTTCAAAAAGTTTCCGAGTAAGACGAGTGAGAAGAGTTTTTGAAATGTCTGAAAACCCTTTTTCAAAAAGGTTTTCAGGAAGAAAAAAAAAGCAAGAAAGGAAAGTCTAGATGAGCGCGAGTATCGAGGAAATTCAGTCTTGTGTTCGGGAGGCTTTGGGAGATGTTCGAGAGGTGATTGTCGAAGATCTTACTGGGGGGGGAGATCATTTCCGGATTCAAGTTCACTCCCCCGTTTTTGTGGGAAAGCCGCTACTGGAGCAACACCGCTTGGTACAGTCTGCCCTTCGCTCGTTTTTGGACAGCGGAAAAATTCATGCCATTGAGGTAAAAACCGTTCCTATAGAAAGTTAGCCCGGAAAGGAGCCAAAACATGAGTCAAAAATCCAAAGAAGAAATTTTAGAGGAAATTAAAAAAGATATCCAAAATCACAAAATCATCGCCTTTATCAAAGGGGAGAAGCTAATGCCCGTGTGCGGTTATTCTCGCACTGTGGTCAATATCTTTCACCAACTAGGCGTTCCCTTCGAAACCCGAAATGTCTTACAAAGCGAGGAATACCTGCGAACCCTAAAAGAATACACCCAATGGCCCACCACGCCTCAAGTCTTCATCAATGGAGAGTTTATTGGAGGCTGCGATATCACCCTAGAACTATATGAAAGCGGTGAACTGCAAAAGAAAATAGAAAAAGCCCTCCAAGCCGAAAACTAAACCCTTTGCTATGAGCGATATTCATTTGTACGAGGGCTTCTATCCAGGCGCACCTCCGTGCCGGATTTATTACCGCTTCTATCAACGCCATCAGCGCTCCTACGCCCCTACCATTCTGATTGTGCACGGTCTAGGGGAACACAGCGGACGATACCAAGAGCTGATCCAACACCTTCTGAAACTAGGTCTTCAGGTGGCCTGCCCGGATCTGCGCGGGCATGGCCTATCCTCTGGTACCCGAGGACATACCTGGAAATTCGCCCATTACTACGAGGATATTCTGCGCCTGCAAAAACGTCTTTCGCTCTATCGTCCAATTCTTCTTGGCCATAGCATGGGTGGCCTGATCGCCCTGCGATTTGCCCAGCTGTACCCCGAACATTGCCGCGCGCTTGTTCTCTCCTCCCCCCTGCTCGGGGTAGCGGTGGAGGTCCCCCCTCTTAAGCAAATCTTCGCAAAAATCGCCTTCCACCTCCTCCCTACCCTCCGCTTAGCCAACGAAATCGACCCTCAACACCTCAGCCACGACTTGGAAAAAGTCCGTCAATACCAAAACGATCCACTGGTCCACGCTTGGGTAACACCACGCTGGTTTGGCGAAATGCAAGCTCAACTTGCACTAGCGCATAGAAACGCTCAGAAACTTCGCCTTCCCCTGCTGCTTCAACTGGCCGGAGACGACAGAATTTGCGATCCTGCGCAAGCGGAAAATTTTTTTCACCACTGCGCCAGTAGCCCAAAAACAATCCTTCGCTACCCAGGGCTTTTTCACGAAATCTATAATGAGCTAGAACGCAAGCAAGTTTTTCTAGATCTCGCCCAATGGCTAAAAAATACGCTAAAAATTCCTTAACCTTTTTGGCAAATTTCTACCTCAACTAAACGCAAACTTTTCCCCTCTCCTCCCCCCACTCCAACCACAAACCAAAATCCCTCGTTTGCCGGAAAACAAAAAAAACAGTTCTCTCATTGAGAAAAATCAAAAATCCTCTACAATATTTTACCAAACCAACTAAAATTTTTCCCAAGCCAACCGCTCGCTGGACCTTTTTCAGGAAAAATAAAAAGATGAAGTTATCTTTTTCCACAAAAAAGTTTTTTAAAATGCGCTTTTTGGGGACCATAGCCATCGTGATTTTCTCGGTGGAATTCCTGATTATGTTTCTCCTCGACTACCTTCCTCCCCTTACTCCCTTCCAAGAAATGCTGCTGGATTCTACCTCTTTGGTCTTGCTTTCTACCCCTCTGCTCTATAAATTTCTCTACGCCCCCCTCATCAGTCAGCTGCAACTCCAACTACAAAAGCTAGAGAAAACCAGCACAGAGGTCTCCTATCAATCCAGAGAAATCCTAGCTACCGTAAAAAGCCAAAAAATAAGTGTTGAGCAAACCTACAAGGCATTGCGAGACTTTACCGTCAACCTCGAAGAACTCACCCAAAGCTCCAAACAAATCGCCCAGCTGGCCAAAGAAATTCTTGAACTTTCCAAACTCTCTTATAATCTAAGCCAAAATACCTCTCAAACCCTCCAACATAGCAAAGAAGCTATGGAAAATATCGAACAATCCACCTCCACTTTGACCGCCAGAATCTTAAAACTTCAAGAAAGAAGTGACGAAATCACCAATACTTTGGAAATCATCAGAGAAATCTCCAATAAAACCGATATCCTCTCCCTCAACGCCGCCCTGGAAGCCACAAAAGCCGGAGAAAGCGGCAAAAGCTTCGCACTTGTCGCCAAAGAAATGCGCCGCTTGAGCGAAAAAGTCAAGCAGTCCGCCAACCAAATCAAAAAAATCATTCAAGATACCCAGTCCGCTATCCACGCCAGTGTCGTGGCCGCAGAAGATGGGAAAAAAACCACTCAAACCAGCATCCAAACAATCAAATCTACCATCGGTGAATTTCAAAATATCTTCGAACTCTCCGAATCCATCAATCAAGCCACCAATCAAATCTCCGTTGCCACAGAACAACAAAACCTAGCCACAGAACAAACCCTTTCCCAATTGCAAGATACCTTCGATTCTATGAAAAAAATACAAGAAGGCATCCAAGAAATCCAAACCTCCCTAGATGAGCTAAACTCCATCACCACCCATCTACAACACATTTTTTAACCCTCGATTTCCCCAAAACAAAGCCCTCCCTTTCAAAGCCTATCCCTATAATGGAAACCATCCTGATCATCGAAGATGACCCATCCATCCTCCTCGGTTTAGAAAAAAACCTCCGCTTCGAAGGCTACCACGTCCTCATCGCCAAGGATGGCGAAGAAGGCTTAAAAATGGCTATCGACTTTCAACCGGATGTCATCGTCCTCGACATTATGCTCCCGAAAATTAACGGATTTGAAATCTGCAAAACCTTGCGAAAAAACGATATCCATATCCCCATCCTTATCGTTTCCGCCAAAAACCAAGAAATGGACAAAATCCTAGGTCTGGATCTGGGAGCCGATGATTATATCTGCAAACCCTTTTCTATTCGCGAACTTCTTGCCCGCATCAACGCAGTCCTGCGAAGAAAACGAAGATATGACCAAACAACCGAATCCATCCAATTCGGCTCTATCTCCGTTAATTTTAGCGCCAGAGAAGTCCAAAAAGATGGGAAAACCCTCGAAATCTCTCCCAAAGAATTTGAACTCCTAAAATTCCTTATCCAAAATAAAAACAAAGTCCTCGACCGCAAACTTATCCTAAACAAAGTCTGGGGCTACAACTACTACGGAACCGCCCGAACCATCGATAACTTTATCACAAAACTTCGCCAAAAAATCGAAAATAACCCCAACCAACCCAAATATATCCTCACCGTCCGAGGAGTGGGCTACAAATTCTCCCTACCAGATTAGCAAAGACTCTCCCTTTATTCGTTCCTACGGCTTTTCCCCGCGACCCTTTGGCTTGGCCAAAATTTTTATATCTAAAACTCTTTCGAACGCCTCTATCTCCTCTTTTTTTCTTACCTCACAAGCTCAATAGAATACGTAAACTTCGTCTTCTTCTTATCCTCCCGTACAATCTCTATCGTCTCCCTACGCGGAAAAACCCAATTGAACTTGCTCTTGCTCCAATAGGAAATAAAATCCGGCTTCGTGGTCCGGTATTTCCCCAAAATATCATCCCCTCCCCGTGGCCACCCGTCTTGATCGCAAACCCAAACCTCAATCACATCCCCATATTTCCACTGAAACCGAATGCTGTGGTTCCACTTGGGATACCAACTATCTGTGATAACAGGGGTGCGCCCCACTTCCTTTCCATTGATCTTAAAAATAATGTAGCCGTCCGGTTTTTCGTTCTGAATATCCGGTAGATCCCCCTCATGAAAAGTGATAATGTAGGTTTTGGGAGTAAGGATGCGCTTGTAGAAATTTACATCGATACGCAACTCCGTAGTTCGCTTTCCCTGAGGGAACAATTTTAAATATCGCTGCGCCAGTTGAAAGCACTTGGGGATATCGTTCTGATCCAAGTGCAGACGATAAAACCAGTAGAGAATTTCCGACTGATAGAGGCGAATTCGCTGCTTTTGCTGCAAAAGCCGCTTTTCCAAAGAAGGATCAGGGCTTTTTTTTAGCCAAAAAGAAATATACTTATCCACCCTCTCTTGCAAAGATTGAGCCCTCGAAAGCCTGATTTGAAACTGGGCCACCTGGACCACACTGGAGATGGTTTTCATAAACTTTTGAGAGTCTTCCTCAAAATCTTTCAGTGCCCTGAATAACTCTCTCCGCTCTTTTTGCTTGGCCGAGCTATAAAAATCCTGAACTCTTTTAAAAATTTCTGGATAAGATCCTCCGGATAGAGAAGAAAATTTCTTCTCCAAACGTCCCAACTTCTGGTACAAATCCAAATGGGGATTTTGCACAAGCTCCTCCAACTCCAATAAGCGATCCAACCGCTGCTTCTGCTCTTTCGCCTTTTCTACCAACGGAGATTTGGGATTGGAGGTAATAAACGACAAAAGTGCTTTTTGATAACCCTTAAGCTTGGCCAAATCCCTTCCCTCATAAACCGGCAATGAACGAAAAAGCCGCTCTTGCAACCGCTGAATCTGGGAAGAAGCCTTCTCTTCAAACGGTTTTAAATTCGAAAATGTAGAATCCACCGCCATCAGCTGCCGAATCTGATGGCGCAAATCCTCTAACATATCAATACTAGACTGAATTTTCAACACACTCTTGGCCTGCTTTTCAAGAGCTTGGAGAAAGTTGGAAAAAAACGTCTGAAAAATAGGATAAATCCTAGAAAAAAACTCTGGCCTCGCCCTCAAAATCTGCCAAAGCTCCCGCTGAATTTGGCGCAACTTGACCACATTTCCTTTCGCCTGAGCTAGGCTATGCTTAAGCAAAGTAAGAGACTTTTGAACATTTTTCTCCTGAATGCGCTGCTCCAAACTTAACCGGACAGAACGAATCAAAGAAAGCAAGGACGCCTTCTCCAACGACTGAGAATAGGAATTCTCCACCGCCACCAATTGGTTATAAAACTGCTGAGAAGCGGTGTTGGCCTCTAAACGACGTAAAAATTTTTGCACCTTTAATCGAAGTTTGTATTTTAAATCCCCATCTGCATAAGCAATGTACAACGCCAACGGCTCCATCGATTTGGCCAAATCCTCCAAGCTCTGAAACTTAGCAAATCGTTGCAAAAACTCCTGAAGTATGCCATTGGCCAAATATACAATTTTTTTCTGAACATAGGCAACATGAGCCGAACAGCGCTTCTTGCCGCTAAGATAGGATTTGTAAAGCTGGAAAATCCTCCGCTTATCCTTTTCTCTCTTTGCAAGAAACTCGATCCGTCTCAAATCCTCCTGACAAATCTTTAACTCTATCTCCAAAATGGCTTTGGCAACCTCTGAAGAATAGGGGCAGTTCTTGTGCTGAAGCTTGTGCGCCTTCCACCTCCTCAATACCTCCAACATACCATTCGGAGACGAGGTTTTGGAAAAAAGGCGAATCCTCCAATACTCCTTATCCTGAAGCCTGCGCCTCCAATCATGGAGCTTTCTTTGCAACCGATCAGCATAGATAAAATCACCAAAATACTTCCCTATCTTCTTAAAATTGCGATATACCTCCAAATAACGCTCTGGATACTGCTGGAATTTCTTCTCCAACTCCAATGCCTGTTGAAACACAATCTTTTGCGCCTGAATTTTTAGATCCTCTAACCTCTGGATGAGCGATTTGGAGAGGAAAGAATAAGTTAGATAACTCTGCGCCCTTTGGTAAACAAGAAAAGGATTTTCCCGAATGTTTTCTTTTGACCAATCCAAAAAATTTTGGATCTCCCGCTGCCGCCCCCTCTCCGCCTTCGCATAAATCCCCATCACAAAAGAATGAAGCGGAAAATAAACCGAAAACCGCTCCGCACTCCGATAACAACGCTGAGCAAACTCACCCCCCACGTTTCTCTCCAGCATCTTCAACAACCGCCTCCCTTCCCATACCCCCCAAAGAAGATACAAAAAACAAATCCCAAGAAAAAACAACCCAACCCATTTCATCCGCTTCCGAGCACGCAAAACCGCCTGCTGCTGCAACTTCTCAAACAGAAAAAAAAGCGGCTCCTCCACCTTGTACGGAGCAATGGTTGCCACCAAACGCCAACGCTGACCCTCCGACTCCTCCCGCTGAGCGTTCCCATTGCCTACAGCAGAAACCGCAAAAATCGAACCGTAATCCTTGACGTGATGCTGGAGATACTTGTGAATGCGCCCTAGACGATCCTGGACAAAATCCTCCAACTTCTCCCAAATCTGAGGATTGGAAT
The DNA here is from genome assembly GCA_003694635.1 of Planctomycetota bacterium. GTDB lineage: Bacteria > Planctomycetota > J132 > J132 > J132 > J132. The sequence goes on from RFKQ01000045.1 coordinate 8,438, forward strand.
CCGCCTTGGTCACAGCCACCGCTACCGGCGGCGGCAAAACACGAGCGCCCGAGGCCGCCCTCTCAATCGCCCGCTCAAAAAGCGCCAAATCATCCTGATAACGCTTCAAATCCGAGGAATTTAAATCATCCGCCGCCGCCAATAATAAATACGCATCCGCCTGAAGAAAATACGCCTCAATCTCCTTTGTGCGCTCGTTTTGCACGTGCGAATCCAACCACTCCCTTAAGTCAGATCCCCGAAAATCTTTGGTATAAACCGAAAAACTCTTCCCCTCCTTCTCATGAAAAAGCTCAAAAAATAACGGCTTACTCTCCAACGTCGCCGGAGGAAATTCCTTCTGCTCTAGACGAAGTATATTCTCCCGATAAAAACGACTGGTGTTTAAATCCGGACGAAGTACCCACTCAGAATGATGATAAAAATAATGCATCAAAGCCGTCAAATACGTGGTCTTCCCACTCCCACTTGGACCCACAATGGCTATGGAAAACCGCTTTTTCCACATACCAATAACATCCCTTCTATCACAATCGAACCTGCACCAAAGAGATCACATCCTCCAACTGCCGAAGCTCCTCCAATACCTCCACCGAAGCAGGACTATCCACATTCCAAAAAGAAATCGCACGATTGCGCCTCCGATCCAAACCAAGCTCCAGCCGCGAAATGTTGATCCCGTGCCGCCCTAAAAGCGAACCAACCCGGCCAATCACACCAGGACGATCCCTGTTCTCCATCACCAAAATAAAACCCTCCGGAGTAGCCTCCAGCGGAAATTCATTCAAACGCACAACCCGCAACTCCTTCTTGCCAAAAAGCGTCCCCCCAATCTCTACACTCCTCCCCCCTCCCCAAACCTCTACTCCAATAGACGAATGAAAATCCAAACTTTCTTCCTGGATCTGACGAAAAGAAATCCCATGCCGCCTCAACAAAAACGGAGCATTCACCAAATTGACCGTGCTGTGAAAATTCTCTAATACTCCCTTCTGAACCGCAAGCCCAATCGGCTCCAACGATAACCGACGTACCTCCCCCTGATAATGAACCGAAAGACGCTCCACCGGCGCCTGCAACAGCTGCGCCGCCATGCTCCCTAACTTCTCTCCCAACCGCATATAACTCAACACCAACGGCCGATTCTCTAATGGCAAAGCCGGAAAATTTACCCCATTCCTCACCTCCCGATAAAGCAAATAACGACAAATCTGCTCCGCTATCGCCCGAGCAATACTCCGCTGCGCCTCCTGGGTAGATGCCCCTAAATGTGGCGTGCATATGAAATTCTCTAAAGCCAACAACGGATGATCCACCGGCGGTGGCTCCTGCACAAATACATCAAACGCCGCCCCTGCTATCCTCCCCTCCCGCAACGCCTCCGCTAAATCCTCTTCATTGACAATCCCACCCCGAGCACAGTTGATAAGATAAGACCCCGGCTTCATCAACGAAAGATTGCCCCGATGAATCAAATCCCGAGTGCCCTCGTTCAACGGCGTATGACAAGTCACCACGTCCGACTCCCGAAGCAACTCCTCCAACGTCCTCCTCTCAATATGAAGCTCCAAAAACCTCTCCTCCGACGTGTAAGGATCATACGCCACTACCCTCATCCCCAATCCCTGCGCCTTCTGAGCCACCACCCGACCAATGTTGCCCAACCCAATAATCCCCAACACCTTGTTGTGAAGCTCCCGACCTACCAACCTCCCCTTCCACCACTTCCCCGACTTCAAAGACTGTACCCCCTGCGGAATGTTCCTCACAAGCGCAAACATCAAAGCAATCGTATGCTCCGCCGTCGTAATTGTACTCCCCTCCGGAGTGTTCATCACCAAAATCCCTCTCTGCGTCGCAAACTCCACATCTATGTTGTCCACCCCTATCCCCGCCCGACCTATCACCTTCAAACGCGAAGCAGACTCAAGTACCTCCCTATCCACCATAGGCGCAGAACGTACCACCAACGCATCAAAATCCGAAATAATCTGCGCAAGCGACGATGAATCTAATCCCACCTGAACCTCCACCTGAACCTGCGAATACGATGCAAAAACCTCAAGCGCCTCCGGCGCAATCTTCGTGGCCACAAGCACCCTATAACTATCCACGATATTCCTCCTTATAAATCCTTACTCAGAACCTTTTTAGAAAAAAGGTTTCAAACCTCTAAAAACTTTTCGCACTTTAGGGGAAAAACTTTTTGAAAAAAGTCTTTCCCCTAAAACCCCTTTTCCAAAACTTTTGAGACGTAAGGGGAACCCTTTTTAAAAAAGGTTTCCCCCTACCACCCCCTCCCAAAAACTTCTCCTTCTCCACTTCTCCCCCCCTTTACCCGCCCGGCGAAGCCGGCGCATAAAGACTCCGATGAAGACGATAATAACGCCCCCTGCGCCTCAACAACGTCTGGTGATCCCCCACCTCCTCTACCCGACCTCGATGAAGAACAACAATCTTATCCGCCCCCTGAATCGTACTCAATCGATGCGCAATCACAATACTCGTTCTCCTACGCAGCAACCTCCCCAATGCCCGCTGAATCAACCGCTCCGTCGGCGTGTCAATCAGCGACGTAGCTTCGTCCAAAACCAAAATTGCCGGCTCCACTACCAACGCCCGCGCAAAACTCAACAACTGCCTCTGACCCGCACTAAGCGTCCGCGCCCCCTCCTCCAAAAAATGATTATACCCACCCGGCAAACGCTCAATAAACTCATCCACAAATATCTCCCGACAAACCCTCCGTACCCTCTCAAACGAAACCGCCGAATCTCCCAAACAAATATTGTCCAAAATGGTGCCCCGAAATAAAAAAACATCCTGAGGAACCACCGCAATATACCTCCGCCATCGCTCAGGCGAAATCCGATCCAAATCCACCCCCCCTACCTCTATCCGCCCCCTTGTAGGAAGATAAAATTTTAACAATAACTGAATCAACGTGCTCTTCCCTGCCCCAGTATGTCCCACCACCGCTACCGTCTCCCCCGGCCGGATGGTAAACGAAATATCCTCTAACGCATAACCCTCCCCACCATAAGTAAACCAAACTCCCTGAAAACAAATCTCCGAAGAAAGAATTCTATCCCGCCCCCAGCTGCCTACCTCCTCAGAAACCCTCTCCAACACAGGATCCGGGCTCGCATCAAAAACCCTAAAAATCCGCTCACAAGAAGCCATCGCCGACTGCAAAAGATTGTACTTCTCCGCCAAATAACGAATGGGCTCATAATAATAACCAAGCAACCAAATCAATGTGCTCAACGTAGCAATATCCAACTCCCTTTGGGTAATATAAAAATGCCCAAAATAAAGCAACAACGCCAAACTAAGCCCCTCCAAAAACTGCACCGTGGGAGCGTAAAAAGCCCGCACCCGAACACTCTGAAGATAGCTCCGCTTCAAATCCTCGTTGAGAGCGCAAAAACTCCGCTTCTGCCACTCCTGCTTGTTGCACAACTGAATCAAAGACATGCCAGCGATATTCTCCGCCATAAAAGCGTTAAACTCAGAAATACGCTGGCGCAACTGCCGATAAGCCCTCCGAGCAAAATAACGAAACACCCAACTCACCAACACCACCAACGGCAGAATCCCAAGAGCTATTGCCCCTAACCTCCACGAAAGATACGGAATCGCCACCGAAATCGCCACCACCGTAAAAATATGACGAAAAAGATCTATCAATCCAAGACTGACAAACTCCTGAATCGATTGAACATCATTGCTCACCCGCGTAACCAACCGCCCCACCGGATTTCGATGAAAATACGAAATAGGCAAGCGAAGCATGTGCTCAAAAAGCTTGGTGCGAAGCAAATAAATCACCTTCTGACCAAAATACTGCAAAATAAACTGCTGCCCCACACTCAACAAAAAAATCAAAACGGAAACCACAAAAAAAAGTACACCTAACCCCAGCAAATGACTCCCCCCATGAAAAAACGACTGCCCAAATAAACCCCATAACCACTCCAAAAACCCACTCTCCAAACGCCGCTGCTGAGCTAAATCCGCCACCACCCAACCCTGCACCACAACGTAAAGAATGCGCAAAGCCGCAATCATTACCCCCAAAATCCCCCCAAAAATAGCAAAAAAAAGATACGGACGCAAAAACGGATAAAGCCTGCGAAGCAAAGGAAGATCCACCGCCCTTTCCCGTATCTCATCCGAGTGAAAATAACTATCCGACATCCGGGCCTCCCTCAATACACTGCAGCAACTGCTGCTGGCGATAAGTGTGAGCGTACCAACCGCCTCGCCGTAAAAGCTGATCGTGGGTGCCCTGCTCAAGAATTTGACCACCCTCCAAAACCACAATCCAATCCGCATCCTGAACCGTATGCAAACGATGCGTGCTCACAAGAATAGTAGGACGAGGACAAAGGGTCCGTAAATTGGCCAAAATCCTCCGCTCCGTCTGTGGATCCACCGCACAAAGACAGTCATCCAGCACAAGAATAGGCGGAGACATGGCCAACGTCCGAGCAAGCGCTAAGCGCTGCTTCTGACCACCCGAAAGATTGACCCCCTTCTCCCCTAAACGCGTCCGGTATCGCTCAGGTAGAGCCTCAATCTCCTCATGAATGCAAGCAAGCCTAGCCGCCCGCTCCACCACCCCAAAATCAACACCTTCCAAACCAAACGCAATATTCTCCTCCACCGTCATGGAAAAAAGAAAGGTCTCCTGAGGCATATAACCTATACTCCTACGCAACTGAGCAAGAGAAAGCTCCTCCACAGAAAAACCATCCACCCGAATCTCCCCCTCCTGAACAGAATAAAGCCGAAGAAGCAACCGCATTAACGTGGATTTCCCACTCCCCGTCGCCCCCACCAAAGCAACCGTCTGACCAGGCTCTACCCTCAACGTGATATTCTCTAACGCAGAATGAGAACTTTGAGGATAAGTAAAACAAACCCCAGAAAAGTCAATTTTTCCACGCAAAGAAACCACAGAAACCGAAGATTCCAAAGAAAATGACGAAGGATGACCCAAAACCCCCTTTAACCTCCCCAAACTAGCCATACCCTTCTGATACATGGACATGGTCCAACCCAACGCAATCGCAGGCCAAGTCAACAGCCACATGGCGTAAATAAATCCCACCAACTCCCCAGAACTCATCTCCCCCTGCTGCACAAATTGCCCACCTATCCAGAGAACCAATAAACTCTGAAGAGAGACCACAAAAGCCATAAACGGCCAAAAAAGAGACTGGTACTTGGCCAAATCCAAATTGTAGCGCAAATAGTCCTGATTCTCCCGATGAAATCGCTGGATTTCCTGAGGCTCTCGCAAAAAGTTTTTGATTACCCCAATCCCGCTAAAGGTCTCCTGAGCATGAGCACTAATCACAGCCAATTGCTGCTGAACTTTCTTGAAATGAAAATGAATCTTCCGAGAAATGTACAAAACCACAAAAGGAAGAAACGGAAGCGTCAACGCTAAATAAAAAGTTAACTCTACATTCCACGAAATCAACAAAAAAAGAACAAAACAAAAATAGCACAACGTGTCCACAAATAAAAGGAAACCAGCCCCCATCATCATGCGCACAGCGTCCACATCGTTAGAAGCTAGAGAAAGAAGCTCACCCGTTTGTGCCTTGGTGTAAAAATCCGTATCTAACTCCAAAAGCTTATAATAGTACCGACGCCGAATGTCCCGCGCAATGTACTCCTGGGCAAAAAAGAAACATATCCGCCAAAGATAACGCAAAATCCACTGTAAAAAAATCGCACCTAGAAAAATCCATAAAATCACGCCAATCTCACCACCACTAAACCTCCGCAAAGTGGTGGCCAATACCCCCGAAGACGGCAACCCCTGAAGAGTGTCTATAGTAATGGAGATCAAGAGAGGCGGAATAAGCTCCAAAACATCCACCAATATAAGCACCAAAATGCCAAAAAAATAGCGGACTTTGTAGGCCCTCAGAAAAGGAAGAATGTCCACCAAACTGGCCGAGTCCGGCGAAACCGACGAAGAAGACGAGTTCATATCTTTTCTGCGCAAAATAACAACTTAAGAATCGCACCCCAAAAAAAAAAGTATCTTACAGATTTTATAAAAAATTGCAAGACTTGGCCCACAATCTCCAACTCTCCTAAATAGGCAAAAAAAAACAAAACACCAAAACCCCAATTTTTGATACAAAGCCCTTGACAAAATGAAGATTTTTGGTTTACTTTCCCATACCGTCTAAATCCTCAACCCAAGAAGGTGCCCCAACTCTGCAAAAGGCGCCGCTGATGGAGAAACTCTCCGCGCCAGCAGAAGCTAGTCCGCCCCGCTGGCCGATAAGTCCTGATTTGCCTTAGACCGGAAATAAAAACAAGAGCTAGAATATGACCAAAAGAATGCTAATCAACGTAGTGGAGCCAGAAGAAATTCGTATCGCCATCCTAAAAAACAACTCGCTAGATGAACTCTACATCGAACGCACCGCCCAAACACGATATCTAGGAAATATTTACAAAGCTAGAGTGGTACACCTAGAGCGAAGCATCCAAGCCTGTTTCCTAAACTTTGGCGAAAAACAAAACGCCTTTCTCCACGTCTCAGATACCCTAGAAAGCTGGCTGCGATCCTCCCAAAAAAATGGGAAAAAAGACAAACCTCTCTATATCCAGGATTTGTTCCGCAAAGGCCAAGAAGTCCTTATCCAAATCACCAAAGAAAATGTCGGAAATAAAGCACCAACCGTAACCAGCTGTATCAGCTTACCCGGACGATACCTCGTCCTCTTCCCCTTCCTACCACGCCGAGGCGTGTCCAAAAAAATCGAAGATGAAGAGGAACGACGACGACTCAAAGAACTGATCCACGAATTGGAATGCCCACCAAATATGGGAATCGTCGCGCGCACCGCGGCCTGCAACCAACCCAAAAAACTCCTCGAACGAGACCTACAATACCTCCTCAAACTCTGGGACCTAGCCTACCAACGAGCGAAAAAAGAACCAGCCCCCGCACTCATCTACAAAGAAAGCGACCTGGTGATCAAAACCATCCGCGATGTCTACTCCCAAGATATCAAAGAAATTATCATCGACGAAAAAGAAGTCTACCAAAAAGTGCGAGACTTCCTGAAAATGATCATGCCCCGACATAAACGAAATGTCACCCTCTACGAACAACAAGAACCCCTCTTCTACGCCTTCGGAATAGAAAAAGAAATCGAAAAAGTCTATCAACATAAAGTAGAATTGAAAAGCGGTGGAACCATCGTCATCGATCAAACCGAAGCCCTCGTGGCCATCGATGTCAATAGCGGCCGCTCAAAAGGCGAAGGTACCCTCGAAGCTACCGCATACAAAACAAACCTAGAAGCCGCCGAAGAAATCGCTCGACAACTGCGAATGCGAGACCTCGGTGGCCTAATCGTATGCGACTTTATCGATATGATCGACGACCGCCATAAAAGAGCTGTGGAACGAGCCTTCCGAGAAGCCCTCAAAGAAGACCGCGCACGGATTAAAATGGCCCGCATGTCCCGCTTCTGCATCGTAGAACTAACCAGACAACGACTGCGTACCAGCCTCAACACCGCTACCTACACCACCTGCCCTACCTGCCGAGGAACAGGAAAAATCAAAAACCTCGATAGCATGTGTGTCCACATTATACGAGAAATTAAACTGCAAATGACCAAAAATAGCCGAGAAAAAATTACCCTCACCCTGCACCCCAAATTGGCCAATTATATCCAAAATACACGCCGAGCCACCCTCGCCAATCTGGAAAAAGAATTCAATATCTCCATCTTTATCGACAGCAACCCTGAATTCTCACTGGAAGAATACCGATTTCAATAAACCCCTCTATACAAAGGAGAAAAATATGATCTACGCTATTGTAGAAGATCGCGGTAAACAATACAAACTCAAAGAAGGTATGGTCTTCCATGTGGACCTCCTACCCCTTACAGAAGGGCAAGAAGTAGAAATGGAAAAAGTACTCCTCCTCTCCAGCAACCAAGGAACAGAAGTGGGCACCCCTTATCTAAAAAACGTTAAAGTCGCCTGCCAAGTGCAAGGTCATAAAAAAGGTAAAAAAGTCACTGTCTACAAATACAAACGAAGAAAAGGATATCATAAAAAACAAGGACACCGACAACGCTTTACCACCCTCAAAGTTCTCGCCATCCAAAAAGGATAAGCTACATAAAATTATCACCCCAAAAAAAGGAGTAACACCATGGCCCATAAAAAAGGACAAGGCTCTTCCCGAAACGGACGAGATAGTAACCCCAAATTTCGCGGTATCAAAAAGTACGCAGGCGAACGAGTAAAAGCCGGCAACATCCTAGTGCGCCAGCTAGGAACTAAGTTCAAACCCGGCAAAAACGTAGGAATGGGAAGGGATTTTACACTCTTCGCCCTAAAAGACGGTATGGTGCGCTTTGAAAATAAACGCCGTATCTCGGTAATCTAAAAAGCTTAAAGCAAGCCAATCAGAAACTACGCTCCGCACGTAAGTGCGAGCACTCACTTCACTAGCCACCTGACAAGTGCTCGCACTCGCTCCACTGAGCAGTGCCGTCTTCATAAAATTCCTTCTTCCAAATGGGCACAGACCTCTTGATCTCATCAATGACGCCATCCACCACCTCCAACGCCGCCTTGCGATGAGGAGCAGAAACCACCACCAACAAACTCACCTCCCCAATCTCCACCCTACCCAAACGATGAACAATCGCCATGTCCTCAATGGCAAAACTATCCAGCATATCTTGACGGAGCTGAGTCAACCTCTTCTTGGCAAACAGCTCGTAGGCCTCATAAAACAAATAACTCACCGCCTTCCCCCGATGATGGTTGCGCACAACTCCCAAAAAAGTAACCAGCGCACCACAACAAGGATGAAAAAACTTTCTCTGAATCTCCTCCACCGGAATCGCCCGATAAGTGAGCTGAATCATCCCCCTCAACCTCCACTTACCGGCGGTATAAGCGCCAGCTCTCGATGCTCGCCAGTCAAAACCTGATCGTCTTGAACAAACTCCAGGTCCACCGCCAAACGACTGCGCCCAATCAAAGCCGCCAGGTCGGGATAAACCCGCTGCAACTCCGCCTTCAACTGCGACGCCTGCAAAGGAAACTCCAACTCCACCTCAAGAGGCCGATTGCCATTCTCCTCCCGAAGAAGAGCAAAAACCTGTACCTGCACCGCTTTGCTGGACATCCCAAACCTCTCTTTCCAAAAACAAAAATAAAATCCTATCACCGCCTAGGCAAAAAAATCACCTCCCCCTCCACACCCTTATTGGCCTCTACCACCCCAAAACCATCCATCAAACGAAGGCAAAATAAATCTCCCGAACCCTTCGTAGGTACCCATTCCCCCTCCCCACCCCGCAAACGTAAAGGAAGATAACGCTCCCTAGAATGAGGCGAGAGCGACTCTCCCACCCGAACAAAATACGTCATAAACTCCACCGAACTAGCCCCCATCATCTTGGCCATCACCGGCCTCACCAACGTAAGAAATGCCACCAACGAAGACACCGGATTGCCCGGCAATCCAAATACCACCACGCAACGCTCCTCCCCCCGCCAAGTGCCAAAAATTACCGGCTTGCCAGGCTTGATATGAACCCTCCGGAAATGAAGCTCTACCCCCAATTCCTCCAAAACACCCGGAACAAAATCCTTTGTCCCCGCACTCACCCCACCCGTAAGTAAAACAAGATCATAACCCAAAAGCGCCCTAGCAATCCTATCCTTCAGCTCAGACTCCCTATCCCCTATCCCCCCCAAAAGATCCGGTACACAAGGAAATTGCTCCCGAATCAAAGCAAATAACATCGGACCATTGGAATTGCGAATCTGACCCGGCCCCGGCTCCTCATCCCAAGAAACCACCTCATCCCCTGTGGCCAAAATAGCCACCCGCGGAGAAGAACCTACCCAAACCTCCGTCTGACCCAACGTGGCCAAAATGGCTATCTCCTCCGGCCGCAACCGACTGCCCTTGGCCACCGCCAACTCATCGGCCTGAATGTTCTCTCCCCGACGACGCACCGCCTCCCCCACAGATACGCAGCGAAACACCTGTACCCTTCCCCCACCAAAACCACTGGTGTCCTCCACCTTCACCACCGCATCCGCTCCCTCAGGAAGCGGAGCACCCGTCATAATCTCCGCCGCCTGACCAGCTCGAATCACCCTCTCCGGCATGCAACCAGCAGGAATCCTCTCCACCACCTCCAGCTCCACCGGCGCCGAAACCGTATCCCGCGACCTTAAAGCAAAACCATCCATCGCCGCCGTGTCCCAAAGAGGATGAGGAAATGAAGCAAAAATGTCCTCCGCAAGATAATAACCGAACGAAGAAAGCAACTCCCGCCGCTCCACCGAAAGAAGCGGCGCCCTCTCCAACGCTATCCGCAAAGCCTGAGAACGAGAAATCGCCTCCATCACCAAAGTGCCTTCATCCCAATAGACTAGAAAACTATACCCAAAATAAAATAAAAAAAATCCCCCAACCAGAAAAACCATAAATCACAATCGCTCAAAACGCTTGGGATCGTTTGCATAATAAATCGCAGTCTCTTTATCTATCACCTTCTTGCGCAATAACTCCATAATGGATTCATCCATTAACTTCATCCCATACTTCCTACCCGTCTGCATCACCGAATACAACTGAAACGTGCGCGCCTCCCGAATCAAATTGCTCACCGCAGAAGTGGTAAACAATAACTCAATCGCCGGCACCATACCCGTACCATCCGCCCGCGGAAGAAGCTGCTGGGAAATAATCCCCCGCAACGACTCCGAAACCATCGCCCGAATCTGCGCCTGCTCCTTGGGAGGAAAAACATCTAAAATGCGATCCACCGTGCGAATCGCATTCGTGGTGTGCAACGTCCCAAAAACCAAATGCCCCGTCTCCGCCGCCGTGATCGCCGTGGAAATGGTGTCCAAATCCCGCATCTCTCCAATCATAATAATGTCCGGGTCCTCCCGCAAAGCCGCACGAATCGCTGTCCCCCAACCACTAGTGTGACGCTCCACCTGACGCTGAGTGACATTGCAACCCTTCGACTCAAAAACAAACTCAATCGGATCCTCCACCGTAATAATGTGATCGTGACGCTCCTGATTGACAATCTCAATCAACGCCGCTAAAGTGGAGGATTTACCAGAACCCGCCGGACCTGTCACCAACACAAGCCCCTGATGAAAAGTGGTAAACTTGCGAACACTCTCCGGAATCCCTAACTCCTTAAGCGTGGGAATCTTCTGAGGTATTAAACGAAAAGTACCATCCACGCCACGCCGCTGCTGACACATGTTCGCCCGAAAACGACCTAAACCCTCTAGCTCAAAAGAAAAATCTAAATCCAAAGTCTCTAAAAACTTCTCCCTATCCCGCTCGTCCAAAATCTCCAATAACTGCTTCTTGTTCACCTCCGGCTCCAAAACCGGATGATTCATGTAGATAATATGACCATTCAAACGCATAAACGGCTTCGCACCACTAGCCAAATGCAAGTCAGAAGCCCCTACCTGCCGAGCAAATTTCAAATAATTCTTGACGCCCTTCCCATAAAAATGACTCACATCCTTCGCCTCAATCTTCGCTAAATTAGGCGGCAACTTTATCTTCTTCGCCTCCGCCCCCCCCATCGCCTCATCCCCTACAGAAGCCGATGAAGATCGCAACTTGGAAGAAACTGGCCTGGACTTGGGCTTCGTAATCCCCTTCTTGGCTAAATGCTTCCAACGAGCCTTATCAATGGCAGCAAATTGCTTCTCAGAAATGTAATCCAAGTCCAATAAAATCTGGCCAATATCCTTATCCGGCTCCGTATTCTCCTGAATCTCCCGGCACTCCTCCGCCTCCTCCTTAGTGATGATCCTATTGTGAACCGCAATTTTGATGAATATTTTGTCCTCTTCGCGCATAAACCCAGCCCTCGAGTGGTGAAATGGTGAAAATAAATGAAAATCTAGCTAAAATACGCCCGATAGGATTCGAACCTATGACCTTCGGCTCCGGAAACCGACGCTCTATCCACTGAGCTACGGGCGCATAATTAATCAAACCGATTACTCTTCTAAAAACTTCATTTGATGATAGAATTATACAAAAAGAAAAGAAGAAATCAATATTAAAAAAAGTAAATTGACCTAATCCATAAAATGGATTACTCTTCATTTTAAAGACTCCCCCACCCTGGGTGGGGAAAGTTATAGGAAAACATAACCCTCTCCATCTCCCTTCTCCCTTTGTTGGGCTAGAAGGCAGTCTGCCAGGGTGAGGAATAAGAGGGTTTTCCCCTTCCGATCTCGCCCCATTCCGACCCGCCTCCCGAGGGGGAGAGGAGAGGGGAAAACCCAAATATGGAAAGTGATTATCAGTTTAGCAAAAATCGTGCCTATTTAGGAGAGAAATATAACTTTTATAATCAGATTTGCAACTAATTTTTTATATCTCGTTTTTTAGCAATGGGTTATGTGTGCAGAAAAATGCGTTCCAATTTTGAAAAATTTTTGCATTGACTTGCAAAATTGGTCAATTTTTTTAAAGTAACCCTGTCTCGTTTTGGGACACTTCGGAAAAAGCGAATATTTTTCCCCCCTCTCCGCCCCCTCTTCCCCATCGTTACAAAACAACACACTGCCCATCAATTACTACTCCCCAAAACTTCTTTCCTAAGAGAAGAACTATTTCCTGCAAGTACAGCTTTCTGGAAACAAAAAAAAGTTAATATATAATGAAATTAAAGCAAACACCGCAAAACTCAAAATTTTGCTATTTTTCCTTGTCAATCCCCTCCTTTGTTGATAGAATTACAAAAGAAAAAAAACAAATCCCTTAAGCCTATGAAAAGTATTTTCCAAAGTAATCGCTTCCCTCTGTCCTAACAAGAAAACGTTGGCACATAGCCAGAATTTAGCAAAAAGGAACAAGTACCATGAATTGGATTTTATTGCTAAATATCCTCTCAGGTTTGTATATCGCAGGAAATGTCCTCTACTACTCTTCCAAAGGTGTAAACAAAGCTCTGATCAAAAACATCGCCGCTATCCCCTCTCTCATCCTCTCTGTCGTTGTGCTGATTAAGTTTGGAGGACAAATCGGGGAGCTGACACACTTTTTTGATGAACCTATCCTCGATTTGTTCATCTCTTACATTCTTGTTTTTCTTATCATTTACAATACGTCCATGTTCCTTTTTGAGCGTCTGTTGACGAAACTAAAAGAATTGTTTCTCGAAAAATTCAAAGATTCCCCCCAAATTCTAAAAAAAACTTTCGTTCGAACACGACCATCGAACCTCCCCTTCAACAGCCAAGAAAACAGACCAGCCTCAAAAACAACACCTTCTCTCTCTACTTTTCTAGAAAACCGCTCCAAGTCCGAAGCATACAAGCTCAGCCCGCCTCCAACAGGCCCAAAAAACTTTTCCAAAAGCAAAAAAGTTCTCATAATACTTGTGGCTCTTGTCCTTTTCTTCGCATTTCTCGCCTTTCCCAAAACTACTTTTCTCTTTGTGGTGAGCACCTTGATCACCCGACTCTATAAAAAAAGCGACCAGAATCCGCCATCTCTGCAGCAGCAGCAGCAAAGAGCAAAAGAGCAGCAGCAAAGAGCAAAAGAGCAGCAGCAAAGAGCAAAAGAAAAACAAACTATCCGAGGTCTTGTCTTTTCCTTTGTCTTGCTTCTCTTTACCGCTTTCTTACTACTAATACCTAAAAGCAATTCCTTCCATCTCTTGCACACAGTTGCTCTCTTCCTATTCTCTCTATTCTTCATTTTGTTCGGGTTTTACCTAATTCGATCTATCTATTTTGCAATCCTAGATTTTCTTTCTCGATTGAAGCAAAATCTTAACCATCTTTCACAATGGAAAAGAGATTTTACCTCCACTCTTAAAAAAGCAAATTTAGAAAAAACAAGGTTAGAAAAAGTAGAGAAAAATATCCCCTCCATTTCCTACTCCACCACCGCTCCAAACAACTTCCCTCCTCGCTTGCCCGAAAGCAAAAAAATTTCCAAACAAGAACAAAATTTGGCCAGCCTACTCGCAGCCATCCAAAGCGTGGCCTCCATTTTCTACCTCCTGTTTCTCTTTTATCTATTTCCCATCCTTCCTGGCAATTGGATAGACAAAGTGGATAAAACATTCGCCGGGCAAATCTACCGACAAACTATCGTCTCCCCTTTGGAAAAAGAATCCCTCTTCTTCAAAGCCATAAGCCACAGCGGATACCTCCTAGAAATCGGCGAAAAACTCCAAAAAGATCATAAAAAAACCCTCCAAAAACTTCAACAAGATCCCCGCATCCAACCATTGCTCCAAGAACCTAGTATCCAAAAACTCATCCAAAATCCTGACTTCTGGCGCAGATTTCGTCAAAAACCATTCCAAACCCTAAATGATAATAGAGAAATCCAGAGCCTACTCCAAAATCCCAGTATCCGTCAAAAATTGCTCCAAATCCCTATCAAAGACGCCTGGAAACTGGTCAAAACCTAAAGCCCCCCAACAAAACCCCCAAACCAAACTTAAACTCCCTTATCTTGAGAATAATCATGAAAAGCACAGATAAAATCCTTGAAAAATACCTCAACCAACAAGTCATTGTAGACACCAACACCAATTTCGTCTTTATCGGCACCCTTGTAGAAATGACCCCCGACTACGTCCTGCTTCAAAACGCAGACGCCCACGATATCACCCAAGGTTCCTCCTCAAAAGAGCGCTACCTTATTGAATCCAAAAAATATGTGGTAAAAATAAACCGCAAAGAAGTCCTTATCCGAGGCGATAAAGTAGTCAGTATTTCCCTTCTGGAGGATCTAATCGTATGAAAAATCCTTACTTTCTGTGGATAAAAATAAAAATCTACCTTCTTCTGCTCCTGCTCATCCTAGTCTACCCAACAACCGCCCAAGCGGATATCCTTGTACTCAAAGATGGACGACGAATTGAAGGCAAAATCGTCGAAAGCAACCCCTCCACCATCGTCGTCCTCGTCAAAGTAGGCACCTCCTCGGCAAAAATCTACCTGGAACGCAAGATGATCCTCCGCATCCATAAACAGAAGAAAACCTCCTGGGAACAAATTTTAGAGGAATATGAATATCGACTCAAATCCGCCCAAAAAAGCCAAAAACCTCAAGAATGGGAAGCTCTCGCCAAGTGGTGCCAACGGGAAAAACTCCACAACAAAGCCCAAATGGCCCTGCAAAAAGCGCTTAAACTATACGAAAACAACACTCAAAAACAAAACAATACAAACAGCTGGCTGGAATTTGCCAAATGGTGTGTCCAAAACAAATTTTTTAAAAAGGCAGAACAAGCCTACCAAAAGGTAATCTCCCTAGACCCTGAAAATGCTACAGCGCGGAATTATTTGGGATACGTACGTTATAAAAATAAATGGTACCGAGCGGAAGAAATAGAAAAAATTCGCGACAAAGAAATGCGCCTAAAAGGCTACCTGAAATACAAGGGAAAATGGTACACACCAAAAGCTCTAAATACACTCCTTCAACTGGAAAAAAACAAAAAATGGGAAGAAAAACTGAAACTCCTTCAACAAAAAAATGACCATCTATCTCAACTCCTCCAACAATCCCAAATCAAAATCTCTAACCTCGAACAAAAACTCCAAACCCTTGAGCAAAACTACCTTCACCTACTTCAAAAGTTTAAATCCCTCTGGCTATCTCTCTACCAAAAAATGCAAGAACAAGATAAAAAAATCCTAGAACTCCAAAAATCTCTCTACAAATAAAAAACTCAATCCCCAATATATTTTTCTGATGCTCCAAAAACCCGATTGAATTTTATTTCCAGACCCCGCTTCTCCCCCACCTTTAAAAAGCTCTACCCGGGAAACCAAGTCTTCGCAAGGTCCCCTTATCCCCCCTTGCCCAAGGCAGCTTTCATCAATCAATCAACCAACTCTAACTTTATCAAAAATAAAGGCTTTTAAACTCCCTCTTTGTTCCTCAAAAAAATTTACCCACTTCAAAATAAATAAAGTTTACAAAAGAATGAAAAAAAACCTCTACTCGTTTCTAGCTGAATTCGCCATCCGCTACAAAAAACAAATCCTAATCACCACCCTCCTACTCTCCCTCCTACCCCTGAGCCTACTCCCCTCCCTAGAGCTTCGCACCGACTACGCGGAGCTCATTCGCCAAGAAGCACCCTACCAAAAAAAATTTAACCAATACCTCAAGAGCTTCGGAGCCTCAGAAGCTCTCTTTGTTATCATCCGCTCCCCCTACGCCCGAGAGATAGCCCAAACCGCCAATGACCTCCTACTCCAACTCAAAGATAAAAACAATCGCCCCCTTGTGCGCCGAGTGCTCTTCAAAATAAATAAAAAATTTATGTACAAATACGGAATACTCTTCGCCAACCAAAAAGAATTCCAAGAAAGCATAGAAAACGCCACCTTCCTTGCCTACCTCCAAACAGCCACCAATCTAGCCGAGTTTCTCTCCTCCATCACCCTTGCCATGGATGAGGCTAGCCGCCACCTTAACCTAAACTCCTCACCCTCCGACCTCATCTTCATCGAACAGCTCCTTCAAGGCATACAAAACGCCTTAGTAAAGAAAAAAGTAGACCTCCCCCCTATCCTAAAACGCCATCAAAAATCCGTCTTCAAAGAAATCGACCCCGACGGCTACTTCGTCCTCCCCAACCATCAACTTATGATCCTCATGCAGGTGTTCCCAGAAACCACAAGCGACGATTACCAAAAACTAAAAATCTTTCTCAATGGCGTAAAAAAATGCTTCCAACAAGCCGCCCAAAACTATCCTAATACCAAAATCTTCTACACCGGCAGCCCCCAGCTCACCGTGGATGAAATGGAAGACTCCTCCCGCGATATCCAACGTCTCACCCTCTTCTCCATCCTAGGCGTAGGCCTAATCTTCACCCTTTTCTTCGGCCGCTTCATCTGGCCTATCCTCTCCATCCTAGTGCTAGGAATCGCCATCCTCTGGACCTTCGGCTTGGCCGTCATCCTCTTCGGATATCTCAACATTGTCTCCGTCGTCTTTGCCGCCGTTCTCATCGGATTAGGAATAGACTTCGGCATCCATATCATCGAAAGATACTCCGAATCCATCTGCAGCAGCGCAGAAATCACCCCCCACAAAGCCGCCAAAGAAGCCGTTGTCAAAACAGGCATCGCCATCACCACAAGCGCACTCACCACCTCCGCAGCCTTTTTTATAAGCGCCTTCTCCGGATTTAAAGGCTCCTTCCAACTGGGAATCCTTGGCGGATTGGGAATCTTAATCTGCCTCGCTTTCATGGTCACTCTCCTCCCCGGAATACTGGTCTGGATCGACCAAAAACGCCCCCTACCGAAAGTCCACCCAGAATGCAAAACCTCCCGCATCATCCACCTCGTTCTACGCCTACTGAAATACCCAAAAACCGTAATCGCCCTCACCATGCTCGCCGTCTTCCTCTCCAGCTTCAGCGTCTTTTCCACCCAATTTGATACCAACCTCCTCAACCTTCAAAGAAAAAACTCCCAAGCCAAACTCCTCGAAGAAACCCTTATCGAGGACTACGGTATCTCCGCTAGATTCGCTATCCTCCTAAAATCTTACCCCTCCCTAACCCAAAAAGAACACAACCTCAAAGCCAAAGAAGCCCTGGAACAAATCCGAACCCTCGTGGAAAAACTCAAATCCCTCCCCAGCGTCAACCCCTCCAAAGTGGAAGCCATCACCAATCTCCTCCCTCCCGAAAAAGTACAGGAAAAACGCCTCCAAATTCTCCTCCACTCCCCAAAACTACAACGATTCCGCCAGCTCTACCCCACCCTCCAATCCCAACCACCAAAACCTATCTCCCCCCAACCTCCTAGCCGAAAAAATCTAATCCAAGCCCTGGAAAAACTCCAAGAAAAAATCGAAGACCTCCAAGAAAAAACCTTCGGAAAAGAAGAAAACTGGACCGTCTTCTTCGAAAAAATTATTCAAAAAATCGACAACCTCCTCCAACTTCTCTCGAAAACAAACTATGAAAAAAAACACCTCCTCCAATATCAACACCTAATCCTACACAATTTCCGGGAAAATGCCAAAATCCTTCCCGCCCTCTATAAACCTCAAAAACTAACCCTTAAAGATATTCCCCCAGAACTCAAAACCTACTTTATCTCCCCCAATGGACTATGCGCCATCTATGTCTACCCCAAAGAAAATATCCGTATCCAAAAAAATCTCGAAAACTTTATCCAAGAACTCCGCTCCGTCGACCCTCACATCACAGGCCCTTCCGTCCAAACCTATGAAGTGCTCAAAGAAATGAAAGAAGGATACCAAAAAGCCGGCCTAATCGCCGTCTGCGTCGTCTTTCTTATCCTTCTGCTAGAATTTCGCAACCTCTGGATCGCTTCCCTCGCCATCTCCCCCCTAATCTTCGGCTCCCTCCTCATGCTCGGATGTATGTACCTCCTCAACGTCCACTTTAACCCCGCTAACCTCATGGCTCTCCCCCTCCTCTTCGGCGTCGGCATCGATAACTCCATCCATATCCTACATCGATTCTATCGAGAAAAAGAATATAACCTGCCCACCATTCTCCACTTCACCGGCAAAGCTATCCTCATCACCTCCCTCACCACCATCGTCGGCTTTGGTAGCTTCCTCCTCGCCAGCCACCAAGGCCTCAAAAGTCTCGGGATCATCATGAGTATCGGTATTCTCTGCTGCCTATTCACCAGTCTTGTGCTCCTCCCATGTATGCTAAAACTCCTTTCTAAACAAGGTAAAACCCATGACGACCCCTAACGAAAATCAAGAAGAAACCTTCGTGGCCCTCCTACTAGAAAAACACAGAGACTTTCCAGTCTCCACCATCGCAGAAATCGTCTCCAAACACCTCGGAGGTACCCTCGCAGATATCACTGGAATGATCCGATATGGACGAGGAATCATCCAAAAAGGAATAGAGCTTCATCAAGCCCAAGCCATACAAAAAGATCTAACCCAAATCGGCGAATCTAGCTTCCTTGTGAATATGAACGAGTATATCCCTCCACCACAAGTCTATAACATAAATAAAGCCGCCTTTGAAAACGATGGCCTAAGAGTATTCATCAGCGGATACAAAGAAAAACTCCTCCCCTGGAAAGATATCTTGGCCATCAATGTCCTCACCCTCAACCTCCCCGCCAAAAAAGAAGAAATCAAAAAACGCTCCATCCTAGTTCAAGAAAATGAACAAACCATCAGCGATCTAGCACAAAAACTTCTAGAAGACCTCGAGAGATACCGCCACAAGGGCTTTATCCCAAACCTTTTTGTAGATATCTTTTACCGCAAAGGCCCCGCCATCTATCGAGTTCATACGGACCGATTTAACTACCAATTCCTCCCCTCACCACAACCTCATTCAATAGATAATTTTATCAATTTTGTCCTGCTTTTGTTGGAAAAAACTCCCCAAGCCTTGCGCACCTACGAAACTCAAGGATTTTTAAAAGGCATAGAAAACGCCTTCCAAAAAACAACCAGCCTAGAATGGCCAGAAATCCTAGATAAAACGCTTGTCTACAAAAAAGAAGAACTCCTCCACTACAACGAATGGCTAGCCCAACACCTGCAAAGAAAATTCGGCCTAATCTACGAAGAAAATCAAACCCTAAAAGAAAAACTAACCACCCCCTACCAATCCAGCCAAACTACCTCCTCCAGCAGCGGCTACCGCGGCCCCATCCTGCTCGGCGGCCTCGGCGCCATTTACTTCCCCATAGCCCTCTACCTATGGTGCTTCTACCGCCATAGCCAAAACCTACCCGCCATCCCTATCTCCACCTCATCCCTGGAAATCGCCATCCTCTCCCTCACCGGCGCAGTTATCGCAACCTTGCTCCTGCTCAAACTCTTCCTAAAATCCATCAATCTCAAGTATATCTTCTCCCTCCTCTTCATCCTCATCGTATTCTTCCTAACCTACCCCTGGATCCTGATCATCACAAAAGAACCCCAATTCCAAGCCATTCACCAACAAACCCAAATCTACAAAAAAGTCGAAAACTACCGCCTCCAACACAAAAAACTCCCCCCAAACCTAGAAACCCTATTCCACGGCATCCACCCAAAAGACCCCTGGGGAAACCCCTGGCAGTATACCGTCCAAAGCCCACAACAATACAATATCCGATCCTATGGCCCCGACGGCCTACCAGGTACCGCAGACGATCTCTAAAAACCCCCTCCTTCCTCCACCTCCACCGACCCCCAAAGCTACAGTAAACTAATCTTGCCTAACCACCGATCTAAATGAGCTACCGCATTAAGCAACCTCTCCAAATCCCTATCGCAAATGGGACGATTGTGGGCCACTTTATTGCGAACGCGATTGAGAACAGTAAGATAGACCTTAAATTGGTCCTGAGAACCAATGATCTTCTTAAAAATATTCCTCCAATTCTTTACGATAATATTCTCCAAATCCTTCAAAGTAGCATAGCAAATCAAAGGATCATCACAATCCTCCAGCGTATTGTCCTCCTCTTCCCGCCTCTTGCGCAAAACCAATACCTCTCCCAACTCCCTCTCCGTCCTGCCCCTCCAACGCTCCGGCTCCGTATACACCCCCGCCAATCCCCGCCTCGCCCACTCCTCCCCATACTCGCTGTAGAGCTGGCTGACCACAAAATTGCGCAGACGATTCTCCACCTGATTGATAATCCCATAGCAAAATTGATTGGAAGCCAACATAAACTGGCCTACCAATAAATCCTTGGGCGCTACATCACAAACCTGAGAAAAGTGCCGCCTTAAAAGTGGATCTTTGCGCAAAAATAACTCGTAAATTCCATTGCGTAAGCATACCTTCCGATCCGGACCTAACCGCAAAACTCCAAGCACAATCAACTCTTCCAAAAATCGCTGAGGCGCCATCAAACTAAGCTGGACCACCTCCCCCAATAAAATTCGCCCCAAAGCTCTTAAATCCTGCGGAGAAGCCTGAAGAATCCGCTGGCGAATCGCCTTTAAATGAAAGTCCCCCTCCTCAATAAACTCCTCCACAGCTCGATCAATCTGCCGAAACTGAACCTCACTTGGATGCTTGCTCCAAATGATGCGAAAAAGATTCTGACAAAAATAAGGATGACCACCGGTCTTCTCGTAAATGTAACGCGCACCAATATCATGAATAGAACAACCATGTTTCTGAAAGTAAACCTTGGCAAACTCCACCGTCTGATCCTCACTAAAGTCCGATAAATGTATCTTGGAAGCCGCATTGGAAAACGGCGAAGTCCTCTCAGGATCTAAATTCTTCCATAAAATCGCGCCACCTAGCACAAAAAACATTTGCTTTAAATAAGGGTATTGATCGCGATAAGTATGAAGCTGCCGTATAAGAGAAACAAATTCTTTTTGCCTAGAGAAAGAAAGATTTTGAAAGTCGTCCAAAAAGAAAATAAAATTTTTTGAACACCCCCTCAACACCTCCTCAAAAAGAAAAGATAACCCCTGACTCTCCAATCGCCTAAACTTCTCAAGGCGCCGATGAACATACTTCACCGGCCTAAGCTGCTGAGAAATCTCTAACGCCAACAACACAAACAAAGAATCATTCCAACTGGAAACATTGATCAACAAAGGAACGTACTGCTGGTAGTCCGGCAAGCTCTTTAAATACAAAATACACTGCCTAAAAAAAACACTTAACCCACTCTGCAACGGCGCTGAAACAATGACATACTCCAAACGCCTCAAACAAAGCTCCAGTTGAAGGATTTCCTTCTCGCGCCAAACTTCCCAAATTCCATCTCGCTCAATCACTCGACTCTTCATCAAAACGCCTCTCACTCTCCTAACCAGTGCACCGCTTCCTCATAACTTCTCCATAGTAAGGATTGCTCAAACGATAACGCCTTCCCATCTTTTTCAAAATTCCTAAAAAAAACAACTCCTCTAACCCCTTTTCCACCTGCAGCAAGGGAAGGTGGATAGAAATATCTTGGGATGTAAATTTTTCTTTGGAAAGAGATAGAATCGCCTGAAGAAGACACTTTTTCCCCTCGTCCAATCCCCCCTCATACAGACAAATCAACGCCTCGTGAAAATCTTCCAAGTGGCTTACTTGCTCAATATCCTCCTCCAAAACCACCCTTCTACCTCCCCCTTTAAGACGCCTTTGAATAAGAGCTATCAGCTTCTCTAAAAGAGCTGGATTCCTACCCGTATACTCCAACAACAGCTCCAGAAGACTCTTATCTTCCAACTCCAAGCCCCTCTGTTTGATGAAATGAAAAGCCAACACCTTCGCCTCCCTCTCATCTAACGGAGTTAAATGAAGAATCTCCATATCCAAAAGAGGCAAAAGCCCAATCCCCCCCGTAAGAATAACGCGAAACCCTTCACTAAGCTCCGCAGACAGCTGCTCAAAAGCCTCCAAAACTCTCTCCGCCTGCGACCGCTTCCTCAGAAATACCCCCTCCACATCGTCCATAAGCACCAACACCCGCCGGCCATGGCAAAAACTCTCGGCAACAAACTCCTTTAAAACCTCCAACCCCTCCTCCAACGTAGAACTCTTGATATGAAAATTCGTCAAAATTCCCTGAAGAAGGTCCTCAAGACCCCTCATCGCCTTGGCCTGGACATAAGCCATTTTGTAGCTTAAATCCATACCATAGATCTCTTTTAGCGTCGCTAACATAGAGCTCTTACCCACCCCATTTCCCCCTAAAATCGCATAATTCTGCCCAGAATCCTTGAGAATTTGCTCAATCTCCCTCCGCCTAAGAATAAATATCTCCGACTCCTCCTCCGCAACAACATCGTTCCTCTTCCTCTTCAAAAGCTTCTGAGCTTCCTCCACCAACTGCAAAAGAATATCCGCCAAATTCTCCCTCTCCCTCAAAATACGCGGATAAATGGAGTTGGTAAATCTATAATACTTCTCCTCTTTTTTTAATACACTCGTCATCGTCAGCTTCCTCAATTCACTTCTAAGCTGAAACGGCTCCATCTCTAGCTCCAATGACTTCAAAGATTCCATCAACTGGAGCTCCGTAAACGAATCCCAGTCTTCAAAAATAATATGACATACCAACAGCTTGGGCAAAATATCCCCCTGCTCCTCTCCCTCCCGAAAGTTATCCAAGTGATTCCCTACCACCAAATCCCGATACGCCTCACTGCGATACACATCCTCCACATCCTCCTCCTGAATATAACGCCGATTCTCCGAAGCAATCTTCTCGATCAAACACTTGCAATAGTGCTGGACAAAACAAGGATGCCCCGCTGTATACTCATAGATTTTATCCACTATTTTCTTTTTTGCCAGAAAGCGAATCCCCAAACGATGGCACATAGGCTCTTCAATAAGACGTCGACAGTCTTTCTTGCTCAACTCCTTAAGCTCAAAAGGCTCCGCAAAATTCCGAAAGGGAGCATAAAGGCGGTAAAATTCAGAATAAAGTTTCTTAAAACCCGCAAAAAAGAAACGACATCTACTCTTGAAATCATTGTGGATATTGCGAAGAGACACAAATATCTTACTCGCAGACCTCCGATCAATATCCACCAAATCGTCCACCTCATCGATAAAAACCGTCACCCTATCCGGCCTAGAACGCAAATAGTCGCGCAACCTCTGCTCAAAATCCTCCACCGTCTCCACCTCAGCTGAGTCCACCCCCAGCTGCTTTAAAATCTCCCTTCCTAAAAATAAGTTGTTCTTTACCCCCTCGCAAGTGATAAACACCGTCTTCTGCCCCGATTCCTCATTCAAAATTTCCTGAATCTTCTTTAAAAGCGAAGTTTTCCCCATCTGACGTCCGCCATAAATCGCATAGCTGATAGCCTGATCATTCATCATCAAATCAATGGCCTTCTTTCTACCAAAAAACATCAAGCTAGACGTGCTCCCATGAGTGCGATAAGGCTGTATGTCAAGCAAATCCAACTGCTCTGTGATCGCCTGGTTAAACGCAATCGGGGTCTTGCTCGCTAACAAAATGTTTTTAAGATTTCTAAGGTGCAAAACCACAAAACGATAACGACTCTCCTTGGTAAGATGAATAAAATCCTCCGTATTGTACATTGTCAAAATAAACGCCACTTTCCGAAAATACTCCTGAGGACCACTCTCTATCAGATTGACAAACTGCTGAAGCTCCTGAGAGGGAGCGTCACCTTTGGAGTAAAAGAAAAATAAATTCCCTTTCAAACACTCCAAAAACGGATTGATCAACTGGATATACGCCACCTCCTCTTTCATCACCCGATTTATCCGAAAATCCCCAAACTCCCCCAACGCCCCCAAAAAACCAGAAAGGCTTCCCTCTTTTTGCTTTTTTCCTTGCGCTGTATGAAGTAAACTTTTATAATATTTAATAAGCTGAAGAATCTTCGACCAACGGTTGGCGTTGATCTCCAAAACCTGAAAAAATGTCTTAGTATTGGACCTTTTTTCAAAAACCCGATACACCTTTTCTAAAGTGATCAAGTTCAATTGCTCCCGAATAAACTCCCTGGAAACGCTTCTCTTCTTCCCTACCGCAGTGCAACGTATCATCTCTACCAATCTACGCACCTCTTCGTCAGAAACATTCTCAAATTTCATCTCTATCTCCCTTTAAGCCTTTTCGCATCTGAACTCACTCAACGTTTCGAAAAAAAAATCAAAATTATCTTTTCTAACCAAATTTAGCAAAATAAAAAAACATTCCTGTTAAATCCATAATAAAACTCAAGATTTGAGGAGGACTTATGTGGAGAGAAACGCATGTCTACCTAAGACGTAAAAAAATCTGGTTTTCCCTTCTCTTCTTTGCTTTTATTTTTAATCCCAAACCCAGCCAAGCCGCTCCCAATCCTCTTCAGAAAGACATCGATAACGCCATCAAAAAAGGCGTCAAGTACCTCCTCTCTCGCCAAATACCACAGGGACACTGGGATGTGGATACCTTCTCCGGCTACCCCCTAGGTAGCACCGCCCTGATCACACTTACCCTACTAAAATGCGGAGTCTCCCCCAACCATATCGCCATTCGACGCGCCTTCAACTATATGAACCAACTTCCTTTCCAAAGAACCTACAGCGTGGCCCTCTACATTATGGCGCTAGAAGCTAGATATACCCCGCCGAAAAAAATTTTAAAAAAATACGCCAAACGCCATATCCGCCGAACAACCGTCCTCCGCCGCCGCTTTCGCAAATACGCCAATCGACAAGATAGAGCTCGTCTTTTAGACGCCGTCAATTGGCTAATCAATAATCGCAACCCAGACGGAGTCTGGAGCTATGCAAAGTCCACCTACTATGACCACTCTAATACCCAGTACGCCCTGCTAGGCCTAGCCGCCGCAGAACGACTAGGGGTAAAAATTAAATCCGAAGTCTTCTTTAAAGTAGCCGAACACTTCCTCAAAGTACAAACGCCCGATGGAGAACAAGTCCAACCCTTCCCCGTGCCAGCAGCCGAAGAACCCATTAGCCATGTCCTGAGAAAAAAACTGGAAAGAAAATGGAAACACGTCCCTAGGCGTAGCCGAACCGTCAAACGAAAAGCCTACGCCTACGGAACCTCAAATAAAGAACAAATCTATAAAGCGCGCGGCTGGGGATACCGTGCCATCACTCCCTCTTCCGATCAAAAACAAAGAAAAATCTCCCCATTCTTCCGAGCTTATGGAAGCATGACCGTCGCAGGCATCGCCTGCCTAGTCATCTGCAAAGCACACCTGGAAAAATGGGCCGCACGCACCTACAAATGGAAAAAACTTCGCCCCGAACTCAACCGAGCTATCCGCGATGGCTGCGCTTGGATAGCCAAAAATTTCAGCGTCCAACGAAACCCTGGAATAGGTGGCTGGAAATGGTACTACCTCTACGGACTAGAGCGCGCTGGCGTACTTAGCGGCATCCAATATTTCGGAAAATACGACTGGTATCTACTAGGCGCCAAAGAAATCCTAAAAGAGTTCCAAAACAATAAAGACCATATCAGCGGCCAAAAAGGTCACGGATCCTCCCCAGAAATCCGTACCTGCTACGCCCTCCTCTTCTTAAAACGCGCCACCGTCCCCCTCCGCCAACAACCACCCACCCCCAAACGCGTGGTCACCGGCGCAGGATATAGACGCTGACAAAACTCTTGAAACGCAAAAAACGAACCTTTTTCTTCGCAGGGGGAACCATTTTTAAAAAAAGTTTCCCCCTACCACCCCTTCCCAAAAACTTCTCCGATTTAGAGGAAATACCTTTCCCCTAAAAACCCCTTTCCACTTACTCCTGAAACCCTTTTTAGAAAAAAGGTTTTCAGACTTCACCTCCAAAAACCCTCGCTTTTTCTACCCCTTGATCACAACCAAAGGCTTTACCCTAGCCACAATCTTAGAAAGCCCCGCACGCTCCACCACATCCACCACCTCCGCCACATCCTTATACGCATGCGGCATCTCCTCCGCAATCGTACGCTTTCCTGTGGCTTTGACAGTAACCCCATACCCCTCTAAAACCTGAAACATATCCATATTCTGACACTTCTTGCGAGACTTCACCCGGCTTAAAATCCTCCCAGCCCCATGACAGGAACTACCAAAACTAGCTTCCATTGCTCCCGGCGCCCCCACAAGTACATACGAATAACGACCCATATCACCCGGAATTAAAACCGGCTGGCCAATTTCTCTATATTTGCGCGGAGTCTGAGGATGACCCGGCGGAAAAGCACGAGTGGCCCCCTTACGATGAACACATACCCGACGCTCCTTCCCATCCACTTTATGCACCTCAAACTTCGCAATGTTATGACAAACATCATAAATTATCTCCATTCCCAACTCACTCCCCCGAATTTGAAACGTGTGCAAAAACGACTTCTTCGCCAAATACATAATCACCTGCCGATTTGCCCACGCAAAATTGGCCGCGCAAGCCATCGCCGCTAAATAATCCTTCGCCTCAGGACTACTCAAAGGAGCACAAGCCAACTGTTTGTCCGGTAAAGAAATCCCATATTTCTTCACCGCCCTCTCCATCACCTCAATGTACTCCGAAGCTATCTGATGCCCATATCCCCTCGAACCACAATGAATGATCACCACAATCTGACCCTTCTCCAAACCAAGCACCCCGCCAATCGACGTATCATAAACCTCCTCCACCACATCCACCTCAAGAAAGTGATTTCCAGATCCAAGTGTCCCCACCTGCTGCATCCCCCGCTTCACCGCATAAGAACTTACCAACGAAGGATCCGCTCCCCCTAAACATCCTCCCTCCTCAATAAACTCCAAATCCTCCTCCCTACCATACCCCTCCTCCACCGCCCACCTTGCACCCCGCAAAGCCAACCTCTCCATCTCTCGCTCGCTAAGCTTGCGAATCCCCCCTCGCGCCGCCACCCCCGTAGGTACATCCCGAAAAAGCCGCCGAGCCAACTGCTCCCTCTTCCCCAAAACCTCCTCCTCCCGCAAATGAGTGCGCAATAAACGCACCCCACAGTTGATGTCATAACCCACCC
>RFKQ01000046.1 GCA_003694635.1 Planctomycetota bacterium
GATACCGCCAATAAAATCGGCACCTACGCCCTCGCTGTCCTCGCCCACCACCACAACCTCCCCTTCTACGTGGCCGCACCATGGAGCACCTTCGACCTAAACCTCGAAACCGGAGAAAAAATCCCCATCGAATTCCGCTCCCCCCAAGAAGTCCGCCAACCCCTAGCTACCCCCATCGCACCCGAAGGCATCCACGTCTATAACCCCGCATTCGATATCACACCCCACTCGCTCATCACCGCCATCATCACAGAAAAAGGCGTAATTCACTCCCCCAACCGCTCAAAAATAAAGGAATTCTCCCAACAATGAAAAATCTTATCGAAATTCCCTGCGCCTTTTGCCAACGCTCTTTTCCCATCCCCGCTGCCCTTCTCACCAAAGAAGTCCAATGCCCCTTTTGCAACCAACACTTCCAAGCGCAAACAAATACAAGAAGAATCCTACTCGAAGACCTCGAAAACGCCTTTCGAAAACACCTTACCCAAAATCCTAAAAAATCCAAAAAAAATACTCCCCCCAAACCGACTCCACCAGAATAAAAGGAAAATCCAAAACCTCTCCTCAACCCTCTTTTATCCTAAAAAAGACACTTAACTCAAAAGGATAACGCTCAATATGTCCCAAGAATTCTTAGAATTTGCCAAAAAATTGGCCCAACAAGCCGGCGAAATCCTCATGGCCCACTACGACGAAATCGATGGAGCTGATATCCAGTTCAAAAGCACCCGAGAACTGGTCACCAAAGCCGACCTCCTCTCCGAAAGAAAAATTGTCAGCCAAATCCAACAACTCTATCCTCAGCACCAAATCCTCGCCGAAGAAGAATCCTCCTCTCCATCCTCCTCCCCCTACCGCTGGATCATCGACCCCCTCGATGGTACCACCAACTACGTGCATAGCCACCCCTTCTTTGCCGTCTCCATCGCCCTCGAATGCAAAGGCGAACTGCTCGTAGGCGTGGTCTTTGCCCCCTACCTCGAAGAACTCTTCTACGCCTGCAAAGGATATGGCGCCTACCTAAACGACGAGCCCATCCGAGTCTCCAAAGCAGATACCCTCATCAAATCCATCCTCGCCACAGGCTTCTCCTACCATAGAGATAACCCCAAATACGATAATACCCCCAATCTAGTAAACCTTATCCACAAAGTGCGCGGCATTCGGCGCTGCGGCTCCGCGGCCCTAGATCTCGCCTACGTGGCCGCCGGCCGCTATGACGGATTTTGGGAAATCGGCCTCCAACCCTACGACGTGGCCGCCGGCGCCCTCATCGTAGAAGAAGCGGGAGGCGTGGTGAGCGACTTTGAAAATGGACCTGACTTCCTCTTCGGAGAAAATATCGTCGCTAGCAACGGCTGGATCCACGTGGATATCCTTGAAAACCTCCAACCCTTCCCCGCTGACGAAAAGAGAACCTAAACCGCCTGCTTTCGTCGATATCTCCTCCAAGCCCTCCAACCCTCAACACACAACCAAAAAGTCATCCCAAGAATCGCTCCCCCAACAAAAAGAAGCGGTAAACTCCCCTTCTGCCAAAACTCCCTCCACTTCAAAATCATCGCCACCAGCGTCATCCCCAACATGAAAAACATCGGCAATAACGTATAAAAATACGGCAACCCCCTCGAATATAAATATAAACTCACCACCAGCAACGCAATCCCCCCTAACAACTGATTGGTGGTGCCAAACAACGCCCACAACGTAAGTCCCGCAGATCGGCCATCTAATTTAAGAAATGCAAAAAACGCAATGGCCAAAACAGCAAGAAAAGAAGCTATGTAGCGATTGGAAAGAAAATTTAATCTGGAATGCAAATGGCGGAACTCCTCAATGTTGTAGCGCAATAAACGAGTAGCCGAGTCCAACGTGGTCATCGCAAAACCTACAATCACCACTGCCACCAAAGTTTTGGAAAAAGAAAGCGAAATCCCTACCTGAGAAATAAACAACCCGGCCCCATTGATAAATGCAGCCAACTTCGCCCCCAAACCACTTGCCGAATGCCAGTCTCGATAAAAATAATGCCAAGACTCCTGACTTGGGAATCCAGCCGTGCATGCCAAAATCACTACCACCGCCAATGAACCCTCCATCAACATCCCCCCATAACCTATTAACTGAGCATCCGTTTCCCGCTTAAGCTGACGCACCGTGGTGCCGGAGGAAACCAAACAGTGAAAACCAGAAATCGCTCCACACGCAATCGTAATGAAAAGAAAAGGAAAAAGAGCCGGCAGTACAGAAGTGCTCTCAAAAAAATGAAGCTGAGGGTGCAACGCCGGCGCTACAATCTTCGGCCGAAGTAAAAATAACCCCAAATACATCAAAGCACAACCAAAATAAAGCTGAAAAGAATTCAGGTAATCCCGCGGCTGCAACAATAACCACACCGGAAGAATGGAAGCAACCAAAGCATACCCAAGCAAAATCCACATCCACGCCACTTTAGCACTCTCCCTTGCCCTCGCAAGCTCCCGAAACATCCCCTCATCCCCTCTAGCCCGAAAATAGTGCAGAAGAGTGCTTACATTCTCCTCCAAAAAAGGAACCGCAACAATAGAAAGCTTCCCCTCCCCCTCAAGACGACGATTAATCCGCTCAAGCTCCGAACGAAGATAAACCCTCTCTCCCAACGACGCATCTTTGGAAAGAGCTTGAAGATAAGCTCGCCCACCACCAAAATCAATCACATAAACGTACCTGGAAAAATTCTCTTTCTCCTCCTCTACCTTCGCCAAGGCCCGAGAAGATAAAAAATAAGAGTACATCGAAAACGGATAACGTACCCCCAAAAGCAAAGAAAATAGCATCAAAACCAACCCAATTCCCGTCGCTAACGCAAGATGAAGCCTGTATTTATACACCAAAATCCCCGTAAAACACGCAATCAAGATCAAAGAAAAAGTGGGAATCACCGCACTCGGATAAAAATCAGTAAATAAAACCGCTATAACAATAACAAAAACCCCCATAGCCAACGCAAGAGTAAAGAAAATAATCAACATAAAAAGCGCCCTCGCCCGCTCCCCCACAACCTCCTTGCTCACCTCTGTGATGCTCTTTCCCTGCGAACGCAACGAGACCCCTAAAACCGTAAAATCATGCACCGCACCCAAAAAAATCGTACCAAAAAATACCCACAACAAAGCAGGCAACCAACCCCAAATCACCGCAATCGCTGGCCCAAGAATAGGACCCAAACCCGCAATAGAAGCAAAGTGATGGCCAAATAAAATAAATCGATTGGTAGGAACGTACTCCACCCCATCCTCCCGAAGCTGAGCCGGCGTCGAACGCTCCGGGTCAAGACAGAGAATCTTTCGCCCAATAAATCTACCATAGACAAAATATGCCGCCAAAAAACCCACCATAGAAAGAAGTGCAAAACTAAGCGCGTCCCACATAACCTTAAGCCCCTAATTCGAATTCCGTTTTCGCTCTGATAGCTTCTCCTGAACTAACTTTAAAAGCTCTCCAACGCTCTTTTTTATGGACGGAGTAGAAAAAGTAGAACTCTGGATATATTGCAAATCTCTTTCGGCAAGAGAATATTTCCCCAACTCATAATAACTATAAGCTCTCGCAAGGCGAAATCCCGATAAACGCGGATAAAGTTGAATGGCCCTCGTGGAAAGTTCAATCACTTCATGACAAAAATTAACCCTTTGCAAAGGAGGAATCTGTGTGTTTTTGAGTAAAAAATCTCGACCTTCTACAGCTAGAATAAAAGAAAATAACCCTTCACCATAGCGTCGCAGAGGATGTTGGATAAGAGTGAAAATCTTGCGGATAAGACAGTTTCGACAAGAAAGTAAATGGCTTTGAGAAGAATGAAAATGGGAAGAGGGAGAGGAAGAAGAGCGCACTTTTAAATAGAGCTTCTCATATAAACGCAAAAGCTCCAAGGCCACGAAGGAATTGGAAAACTGATTTAAATGTTGGCGCAATACACCCTCACTTAAAGCATGTTTTCTTTGTTTTTCATAAAATTTTGCCAAAAAAATAGCGGAAGAGGGAAAAATTGGGAAAAGCTCGTATTGACTTTTGAATAACCTTTCCAAGATCCCGAAAGATCTTCTACTTTTAGAAGCGAAAATAGAGCTAACATAATTGTAAGTTGCAAAGTAATAGTAATATCGAAACCCAATATTCTCCTTCCAAACAGGCGGAAAGGAACGAAGATAACGTAGGTAGAGCTCAGCAGCTTGCTTGTAATATTTTTGCCTCTCAGAAGAAGAGGGAATGGAAAGTGATCCTTTGTTGTAGTAAAGGGAAGTGTAAATGAAATCTGCCCGCGCTTTGTAAGAGAGGTAAGAAAATTTTTTGACTTTGGAATGGGAAAAATTTTGAGAATACCTCTCCAGCTCTTCAACAAATCCGCCTTCTTGAAGATAATGAAGGTAGCGAAGCTCATAAAGAAGATTGATAGAGCGCTGGCGCCGCTGCTGAAGAAATTGAATAGCTTTTTTTAAAAAAGAGGAAAACTTTCGAGTATGAGGCATAATTTTTTTGTAAATTATAGCAAGAAAGTGGAAAAAAACATAGTGTTTGGGGTGAGCTTTCAAAGCTTGTATCGCCCATCTCTCCGCTTCATGAAACAAACTTTGATGGAAAAGAAGAAAAATTCTAAACTCCAAATATCTAGCGTTGTTGGGGCAAAGCTCAAGGGCTTTCGCAATAGAAGCAAGGGCTTGCTTTGGCTTCCCCGCTCCATAGTATTCATAAAGAGCTCGACAAAAATAGAGTTCGTGAGAGGATGAGGAGACTGGAATTTTCTGTAAAATTTTTTTCGCCTCCCTGTAGTCTCTCCGATGTATGGCAAAATAAGCCCTCAGTATCTGGTATAACTCAGAATCGGAAGAAGACAAAGATTGAAAAAGCTCCTTAGCCCGCCAATACTCCCCCTCAAAATTCAAGAGGAAAATCTTCCTCAGCTCTACTTCCCTGTCCTTCTCTGCCAGCCGCTTGATACAGCTCTCCCACCGCTTCCGAACGCGAAACCAATCTCCCTGCTGGTAAAGCAACTGAAGTTTTTTACGCAAAGAATTCTGCCTGAGCGATCCTCCCCTCACTGAGGATGCTTTTTTAGAAAGAGCTCGCCTGCTGGCTAAAGATGTTTGGAAAGCATCGGACTTCGGAGATGGGGAAGTGGGGCGTTGGAAATAGAAAAAAAAGAATACTCCCAACAAGAAAACAATCCCCAACACAAAAAGTGGCGCATACGAACGATGCCTAGAAGGACTTTCATTTAACAATTGATTCAGTTCCTCAGCTAACTCCCGGGCCGAAGAATAGCGCTTTTGAGGAGACTTCTCCAAACACTTGTAAAGCAAATTCTCTACTTTCCTCGGAACCAAAGGATTGATCTTGGAAAGAGAAGGAACTCTCTCATGCACCACTCTATTAAAAAGCTCCAAAATATCCTCCCCACAAAAGGGAGGAGTGCCACTCAACATAAAATAAAGCGTTCCACCCAAAGCGTAGATATCCGTCGCCGGCGTGAGCGTTTTCTGAGCCTTGATCTGCTCGGGTGCCATAAACTCCGGGCTCCCAAGTACATACCCCGTTTTTGTCAAACGCATATCCGACGGGGTGCCCTGCTCAAAAGCCAACCCAAAATCCATCAAAATGGGCTTGCCCTCTGAGGTAATCATAATGTTCTCCGGCTTAATATCCCGATGCAAAATCCCCCTCCGATGAGCGTACTCCACAGCATCAGCCACTTGGTAGAGAATTGTGAGCGCCTTTCTCAAACTAAGATAGGACTTGGTCTTGCGCTTTTCCACATAATCGCGAAGATTGCAACCCTCAATAAAAGGCATCACCAAAAAAAGATTTTGATGAATCTCCCCATAATCCAAAATGGGAATAATGTTCGGATGACTAAGCTGGGATGTAATGCGCACCTCTTTAAGAAATCGATCCCGCTGCTCTTGCGAATTGAGTTCAGTAGGCGAAAGTAATTTAATGGCCACTAGCTCCTGCGTCTGAGTGTCCAAAGCTTTGT
Source organism: Planctomycetota bacterium (assembly GCA_003694635.1). Taxonomy (GTDB): domain Bacteria; phylum Planctomycetota; class J132; order J132; family J132; genus J132. The sequence continues at coordinate 6,014 of RFKQ01000046.1, forward strand.
AGATCACTCCCATCCCCCCCTCTCCAATTTTTTCTAAGATGCGATATTTCCCCAAAGAGGGAAAGTTTAAATACTGAGAAGAGTGAGAGGAAATCGAAGAAAGCTCTTTCTGCAGAGAATTCGAACAAAAAATACATGGAGGATTCCACCAAGGATAAAACTTGGCTAGAACGATTTGAAAATGGCAATGGGGACAAACAAAACGAACCTCTCGAGAAATATGAAATAATTTGGAAAGATAACTCTCCTGGAGTATACCTTTTTTAAGAAGAAGATCGTCTAACCTCAAAGCACCTTTCGGATGAAAAAGATTTTGACAAATGTGTAGATTTTCTCGAAGAGTCTGCTCATGAAATAAGTTGGAACGCCGTAGCAAATTGTAAATATTGACGTTGTCTTGATGGAAAAGCTCCCTTCTCTCCGGCCAACTAGAATAATGAATGGCCTCCTCCAAACACTGCTCCCAAATCCCCTCCGTTAAAATGCCCTCTTGAATAAAAAAGTCCTTCAAACGACGGCGGCTTTCATTAGCCTTAGATAAAAAATGCTTTAGAGCCGCGGCTTCTAAAAGCCTTTTTTCCAAAATTTTACGGGCAACCCATATTTCAAAATACTGAATCATCGCGCCGAAAAAGAGGAATTTTGCCAGGGATCTTCTAGGTAATTCTTTACAAAATTGGCTAGCTTGGCAGCTTGGTATCCATCGAAAATTCTATGGTCAAAAGTCGCTGATAGATACATCGCTCTCCGAGCTACCACCTGACCATCCACCACCATAGGACGCAAGGCAACCTCCCCAACCGCCACCAACAACGCCGTTCTCGAATAGGGAAAAAACGGAGGATACCCCACCTCAATCCCCCACATTCCTACACTTGTGATCATCGCACTTCCAAAAGGATCCCCCACAATCCCCAACGACGGAATGCTCCAGTTTAGTGTATTCCCCACATAATCGCTTAGCTTGAGCAAAAATCGAAATACCCAATCCGGTAGATGACGAAGCAAAGAAAACGTCCTCCTAAACTGAGGATCCTGATGGGAGCGCACCTGCTGCGCCTTTTGAGCAAGCTCTTGGGCAATCTCCACCACAGACTTTTGATCCGCATTGGCGAGCTTCACCCCCGAAAGCTCCTCCCCTTTTTCAAAAGAAACTTGCAAAAAAATGTCCACACTCTCCCTCTGGTAAACATACCTACCACGCACACACTGATTTAAAAAAGGATACGTAGCCAACGCCTGGGCCACCGCCTTGGTCACCAAATGGGTGATCGTGATCTTCTGCCCACTTTCTCGGCGCTTCTCCTCAATAAACTCCAACGCCTTCTCCATATCCACCAACATCGAACCGTGAATAGTGGGATCGTTGGGAGGACGCCAAGCCGCCACCGCAATGCGACGCCATAGAGGAAGTTTCCTAACCCTTTTCATCTTTTCTCAATACCCTCATATCAAAATTAAAATTCCCTCTCCTCCAAAGAAAGCCCCAAAAACTCTACCCGGGAAAAGTCCCTTTATTTCAGCTGATAATCCGGGGTGAGAAGAAAGCGATAAATCATATCCAACGCGCCGACCGACGTGGGAAATCGAGATATATCCCGCGTTGGGACCAAAGTTTTCCGCAATCGAGCAATCTGAGAAATAGTGGGCTTGGGCGAGAGCTGAAATAATGCAAGTATGCGCCGATTTTGCTCCGCGAACCTCCTCTTGAACTCTATGCGCTGCTTCTGACGACGACGGTTGCAAGTAGGACAGTTTAGATTGCAATAGTAAACCCGACGAACCTCCACCGCCCTCAGCTGAAAATATGTGCGCAAAAACTGCACCCGAAGAATCAAAGAGGTGGTGTTGATCCACTCCAACCCTTGCGGCCAACCTTTGACGTTAGGAGGATCCAAAATATCCTGCCCAAGCATCCTTCCATAGTGCAGAAGTATCCTCGGATTCCTTACCGGCAACTCAAAAGAACGCACAAACCCAACCAAAAATTCCACCGGAGACTTCACTAGATTATTTCTATTCTTAGGCAGCCAAAAGTATTTAGACAAGAAAAAGGCCCGTAAATACGGAATCAGCTCGTAATTGTGCTTTCGCCAAAGTCTAGCCAAACGCTTGACCTCCTCCGGATGAGGAACGGGCGAGATAAACTCTTTCCATAACTTTTCGGTGATGAACTCCGAAAGACGAGGATTTTCTAAAAGAATCTGGACAATATCTTCCCCCGAAAAATAGCCAGCCCTCCCCATAAATTTCTTGATTCCCCAATCGTGGTGCTTTGGATAAAAATAAAAGGTCCCTTTCTTGTAGTTGAGAGTATACCCCGTAAAAGCTCGCGCCGCCTCCTTTATGTCCGCTTCGCTGTAGTTGCCTTCCCCCAACGTAAATAACTCCAAAAGCTCCCTAGCAAAATTTTCATTTGGACGGCCCTTCCGGTTATTACGACTATCCAAATAAACCACCATCGCCGGATCCTTGCAAATGGCCAAAAGAAGAGAGCGGAAATTTTTGCTCAAATGGCGCCGAAACAGCTGATTCTGCTGGTACATCCAAAGGGGCCACCACATTTTGCGCATTTCTGAGGTGAAATGGTTGTGCCAGAAAAGCACCATCCTCTCCGCAAACGGAGTCGAGGTTTGGCACATTTGCCTATACCACCAGAGCTTGATATCCACACGCATCTTCTGAATCTTGCGCTGAAATGCCATCCGCTGCTTGAGAGGCTTTTTGGAGATAGAAGCAAAATCCGGATACGGCTCTTTGCTCCAAGAAGGCGGCGAAATCAACTGGGGCCGGCGCAACTGCTGAAGCAATCGCTCCACCGCTTGCTCCCGGGTGAGCTTTGTCCACGAAAGAATTTGGCGAACATTGACGCCAAAACACGTTCTGGAGAGCAAATGGCGCGCCTCCTCATAACTAAGCGTTGCAGCTGTGGAAGAGTTTGGCCGCTTCGCCGCTTGCAATGAAGCCGCACCGAAACAAAACAGAAACAAAAAAAATCTCCATTTCCATAAACCTCTCATCACACTCTCCTTCTTCCTAACAAGGACTCACTTCTTCCGGGGAAAATCCTTCTGCAACCTCTCTTTTAAAATCTGAAGCGCCGCCGCCTTTTCTAAATTCTTTAACACCGACGGCAAATCCATCCAAAGTGTCCCCGGGCCAGAATAGCGAACAAAAATCTGAAAATCCTTTGGCAAATTCTTGGTAAAAATATAATTGGCATAAACCTCGGGACCACCAATCGCATTGATATGTTGCCTGAGACGGTTGGCTTCCGCTTTTTGAACCAATTCCTCCGCTTTTGCACGAGCTGCAGAAAGAATTTGATTCTTCAAAGCGCGCCAGTAAGCCACCTCTTTCTGGATTTTTGAAACCGCGATCTGAGTGTCCCCCCGAATCTGGTCCACCTTGTCCTTGGTATCAATCTCAATCTCCGCCACCATCTTCTTCGTCTCCTCCCCTACCTTGCGCACCTCCGCCTCAATCTGACGCTTCAACTCCACCAAACGATTCTTCTCCTTCTCCATCCGAGTCTCCTCCACCTTCGTCGCCTTCTCCAAAGAAGCAAGCTTCTCCCTCTTTATGGGACCACTGACCTCTTCGGGCACCTTGATCGCTCGCACCAACCCAATCAATACATTGATTCGCCGAGCCTTGCAAACATCCTTTAAAAGCTGGGTAAACTCCTCCTGAAACTTGGTGCGAGTCTCTCCCTCAATAAACTCCCGAACCGTGTAGTTGGTCCCAAAATGCTTGCAAATGTCCTCCACCTGCGGCTCAATCACCTTCGCCACAATCTCCTGAATTCCACCATATCGCTTGACAAGATAAGGCGCATTCTTCGGCGTAATCCCCCAAACCACAGAAATATCCAACACAATCTCAAACTTATCCCTAGAAGGGAAACGAATGTTTTTCACCGTCCGCTGGCGATAGCCAATCTCAAGCTTCTTCACCTCATACTTCTTTGGATTAATGTAATAAATACCCGGGTGCAAAATCTGATACTGCACCCCCTGCTCCCCTTCACGTGAGAGCAAATCCCCATTGTAAGCCTTCTGGGCAAGATAAAGTTTGCGCTGAAACCTCTCAAGCAACGACTGCCAGCTCTCCTGAGGCGCTAAATCCTTGAAAAGCTCCTCATACCTCGCCCGGTTAGTGTCCAAATCCTCCTCCAAAGAAGGCGGAAGAGACTTCTGAAAAATGCCGGAAACACACTCCAAAAAACGAATCTGGTAATACTTCTCTTTTGAGAGAGGAAGCTTTTCAAGCTCTAAAGATTTTTTGCTAAGCTTTCGCGCCACCGCCCGCTGCGTCGACTGAATCCTGTCCCAAGCCTCATCAATCCTCTTATCAAAAGCTAGCTGAATCAGCCTCTTGGTCCTGAGATCAAGATCAATCTTCTCCCCAGCTTGCTCCGCCCGCCGAAGCAGCTCCGCCTGCGCCTTTAACTCACGGCGCTTCTCCTGCCAAATCTGAAACGCCCTCCAAAACCGCTCAAGAGACTCTATCTCCTTCTCCTTCGCCAAAACCTTCCGAATATCCGCCCGAATGGCTTTTCCAAACTCAATGTTCGCCGCACACTCCTGAAGGGAATTGCACGCGCGAAAATACTCCGAAGTCCTCTTCTCCTCAAGATAATCCCTCAACCACGAAGCGGGCAAAAACATCTTCATATAATACGCCGCCATCCTATCAAATAACCCCTTGAGCTCCTCCGCCTTGAGCGGATACAAACGAAACATCTTCTGCCATACCTCAAACGCCTCATCCAAATACTCCTGAGGATCCACCTTTGGCGAAGCCCCCGACTTGGCCGTCAGCGTGCCCACAAATCCAGGAGGAATTTCCGTCACCTTCACCCGCTGAACAATCTTATAAGCGTACGGGTTTAATCTCCACTTCCCAGGCGTCAACACCTGATCCAAAATCCCCTTTTTGCGCTCCCCTTTCTTCACCAAAAATTCCTTGCCCTTGGCCTCCTCCCCACTGTTGGATTGCACAACCGCCACATGATCCAAGTCAATATTCTCCACCCGATACCTCACCTCCCGCTCGTAATAAAGCGGATTGTAAAAGTGCCTCCCCTCCCCTAAAACCCGCTCCTGTATCCCCTGATATCCCCCCTCAGGCATCACCTGTAAATTGGGATCGGGATGCTTTTTGCCAATCTTTAACGTAAGCGTCAACATGTACCCCGGCGGAACATACACCCGCTCCACCATCCATACCCAAATGCAAATATACCCAATAAACCATACCGCTAACAGAACCGCTCCCCACTTTGCCAACTTTTGCAACCGCGGCGAAGAGAGAGAAATACGCCTTCGCCCAGCCTCTCCACCACTTCCAGCCGCATTTTTACCCCCCTCCCCCTCCGAAATTGGCTGCGAAGAAGAAACCTCTTCCTTTTTATCCATCGTCGAATCCTCCAAATTTTCCTCCAGTTCACCTAACACAGGCGCTCCGTATGAAGGGACAATACTCTCTACATCCGCCTCTTTCCCTTCCTCTTTCTCCCGATCTCCCTTGGTCTCAGAAGCTCTCTTTGAGCTGGAGACACTTTTAGAACCCTCCCCAGCCTTCCGAGAACGCCGACGCCGCGGCCTCTTGCGCTTGGATTTCTGAGATGAAACCTCCCCCTCACTGGATTTCCCTTCCTGTGCACTTTCCTGCTTCTGTCTCTCCTGATCTTCTTGCCTTTCCTCAGACATATCCTCAATCCTTTAGAGCTTATCCTAATCCAATATCATTTTCCAAAACAAAATTACCAATCCTCCCGCCCACCACCCAACACTATTTTTCCTCCGATCTACCCCTTCTCTCCCTCTTTCTTCCCTCATATTCCTTCTCAAGCTCTTTCATCTTCTCCTTCCACGTTCCATCCATAATCGATAACCCCGACAACCACTTCTCCCCATCGAAGGTCTGTAAATTCTTAACCCAGTCCCTCTTCAGCGGAGGTAAAGGACCAATTTTTTTAGAAGAACTAGGCTGAAGAACCGATTTTAACAAATGAGCAAACATTCCATCCGTATTGGCCAAAACATACTTGATTGATGGTGCCAATTTCTGGTTGACAAGATAGCGCACGTAAAGCTGACCACTGCCAAACGACTCCACCGCCTCCCTCAAACCAGCAGCCTCCGCTTCATTGCGCTTATAAATCCCATACGCCCGCTCAATCCCCTCACGAATGATCGCCAACGCCTCATTCTGAGCCGCCACAAACTCCTTCTTCGTAAGCTTTAAATCCCGCTTGGCATCAATAATCGCTACCTCCTGACGCTTCTGCGCCTCAATGATCTTCACCGCCTGATCTGCCTTCGCCTTGGTGATCCATTCCTTCCTCTCCTTCATTTTGCGCTCCTTCTCATACTCCCGCTCCTTCAGCGCAAGCTCTTGCTTAGATTTGAACTCCCCAATCTTTAACTTGGCTTCCTCCTTTCGCTGAATAATACTCGCAATCTGAGCCGGCGGCCAAACATCACGCACCTGCGCCGAACGAATCAATATCCCCTCCTCCCGACAAAGAGCCGCTAGCTCCGTGTTGAACTTATTGCGAAAAAACTCCCTCCTGTCCTTCTCAAAAAAAGCAATCGCATCGTATTTCGAACCCTCTAAACGAGTGATAGAACGAACATAAGGCAAAACAATCTTCTCCACAATACATTCCTTCACCGGCCGCTCGTCCACATACTTCACATATACCTCCGCCAACCTATTCTTGTCTATCGCCCACTCAAAACTCAACGCCATCGTAATCTCAAAACCGTCCTTGGAAGGAAAACGTATCGAATCCTCCCCTATCATCTTAAACAAATGCCAACGCACATCCACCGGTATCACCTTCTGAACATACGGATTGACATAGTGCGTCCCCGCCTCCAACGTATGCCGACTAATCCCCCGCTCCCCCTCCCCTACAAGAAAATCGTAAGTATTCTTGGGAATCTTCCCCGACATGTTCACCACCACCCCCCGATAGCCGGGTGGAACCGTCACCGCATCCTTCAAAATAATGCGATACGCATAAGGATTGGAATAGTTTAAATACCGTCCAGGCTTGAGAACCTCCCGAAGAACCCCCTTCTGCGTACCATCACTCAAAATCTGCCACTCCTCTAAATCCTTCCCAAAAAGCTTGAGAATTAAACCCACCTTCCCCTCCGGAACCTCCACCTGAGGATGTATCTCAAAATCCCAACTATAAGGATTGTACCAATACCACCCCTCCGCCAAAACGTCCTTCAAAATCCCCTTCTGCTCCGGCTTCAACGCCAAAATTTGACCATTGGGCAAGTCTTCCCCCGTCTTATGAATGAGCACCGCCACATGCTTCGGCGGAACCACAATCAAACCGCTGTAGCAATAAATAGCAACCAAAAGCAAAAAAATACCTCCCACGATCCCATAAAACGAACCCAACTGATTGGAACGCTCTTTTGCAAACGAACTTACGCGCCCGCGGGGAGAATTTCTCTTTCCCATGATCGCAAAATTCCTTTCTCCTAAATAACCAATCGAAAACCTCTTCCTACCTTTCTCAATTCCTCTTTTCCCCCAACCTCTTCTATCTACACGTAAACATTCCCCACCCGATCCCCACTCCCTTGTATTTTAGAGCCTCTCTCCCCAAATTGCAAGCTAGAAATCCAGAAGTTTTGAACTCTTTTTTCAAAACTATATCCCTAAAATACACTATCTATCAAAATTCCATCCTCTCAAAACAACGACTCCCCCAATACAACGGTAGAAAAGTCACCAAACCCGTAAGAAGCAAACTCACCCCAATGCTAAGCGCCGTAATTGGCCCTATAATCCCATCCAAAATGGATGTGTTGTAGTACAAATAAATCGGAATAGCCTGGAGTAAAATCATCACAATCGTATAAAAAAGGCTAAACAAAAGCGTAAGGGTCCCCCCAAATCCAGAAACGATTTTCGAAGGATTTTCCTCCAAAAAATTTGGATAAATCGCCCCCATCCCCACAGCCAAACCAGATAAACCCAAACAAATCAACACCATCAAAAGCATATTCAACTCCATCAACTCCCAAGGCACCTCCAACATCCAACACGAAAGCAACGTCATCAACTCGCTCAAAATAAACGTCATCCCAAAACAAAATAGAAATTTCCCCAACATCAACCCATTCCGACTCAACGGAAGAACCCCCAAGATCCAAAATCGCCTCCCCTCCAGAGAAATCTGCGGAAATATAAAACGAGTGGTAAACGTACTCAACGTAAGACTCACCGAAAGCAAATTCAAATATGTCATGATCACCTTCCAAAAAGGCGAATCAATATCATAATCCAAGCGATTAATGTTCAAAATATAAACCGCCAATAACCCCAAAAAAATAAGCAACTGAGACCACTGTACAGGATCCCTTAAAAAAATTTTTAAATCCTTGATCAGCATCTGGCGAATGGAAACCGAAAAAGGAAAAAAAAGAATATCCAACACCCCATCTAAACGACTCTGAATCCTCCTCTTGCGGGGGGTAAATGAAAAAATCTTGTTATAACTCGCACGGTATAACCTCGACGCAAAAAAATAAGATGACGCCGTGAAAAACAGACTGTTGGAAAAAAGAAGCGAAAAAAACATCCAAAACTCACCAAAATTCTTCGTCGCCAAAGCAAAAACCGCTTCGCTCATCCAATGACTCGGAAAAAGCGGATGGCGAGAAAACGCCACCTTCCCCAAAACCTGCTCCATCCACTCCTGATCAAACTGCCGATGTGGCGGCCTCAGATCCAAATACACCCATAAACCTACCCCCACAAAAAAGAGAAACAATACAAGCAAAACTGCTCTTCGACCCCGAGGGAAACAATACGTGATCAACAGCGCAAAAAGCCCCCCCAAACTTGCCGGCAACAATAAAAACACAACAAACACACCCACCACCCCCACATAAAACCAAAACGGAAGATGATAACGCACCCCATACGCTAACATCAACGGAGCCGCCAAAAATAAAAACGCCCAAGAAGAAAAAGCAATCGCCGAACCAAAACAATTTAGATAAATATCCTCCGGCAAAAAAGGCTTGCCTAAAAGAAACTCTGTCTCCTTAGAGCGATAAAGCGAGGAAAAAATAATAATCCCATTGGAAAAAATCAACAACACAAATAAAGCAAAAAAAAACAAAGAAAACATCTGCTCCGTAAGCTGCACCTCCAACTCATAAAAACTCTGAATAAACCGAAAAGCCCCATAAAATATCGCATACAAAAAACCCCACAGCACAAGGCAAAAGAAAAAAATAAAGAAAATCTTTAACCTGGACTGCCTCCTCCACTCCCGAAAATAATGGCGTATCTGCCACCATTTAACTTTCCATAAAATTCTGTCCATCTTGCGCCTCGAAAAACCTTTTCCGAAAACTTTCTGCTCTCCCCCCCCTTTCATAAACCTTAAACTCTATTTCTTCCTCTCCCCCCTTCCCTCGCACCCACCCCATTCCCCCCCCTCCCCCCGCCTTACTCCTCCAAATCCGCTGTCGCCGTAATCTCTAAAAATAACTCCTCCAAATTCTTCTCCTGCGCCTGAAACCTCCTCTGCAACTGCTCAAACGTCCCCAAAGCAACCAACCTACCCCGCTGAATAATCCCAATCCGATCCGCAAGCTCTTGAGCAACATGCAAACTATGGGTGGACATGAAAATCGTCCCCCCACGAGCCGTCATCTCCCTCATAATGTCCTTAAACAACCGAGCACTCTGGGGATCTAATCCCACCATCGGCTCATCAATCACCGCAATCTCCGGACTGTGCAACAGCATCGCCGCAATCACCACCCGCTGCTTCATCCCATGCGAATACGTCTCGCAAAGCTGATCCAAATAATCCTTGGCCCCAAACATCCCCGCCAACTCCTCGATCTTAGCCTCCGCTACGGAAGAATCTATCCCATACATCTGCGCCACAAAACGAAGAAACTCCCGACCCGTAAGCTTGTCATAAAGATAGGGCTCATCCGGCACATAAGCCAAAATCTTCTTGATCTCCAAATGGCGCTCCACAATATCCATCCCCCGTATCTGAATATTACCAGAAGTGGGAAAAATCAACCCCGTCAACATCTTAATCGTTGTGGTCTTGCCCGCCCCATTTGGCCCTAAAAATACAAACAACTCGCCGCGAAAAACCTCTAAATCCAACTCCCGAACCGCCACCTTCTCTCCATACTTTTTGGTCAATTTCTGAAAACGTAGGATCACTTCCCGATTTTCGCTCATAACCCTCTCCACTCAACTAGGAAAAACTTAGGAAAATTGAGCGCGCTTCAACATATAAAAATCTTTCTGCCACTCTGGAGGCAAAGTCCGAGCTAACTGCAAAATCAACTGCTTGGCAATCTTCTGATAGCGCTGCACCTTGGCAGGATCTTGCAAAGACTGAACCGCTAAACTAAGCAAATAAGCGCTGTCCACCAAAATCTCCTGATACTCAAGCCCCTGCGCCTTCTCAAGAAGTTGGCGCAAAATGTTCACCGCATCCTTCGCCTGACCGCTCAACCTGCGAATATTCGCAGTCAGCAGCAAAAGCTCACAAAGAAATTTATCCTGCTCCTGCAAATGAGGTAGGATCGGCTGCAATACCTCCTCGCTCTTAATGGGATCCTTGGCCTCTGCATAGGTCTTTGCCAAAAACAATTGGGACTGAAGATAAGCAAACTCCATCTCCAAACTCTTAAACTCCTCAATGGACATCCGATACACCTTCTCCGCCAAAGCTAAATTCCCCTGCCGGCCCAAAAGCAACCCCTGATAGCGAGCACCTAGCGCAAAAAGAGAGCGATAACCGCTCTTCTTCGCAAGCTCTAAGCCCTCTTTTAAAACTGCCTGCGCCTCGGAAAAGCGCCCGATATCCGTATAAAACCACCCCAACCGGACCAAAGTTAAACCATAAAGACGCAAATCCCCCGCCGCCTGAGCAAATTCCCTCGCAGATTCCAACATCCCCTTCGCCTCATCATATCTCCCCCTCGCTTTGGCAAAAATACCAAAAATACACGAACTCTTCGCCAACAACAACTCATCATCCATCTCCTCCGCCAACGAATAGCTCTCCAACGCTAACTGATACCCCTCCTTAATTCTTCCAAGCGTCCAATAAAGCTCGCCCTGATTGTACCTCACCAAAACAGAAGCCTTCTGGTCCCCAATTTTAGAAAAAATCTCCCGCGCCCGCTCCAACGCCTCCTGCGCCCTCTCATATTCCCCTCCATCCAAATACGCAAGCGAAATATTGGACATGGCCGCGCCCTGAGCCTGCTGATTGCCCACCCGCTGCGCAATCTCAAAACACCTCTCAAAATACTCCCTCGCTCCCTTCCAATTCCCTAAACTTAACTCCACAATCCCCCGAGCATTGTAGACGCCAATAAGATCCGCACTCCTCTCATTGGTCGTCAAAATCTGAATGGCCTCCTCTAAATCCTCCGAAGCTTGTGCCAATTTAGCCTGGCGAAGAAAAATTTGACCGCGGGTCCCTAAACAAACCCCTCTCTCCGGCGCGCCTAAATTGCGAATCTGACTCAGCGTCTGATCGATCAGTTCCAACGCCCGATCCAACTCCCCTTTGTTCATGTAAAGATGAGCTATTTTGCGTGTCAACTGCACCCGGGTAAGCTTGTTTAGCTTGGCCGGCCCGTCCAACACCGCCTGAAGGCGCTGAATCCCCTTATCGTACTCACGCATAAACTCGTAAAGCGCCGCAATCGTAAGATTGGCCTGCGTCTTCTTCCGAATGTCCGCCGGGCCAAGATAAGGAACCACCATCTCCAACAACTGCAGCGCCTCGGGAATAGCGTAAGAATTCTTCAAAATCTCCGCCGCGCGAAAACCATACTCCAAACCCTTCTCCCGATCCCCCGCCTTTAAATAATGGTGAGCAATCTCCGGCAAGTACTGCTCCAAACTATCCCTGTAATACTCCTCCAAAATCTCCCCCGCACGACGGTGAAGTTTTAATAACAACTCCCCATCAATGCTATTGTAAATCGCCTCCTGCACAGAGGTGTGGAAGAAACTGTAGCTGACCTCCTCGTCTTCGATATGTCGCTTGACAATCTGACGCTTTTCCAAATCCCGTAATGTGTCCAAAATCTTGCGAATGTCCTGCTTGAGATAACGGGCCAATAAGTCCGGATCCACCGCCTTGCCCAAAATGGATAGCGTCTGCAAAAGAAGACGACTGTACGCATCCAAACGCTGAAGACGACTGAGCAGAATATCCGACAGCGTCTTGGGAATGCGCAAGGTATCCAAGTTCTCCGGAAATTCCCACTCCCCCGCCTCTCGCCAAATTTGCTTCGTCTCAACCAGAGACTTTAAAAGCTCCTCTAAAAATAAAGGATTGCCCTTCGCCTCCGCCTGAATCCTCTCCTGAAAAATCGTAGGCAGATTCCTCGTCCCAAACATCGAAAATAAAAGCTCCTGCATCGCCCCCTCATCCAAAGGCATCAACTCAATCTTCTGCAAATACTCCCTCCCCCGCTCCAAAAAACCCTCCAACGGCGTCCCCCCAATCTCTCCACTCCGATAACAACCAAGCAATAAAATATGCGGCGGCGAAGAAGAAGATAACTCCTGATAGACAAGATTTCCAAGATAACCTAACGCTTTGATCGTAAGCTCATCCGCCCACTGCAAATTGTCCACATAAAGCACAAAAGGCTGTGTGCGAGAAACCTCGATCAAAAAGCGAGAAATCCTCTCCAACATGCGCAAACGCGCCTCCGCCGGATTTAACTCCTCCTCCTGAGCGGAAAGCTCTTCCTCCGAAAAAGCCTCCGGAACAAACTTCCCAATCTCCTGTACATACTCCCTCACCCCCAAAAGCTCAGAGGGCGCCAGCGGAAGAATTTTGCGCAAAATCGACGATAACATCGTCTCCGACGAAGACTCCGGTGAGCAAAAAACCTCCACAAAATTCACTAGGTTTAACTGGACATAAGTGCGAAACTCCCGACAAAGTCGAGTCTTACCCACCCCAATATCCCCACCTAACAGCACAAAACTAAACGTAGCCCTGCTACTTTCCTCCTTATCTCCCCCTTTCTGACTTTCCCCCTTCTCCTCCAACCCCAACAACATGGCATCCAACCTCCGCACCGAATCCCTCTCCTCCTTCTGAGGATCCAACTGAGCAATGGCCTTGAATTTTTTAAAAATAATATCAAAAATAGCCCTGATCCCCCCCATCAGCTCGTTCCGTCCCACAAATTTGCCAGAAAGAATATAACTTTGAGCCGACTCGTCCGTGTCAATCGGAAACGCCTTCCCCATCAAATCGTTGATACTCCGGATAATATCCGCCGCACTCATAAACCGATCCGACGGATCCTTCTGCAACAGCTTGGAGACAATCTTCTCCAAAGCCTCCGGTAAATTGGGCTTCACCTCCCGCAACAGCGGCGGATCCTCGTATAAATGCTTGAGAATAAGCGCCTTGTTCGACTTGGCTGCAAACGGAAGACGCCTGGTCAAAACAAAAAATATCACAATCCCAAAAGAATATAAATCCGCCCGGCGATCCACCGTCTCCCCCTTTAACTTCTCCGGAGCAATAAACTGCGGTGTGCCACGAATAGCCCCGTGCTTGTAATTCTCCCGATCAATAAGCCCAAAATCAATGATCTTGACAATATCACCACCACTGCTCTCATCCTTGGCAATCAAGATATTGTCCGGCTTAATGTCTTGATGAACCAACCCCCTAGAATGTACGTAATCAAACCCTCGACAGCACTGGACAATCAAATCCAAAATGCTCTCCAAAGGCCGATCCTTGGTGCCTGTGTAAAAATCAATGCCCCGAACATACTCCGAGGTAAAATAATTCTCGTTGGTGCCCTGAATCACACCATAATCATAAGCAAGAGCAATATTTGGATGGCGAAGCTGGCTTAAAACCTCAAACTCGTGGCGTAAAATCTCAATAATGCTGCTCTTTCCACTCTGGGAAAGCACCTTTTTTAAGGCCAATTTCCGGTTCTGATTGTGCATATCCTCCACAAGCAAAACCGATCCCATCCCTCCCTCTCCAAGCTTCTTAAAGACCCGATAGCGATTGTTGATGATTTCTGGTGTGGTGGATCCCATAACCAAGGCCTTTCCACTCAGGGCCGAAAAATCAAATTGAAGAATCTGAACAATTAAGGTGATTTCCTCTTCTCATACAAAAGACGCTTCGATAAAAAATCCTCCCAAATGATCCTATGGCGCTGCAAAAGCGTCCCGCGAGCATACTCCAATGCCACCTGCGCTTTGTAGATATTGATTTTGGCCTGCAGCTCAAAAACCTCTGCTTGGCGGTGCTCCTCCTCAATCTTGATCACATTATGGCTGGTGGAACGCCCTACACGGAACATTTCCTTCTCCTTATCCAGCTTCCTCTTGGCGAACTTTGTGGACTTCTGGCGCGCCTTGTAAATTTTCTGAGCACTCAAAAGATTGCGCAACGCCACCCGAATCTGAAGATAAATCTGGCGCTTCTGCAACAGCACCCCCAACCTCGCTTGCCTGGCCTGCAATTGAGCCTTCCGATACTCCGCTCTAGCTCCCTTCTGAAAAAGAGGATAGGAAAAATTTAACGCCGCCTGAAAACCATAAAAATCCAACGTCTCCATCTCCCGAAACGATTCGCCAATCGTCTCCCCCGCCCCGGTCCAAAAAATCCCCGCACTCAAATCCAACTGGGGAAGCAAATCATTCCCCGCCTTGGCTAAGTAAACCTCACTGCTCCGCAATTTTAGCTTGGCCTGCTCCAATTCAGGACGAAACTTCAAAGCCATCGCTAAATTCTTGCGAAGATCCAGCGGCGAAACCTCCATTTTCCGCCGAACTTTCGGCAAAATTAAACGCCGAAAACTCTGAAAATCCCTCAAAGGCATAATCAACTCCGCCAACCGATCCGAGGCATTCTTCCACGCATTCAATGCCTCCAATAACTCCGCCTCCCGCGTCGCCTCCGCCGACCTAAAACGCAACGTCTCCAACGGCGAAGTCTTGCCAACCCTCTCCTTCTCCATGGCAATCTTGGTAAGCTCCCTGGCCACCTTTAAAGACTTCTTCTTCAACTCCCACTGCTCCTTGGCAAGAACCACATCCCAAAACCGATTCTCCACCTCCTGCAAAATCTGATACAAACGAAGCCGAAACGCAAGAAACGAAATTTTCCTGTTGTTTCTCGCAATCAAAATCGGCGCCTCATTGGGAATTTTCCCCAACCCCTTCAACAAATTCTGACTAACCTGCAAAGAAATCTGAGGAATATACTCGTCCTTTAATCCACTGGTTAAATCCACCTTGGTATAGCTATGAGCGTACGAAAAAACATAACTGGTTCCGGTGGTGAATCGCTGCTCTAGCGAAAAATTTAACGTTGCGGTGTGCTGCGTGTTGGGAGTGAATTTATCATTCGCCGGCGCCCCAAAAAAAGCCGCCGCCAAGGGACTAACATAAAACGGATTTTCATTGTAAACATGCTCCACACTAGCCCGAAATACCGGCTCATACAAAACAGGATTTCCCCACCCCGCCACGGCCTTGTCCAATTCCGCATCCAAAATGCGCGGATTTAACGCCTCCATCTTCAACTCAAGATTGTGCCGCAAGGCCATAAGTATGCACTCCCGCAGTGCTAATCGCTGCACAGGAATAGGAAAAACCTCCCTTTTCTGAGCGTTTAACCACGACATAGGGACGATAACCATCAATCCGAAATAAACCGTTCTGAACTTTTTCCTCAACATCGCCATATTCCCTATCCAAAGACGAAGAGAAACACAAAACAAAGCCCTGCTTAGATGAACCCAAAATTACCGCTGCAAAAAATGACTCATCTCCTTGTCATAAAAATCCACCAAATCCCTTCTAGAAATAATCCCTATCATCCTCTCCGGCCTCTCCTCGTCCACAATCAATACCTCCTCCAATTGCAAATGAATAAATAACTTTATCACCTCAAAAATACTCTGAGAAGGTACCACCGTCTTCGGATGATCCATAATATCCTGAGCAACAATAATCGACTCCAAACTCTTCTCCTCCCGGATAATCCTGCGCAAAACAGCACTCTCCACCACTCCTAAACACCTCCCCTCTTCATCTATCACCGGAAATGCCACCTGATCCGATGCCGTAAAAACATCGATCATCTCCCGAAGCGAAGTAGAAGGAGAAAAAAACTTCACCTCCCTAGGACAGGACTGCAAATAATCCTGGATGGAGAGCTTTTTTAAAATATCTTCCATAAACTCTCCCGTATGAATGGGGCTGTCTAAATGATTGGCGCGTTGAGAATCATATACCGTGGCCTTTCGAAATAAAAGAAAACTAATAATACATACCCAAATCGAAGGCACAAGAAGAGAATAATTGCCCGTGATCTCACTGACCATCACCACCGTCGATAAAGGAGTGTTCGCCGCGGTGGAAAAAAAACCAGCCATCCCTACGAGTACGTAAGAGCGAGGATCGTAAATAATATCACCAAAAATATGTTGCAATGCTAGCCCAATCCCCCCACCTATCGTCCCCCCAATGACAATACTTGGGCCAAAAATCCCCGCACTCCCTCCTGAGCCAATCGTAAAGGACGTGGAAAACATTTTCAGAAAACCAAACAAAAATAAAAACCACATATCCGAAGGTTGCAAAGAATCAAACGCTTTTTGTAGCATTTGATAGCTCGTTGCCACAGTCTCAGGGACAAAGTAAGCTATCACTCCCGCCAAAAATCCACCCAAACCTACCCGCAAATACTTGGGAATAGCTAGCCGCTGAAAAAAAGACTTGGTGTACTCAAAAATATTTACAAATAGGAAGGCAGCACAGGAAATCCCAACCGCCAAAATAAGATAAGGAATCAACTCCAAAGGATGGACAAATTTCATCACCGGCGTGGTAAACAAAGAAGACCAGTGAAACCGAATGGTAAAAATAGAATAAGCCATCACAGAAGAAATAATCACAGGCACCAAAATCTCATATTCAAACTCCATCTCCCGATAAAGAACCTCAGAAGCAAAAAGAGCTCCCGCTAAAGGTGAGTGAAATACGGCCCCAATGCCGGCCCCCACCCCCGACATCAACAGAACTCGCCTCTCCCGAGGGGATAGACGCAATATCTCCGCCAGCGTGGAACCAATCCCCGCCCCAATCTGCGCAATCGGCCCCTCTTTTCCACCAGAGCCCCCCGTACCTATGATAAGCGAGGATGTGATCGCTTTCACAAGAGGAACCCGAACCGGAATCCTTCCCTCATGAGAATGGTAAGCCGCAATCGCTGCCTCTGTGCCATGCCCCTCCGCTGTGGGAGCAAAACGATACACAATCCAACCACTTATCAAACCCCCAAGAGCAGGAACTATGAAAAATAACCACCGTATCGTCGAATTTGATTCCCTGTGAAAAACAGGACTCTGACCAGAAGGAGGCATATCGGAATAGTGAATGAGACTCTCCAAAGCAAGATACTTTACACTATCCAACAAAATATAAAAAAGAATAGACGCAAGCCCCAACAATACACCCAAAACCATCGCCAACAAAAGAACTTTTCCAAAATAGTAATCCCGCTCAAATTGGGAAAGCTTCTTGAGTATCTTTATGTTCACTGCAACTTTTTAACCTCAATCTAATAATAAACCATTCATCCAACCTTATAAATCCCGTCGCAGCCAGTATAAAATTTCCTTCCATGAAGGCTTCCGACCATAGAGCAATACCCCCACACGAAATAACCTAGAACAGACCTTTATCGAAAGCCAAGTGGCCAAAACCAAAAGTAAAATGCTAATGGGAATGTCCAACCAATCCACCCTCTCCGTCGAAAGACGCATCATCATACACACCGGAGAAGTTACCGGAAGATAGGAAAAAAACCTCGCTAAAAAACCATTGGGAGCGTCCAAAATCACAGAAAAAAAGAAAATGGGAATAATGCATACCATCGACCAAAACATTGCAAATTGATGGCTTTCATGAAAACGCCTCCCCAAAGCTCCAAAACCCGTGCTTAAACTCCCTAGCAAAGCTATCCCTAAAAGAAAATAAACAATACCTCCCACAAATACTTTCCACGAAAGCGGAATAAAAGGGAGCAAAAACGTTATTGGCCAAAAGCAAATCAACATCCAAACGAAAAACTGCAACAGCCCAGCCCCCCCCAATCCAATGATCTTTCCAATAAATAACTCCTGAGAAGAAACCGAGGACAATAAAATCTCCATAATTCGATTTTCCTTCTCCTCGGACATTCCCTGAATTAAATAGGCACTTGTGGTCAAAATCGAAAACATTAAAAGAAACGCAAAAAAATAAGGCACCACCACCTTAGAAAGATCCTTCAGAAAATGAGTCTTCCGATACTCTCCCTCCCTGTCCCGAACAAACTCAACTGTATGCATGGGCTTTTGCAACCTTTTCTGCAAAGCCGCATCCACCCGCTTGTAGGAAAGACTAGCCACCAATAGCCTTCTGAGAAAAAGCTCAAAACCGCCCAACCTTCCAATGGGAGACTTGCTCTTCTGATAAAGCTCCACCTCCCCTTTTTCCAGATAGTTTTTGGGGATAAGATAAACCCCATCTACCTCGCCTTTTTCCAAAGCCCCTAAAGCCTCTTCCTTGGAAGAATAAGCCCTAAGCTCAATCCGACCAATAAACTTCTCCCTGTCCTGGTTCTCCCCCATGAGATAGGAATAAAAATCCGCCCGATTTCCCTTAAATTCCTCCGCCAACTTCCCCGCAAGCTCCAAACGCAAAACACCCGCATAATCCACCACCCCCATTTTCTTGCTCTCAAGCGTCTTCTGCAAAGACAACCAATTCGGAATCAGAGCAATCAAGCCAATCACCAAGAAAAAAAGAGGAATCCCAAAAGTAGCTATAATATATCCTCTGCGCTTGACCGTAACGATGAATTCCCTTTTGGATATAATTTTAATCTTGCTCATCTCTACCTCCCTTCTGAGAATCATCATTATTTAAACCAGCCCGATCGTTCTGAGATTGGGAGACAAGCTGAATGAAAATATCCTCCAGTGGTGTGCGAAACACTTCAAAATACTTCACCTCCCCCTTGCTCAGAAGATCCTGCAAAAATTTTTTCGCCTCCACCCCTTTCTCTAAAATCACCCGAAATCGCTTGCCCTCAGAAATGGGCTCCACAGACTGAACATAATCCAATTGCCCCAAATCCAGCGAGGTCTCCACTAGCACCAAATTGGAGTCCTGATTGCTGCGCACCTCCTCTAAACTTCCATAGAGCACCTGCTTGCCCTGATGAATCATCAGTACCCGATCGCAAAGCTCCTCCACCAAATTCATCTGATGGGTGGATAAAATCACCGAACAACCCTCTTGGTGAAGCTGGCGAATGACATTTTTCACCAAACGTATATTGACCGGATCCAAACCGCTCAACGGCTCATCCAAAATCAATACCTTCGGACGATTTAATAAAGCCACAATCAATTGCACCTTCTGCTGCATCCCCTTGGAAAGCTGTTCAATCGGTGCATCAGCCCTCGAGGCAAGCTCCAACTTCTCCAACCACTCCAAGCTTACCTGCCTCGCCTGCGCAGCCTCCATCCCCTTCAATTGCCCCAGATAGGTGAGCACGTCGAGCACCTTCTGCTTTAGGTAAAGTCCCCTCTCTTCAGGAAGATAGCCAATTTTATTTTTATCCTCCGGCGTCAGGGGCTTGCCAAACGCCACAATCTCACCCCGATCCGGATAAAAAATCCCCATAATCATTCGAAGTAAAGTCGTCTTCCCCGCCCCATTTGGCCCTAAAAGACCCAAGATTTCCTGCTCCTTCAAAGAAAAACTTACATCCGAAACCGCCAACTTTTCATGATAGGACTTGCTCACCTCAATCACTTCGATTACACTCATTTGAACACCTATTCCTCTTGCATCTTTCAGTTTTTAATCGCTGTTCCCGAAAAAATACGTAAACACCAACGGCAAACGCCTGCGCCAAGCCCGCTCCGAATGGGTGGCATCCTTATCAATGTAAAGCCGTACATCATATCCCTTCTCCTTCAGACAATGCGCCACCTTGCTCACCGTAATAATGGGCCGATGACGATAAGGACTCTCCCTCGTGCCCATATCCAACCAAATCTTAAGCGGACGTGGCGGAGATGTATCCGATGAAATCAAATCAAAGGTGTAATAATTCGCCCACCAAAACGACGGAGAAAGAGCCCCAATCAACCGATAACGCTCCGGATAGCGCCACCCCAAATGAAAAGCAGCCAACCCACCCAAAGAAGAACCCATCACCCCCCGATGCTCCGCTTGAGCTAAAACCCGATAGCGCCCCAAAAGTGCGGGCTCAATCTCCTCCCGAATCACCCGCTCCAACAAATCCAATTTTCCCCCAGAACCCAATTTTTCATCGTAGATGGGAGTGAAAAATCGATCCCGCTGATTGGCGTGGTGGATTCCTACAATAAAAAAGGGGCGAATCTTACCCTCATTGTAGAGCTGATCGTGGATTTTGTCCGCCGCCCATTCCTGACCTTGAAAAGCAATCGAAGCATCAAAAAGATTCTGGCCATCAAACATATAAACCACCGGATAAAATCTCCCCGGATGCTGTTCATAATCGGGCGGAATATGAACCTGCACCAATCTATTCTCCCCCAAGATATTTTTGCCAAACCAACCCAAATCCACCACATGCTCATCCTTGGTGGAGGGACGTGCACGGGCCCCGTTTTTCGCAAAGCGCTCTACCTGAACAGAAACCGTGGCTGGCTCCTTGACCACCAAAGCCCTATCCTCAATATCATAACCAAAACGATCCACTTCCACCGTCGACCAAGACCCCTGAGTAACCTTAAAAAAAATCAAACTTCCCTTCAAAAACATCGCCTCCCGAACATAAAGATTGGGCTGCACCCGCTTCAACAAAAGTCCCTTTGGCTCCCAATACCCTAGTGGAGGGCCGCTTCCAGCCAACCAAACCCCTTTTTGATGATCTGTATCTTGAGGAGTGGTAATCTCGAAACGAATGGGGACCAAAATCTTAGACTCTACCGCTTCTAAATTGGTATTTTGAAAAATAGAAGGTGAATTCTTTGACTCTTCCATCTTAACCAAACATCGACTTAAAAATTTTTTCGCGTCAGCTTGGAAATAAATCGCTTTCCAACAAACAAAACTTAGCGAAACTTAGAATCAAATCGTTGCGTTAAAATCTCTTCTATCGCCTCGATTAGCTCTCTGGGAGTTTGAAATCGATCCTTGGGCTTTTTGGCCATCATCTTTTGAATAAGATAAGAGGTCTCTTTCGATACTCTCGGAAATCGGCGGTAAGCCAAAGGAACTCTTTCCCTCAAATGCATCGCCATAATGGTAAGGGGAGAATCATGAACATACGGCGGCTCTCCTGTCACCATATGGAATAAAGTTACCCCAAGAGAGTAAATATCCGATCGAATATCTAAGCCAGAATAGCTATTGTCCAACCCAATTTGCTCCGGAGACATATAAATCGGAGTCCCTAAAATAATACCCGCACCCGTCAATTGAGCTCCCTTTGTGGAAGGATGAAAGGATTTGGCCAAGCCAAAATCAAAAAGTTTAATCCTACTTTGGGAAGAGACCATAATATTTTCTGGCTTAATGTCGCGGTGTACAATAAATTTTTGATGACAGTAGTCCAACGCTTGCGCCACCTGCTTCCCAATAAGCAAGGCTAAAGATTCTTCAATATACTCCGATTGACAGAGAAGATCGTAAAGAGTAACCCCCTCCACGTATTCCATTGCATAGTAAAGATAACCGCGGATATTGCCACTCTCATAAACCCGAATAATATTCGGGTGCTCTAGATTTTGCAAAATCCTAGCTTCCGCCTGAAACCTCTTTACCCTCTCGTCCTCATCGACCGCATCTTCGCTCTCCAGAAGAATCAAAGCATTATTAGGAGGGGAAATTTTAATGGCGCGCTTTTGCTGAGTAATCTTGTCCACTCCCAAATAAACCACAGCATTTCCTCCCTCACCCAACTTTTTCAACAGCAAATACTTAGGAATAAGATTGGCCAACTCTGGTTTGAACTGAGATTGAGAAAACTCTAAATCCTTAGAAGAAGGAAGAAGTTGGGCAAGACTACTCCGCGTTAAAACCTTAGAATCCGGATCGGATTTCTTTGCAAGATGAAAAGAAACTTTTGTCTTCTGATGGTTTCGAAGCGCCCTCACAATCGAGCGATGATCCTGAAGAGAAACATGATTTTGACTGAGCAAATAATCCTCAATTCGAGCAAACTTCTGTTTGCGCAAATGAGGGCTAAGATTGAAAAACTCCTCCAATTGGGCGGATGTAATCACACCATTCTCCAAAGCAATCCGCCCATAAAGCTTGTTCCTCTCTTGAATATCGATATGCTCTAGCTCATCCTGCAAATCCTGATATTGGGCTGGCTGAGTTTTCTCTTTTCCATACCGATTCTTGCTGCACAGCCTGTCAATGGCCTTAAGAACTGCCTGATGCTGGGGCCAAGTGATGTACTTCTTCGCAAGAAGATAATGCCCAATCTTGGCCGAGTTGCCCTCCTGCTGCTGGATGGTTAAACATTCAATCAACTGCTTTTGAGTGATAAAATCGTTGTCCAAAGCAATGCGCCCATAAAGCTGCTGAACATTATCACATACCTGAGAATCCTGGATTTTTAACACCTCAAACACATGGCTAGGAAGCATATAGCGAAGCTTTACGCATACCTCACCTATCTTTTCATTGTAGCCAATTTTGCGTATATTCTGCTGAATTTGTAAAGCCTCTTCTAGCTGGGATTCGGTCAAAAGCCCCTCCCTGCAGGCGATTTTACCAAAAAGCAAAAATCTTCTCTCATCCTTTGAAGCTCCAAATCGCTGCTTTGAGGTTTTCGCTGGATCTAAATTCTGAGAGTTCATCTTCCTCAAGCTTCCATCTGCATTCTATTCGTCTATTGAGGATCCACAAGCATAAACCGAATCCTAGCCTCTGAAACCACTTTTCCCCCCACCGTCGCCTTTGTCTGCACATCACCAGTTCGCGACTTAATGCGTACAGCCACCGCCTCCAAAATCATCTGATCCCCAGGAACCACCACCTTTCGGAATTTGGCATTGTCAATGGAGAGAAGATAAGCAAGTTTGTCCACATTCTCGTTATTGCGCAGCAATAACGTCCCCGCCAACTGAGCCATCGCCTCCACCTGCAACACCCCCGGCATCACAGGTTGGCCAGGAAAATGCCCTTGGAAAAACGGCTCGTTGATGGTGACATTTTTCACCCCTACCGCCCGCTTTCCAGGCTCTAACTCAATGATCCTATCCACCAGCAAAAAAGGATAACGATGCGGTAAAGAACGTTGAATCTCCCGAATATCCATAATCGGAGGGCTGTAGAGGCGATTTTCCTTCTCCTTCTTCTTCCTCTCTAAAACCTCACGGATTTTTTTCACCAATTTTATGTTCAATTCATGGCCGGATTTTACAGCTATAATGTGGGCGTGGAGCTTGGACTCCAAAAGAAATAAATCCCCAATTAGATCCAAAACTTTATGTCTTACAGGCTCATCTGGATACCTGTATTCGTTTTCCAATACCCCCTCTTCCGTGATCACAAGTGTGTTCTCATACGAAGCTCCCTTCCCCAACCCAAGAGCCTGCAACTCCTCCACCTCGGATTTTAACACAAATGTCCTAGCTCCTGCGATCTCCTTTTCATAGCTTTCCTCGTTTAAACAAAAGGTAAAATGCTGCGCCTTTAAATAGGGAGAATCGTAATTTAACGTGTAAGAGATAGTCAAACCCGACTCCGCAGGCAAAGCCACTACATTTGCATCCTTGCTGGAGACAGAAACCGGTGTTTCAAGATGGAAAAACTTCTTGTCCTCCTCCTGCTCCACCCTCCCAGCGGATTTCAAAAGCTCAAAATACGGGCGAGCGCTCCCATCCCCTCCCGGCATCTCCACCCCGTCTATCTCCACATCCAAATTGTCGATCCCCAAACCCTGTAAACTGGAGAGAAGATGCTCCACAGTGTAAACCTCTGCCTCGCCCTTCTTTAACGATGTACGCCGCAGCCTCTGCACACAATAGTCCACACACGCCCGAACCCGCGGCGCACCCTCAAGATCCACCCGAATAAATGTCACCCCCGAATTGGGAGGGGCCGGCTTGAAAATAACGTTTACTTTCTCACCCGAGTGCAGCCCAACACCGCTGTATTGAACCGCCTTAGCTATCGTCCTTTGTTTCATAATGGGATTTATCTCCTCTCAAGAGAGCGTAAGTGCCTTAGAATTTCTGGGGTAATATCTAATGCTGGATCGTAATAAAAAAGACCTTTCTCTTCAATTTTCCAAACCAAAGAATAGTTGCGTCGCGCAAGAAAAGCTCTGATTTTGCCTTCTAATGAAGCAACAGCTCTCTCCATTCTCTCGCGATAAAGTTTTTGAATCCTCGCTTTGGTATTTTGGACAAAAATTTGCATCTCCGCTACCTTGAGCTGAAGCAACTGCTTGGTCTTTTCATAATACCGACTCTTAGGCGAGAGAGCCTTGAGTTTGGTGTAGAGTTTTTTTATCTCTAATTTATATTCTTGAACTTTTTTTTCAAGGAACCGAGTCTGCTTTTTTAACCAAAGTCGATTTTCCTTTACCTCCGAGGATTGCTCTAAAATCTTCTGAAAATGAAATAAAACTATCCTTTTTCTCGAATTCGAAGGAAGACTAAACCCAGCGGAAACAAAAAAAAAGTACAAGAAAACAAACAAAAAAAACACCAGCCAAATCCAATATCGCCTCATTCTCCACCTACTCCACCAAGCTCTATCTACAATTCTAAACGCCAATTTCTTAAAACTGCAACTCCACAGAAAAACTCAAACGCTCTACACGATCCCCCACCTCACGCATCAACGGAAACGCATAATCCAAAGCAAATGGCAGAGAAAAAATCAAAACCCGTATCCCCCCTCCCACCGCCAACCGCATCCTACCCGCATACACCACCCGATCCCCCCTCCCTAAATCCCCCACGTCCACAAACCCAACACCAAAAAACCACTTGGGAAAAAGCGGAATGCGCAACTCCAAACTCGCCGCCCAAAACGCGGATTCCCCCAAAGGAACGCCGTAAAACTGCGGCGCTAAACCCCGATAAGAAAAACCCCTCAAATACCCTCGCCCACCAAGAAAAAAACGCAACGGATAAGGCAACAAAGCCCGAGAACTCTCCAAATCCTTCTGCCAACCCCCCTTCAAATAACCCTGTAAAATCAAAAAATCCAACACAGAAAAACGCCAAGAAAATCCAAAATCCGTCTTGTAAAACGAACGATCACTACCCCAATCCCGCCACGATAACTCATGTCTCCAAAAAAATTTTATCGGCTCCATCCGGAAAGAAGCCTGGAAAAAGATACTAACAATACTCTCTCCCTCTCGAAGCACTAAAATATCCTCCGGCAAAAACGAAGAGAGCTTTTTGAGCTGAAAATAAAAATAGCGCAACCCTCCCCTCATCCCAAACGGGTCCAAAGAAAGCAAAAACTCGTTTTTTACTTCAAAAGATTTTTGGCTAAATAACCTCTCCTTCCAAAGCGAATACTCCGAATAAAAACGATAGCCCAAAAAACGAGTAAAATGAGGCTCCAAAAACAAAAAACTGCCCTGCTCCCATAGCTCGCTCTTCAAAAAACGAACCCGAAGGCTCTCTCCTCCCCCAAGAAACGCCGAACCCCAATCCCCCCAACGGGTGGGAAAACGAAAGAGATCAAAATTGCGAATCTCAAATCCCACCGCCCCAAACCACCTCCATAGCGAAGAAAAACCTCCCCAAAACCTCAAATTGCCATCGGGCTTTTCCTCCACCTTCCACATAATATCCCTAGCATTCTTCCAAAGACTCGGAAGAATCTTGGGCTCTACCGCCTTGAAAAATCCTGTAGACTCTAAGGCTTTGGTGCTCTGGCGCAATTTCTTGGCCGTAAGCTTCTCCCCCGGACGAAGGGTAAGGTACCGTCGCAAAACATCCTCCCTGGTGGAGTTGCCCCGGAACAAAATCCGCCCCACGTAAATCTTTGGACCCGGGATTATTTCCAGAAAAAAGTGGATGCGCTGGCCAACCTTCCGCCCTCGGCTCTCCACCTTAGCATAAAAATAACCCCGCTCTTGAAGACGCTGGCGCAACGACTCCAAAAACGATTCCCAAACCGCCTTTCGAAATCTACCCTGGGGCTTGGAAACGGCCAAAGGGAAGGGACTTTTTACCACTATGGTACCAAAGCGATAGGGCTTGCCCTCCCTGACCATAATCTTAAGAATAACTCGATCTTTGGCAAAATTAAAATCCAACGAATGCAAAAACACCTTCGCGTCTAAATATCCTTCCGCTTGAAGAAGATTTTCTAAGTTTCTTAGGGCGCTTTGAACCCGCGATTTGCGAAAAACCGGCAGAGACGAAAACCAAGCTAGCGGATGATAAAAAGGATAACGGGCAAAACCCAAAAACTTCGCCATCCAAGCGTTGAGCTTCCCCTTTCGCTCTGAGGTCCACGCAGAAGAAGAAAGTAGGAAAAAACGCTCCAAATACACCCTCTCGCCGGTCTGAATCCAAAAACGCACCTCCACACCTCCCCGCAAAGGCTTCAGACGTGTTTGCACAGAAGCCCAAAGATAGCCGCGCTCCTGCAGATAGTCCGCAATATTCTGCGCATCCAACTGAAGCAATACGGGATCTAGTTCCAGATTTTTCTGGGTATAAAGCGTCTGGGGCAAAAATCCTTCCAGAGAGCTTTCTGTGCCTAAAAAGAGAATATTCTTTACAATCCTTGATGCGTGCTGAGCTCCCTTTACCTTCGAACTACTAAAAGAGCTTAAGGGAAAAGAAAAAAAAAAGAAATCAGCACAACACTCAATTTAGGCCGGTGCATTGGTTTGACTGTAAAGGTTCATGAAACTCATCGTCATTCCATCAAAAAAGAGCTTTACCGTCCCTGTAGGACCGTTTCTTTGCTTAGCGATAATGAGCTCGGCTTGATTTTTCACCTCCTCCTTTTCGGGATAATAGTACTCTTCGCGATAGAGGAGGATCACAACATCCGCATCCTGCTCAATGGCGCCGGACTCCCGCAAATCCGACATTTTCGGCCGGCTCCCTTCCCTAGCCTCCACCGCGCGATTCAGCTGGGAGAGAACCAAAACCGGCACCTCCAGTTCCCTAGCGAGCGCTTTTAAAGAGCGAGAAATAAGGGCAATTTCCTGCTGCCGGTTTTCCGCCTTGGCCTGGACCAATTGGAGGTAATCCAGTACGATAAGGTTGAGCCCGTCCTCTTGCGCCTTTTTTTTGCGGGCAATGGCGCGGATTTCCAAGGGCGAAAGACCAGGATTGTCCACGATAAAAAAGGGATACTTCGAAAGTGTGGAAGCGGCTTGGGTGATCTTCTTCATCTCATCTTTGTCGAGAAACCCTCCACGCATCCGGTGGGCAGGGACTTTGGCTATCGAGCAGAGCATGTTTTTGGCGATATCTTCCTTGGCCATCTCCAGACTAAAAAAAAGTGCCTTCGCTCCCTCCGCTAAAGCGTTTTTTAAAATATTGAGCGCCAGAGAGGTTTTCCCCATACTAGGGCGACCAGCGAGGACGATAAGCTGGGATTTCCCTAGGCCGTTGATCATTCTGTCCAAATCGTGAAAACCCGTCGGAATGCCGCTCACTTCCCCGTTTTGGATGTCTTGGATTTCATTGAGGGCTTGTTTTAAAATCTGCCGAATGGGGTAAGCCTCGCCTACTTTGCGCTTTTGGGTGAGCTCAAAAAATTTCTTTTCCGCAAAATCAATCACCTTCTCCGCTTCATCGGAGGTATCCAGCGCATACTTGGAAATCTCCGTACAACTGGCCAACAGGGCGCGCAGAAGGTATTTCTCCCGCACAATTTTCGCATAATACTCGCAGTGGGCAGCGGTAGGAACAACCTCCAGAAGGTGGTTAATGTAGGCGGAGCCGCCCACTTTCTCAAGAAGGTGGCGCTTTTCTAAATGTTGCGCCAGAATAAAGCTATCTACGGGCTCCCCTTTCTCCACATAACTTTTGATAGCGCTAAAAATCTCCCTATGGGGAAGGTAAAAAAAATACTGCTCCTCCAGAATTAAAATGGCCGATTCAGCCACGGAACAGTCGAGCAAAACGGAGCCAAGAACGCACTTCTCCGCTTCCAGACTCACGGGAACCCTCTTCTCATGAAGAGGCTGTTCCACGGTTTCCATGAGCTCTTCCACCTTCACTTCTTCCACGTCTCGCTCCATTTTAAAATATTGACGCGCGTTTGTTCAAACCAACCCATCTTCTTCCCCTGCGTCCCCAAAAACCCTTCAATTCGAAAAAACGAGCGCCCTCCCCTTTCGAGAGAGCCCTCTAGAGCCGCGCTAACTCCCTATGCCCCCTGCTGCCTCTTCTTTGGCCTATCCTCAGCTTGGCGAACGAAGAGAAAGGTCCAATCCCAAACAGTCCATCAATTTTCTGGCACCACCCAAACCTCCAGAATGGAAGTAACCTCGTGGGGCATATTCACCTCTATTTTGTAGCAGCCAAGCTCTTTGATCGGGTTCTGGAGTTGGAGCCATTTGGGGGAGACCTTGATCCCCTCTTCTTCTAAAGATTTTACAATGATGGGAACCGTGACCGATCCGTAGAGGATGCCTTCCTCTTCGTTGGCCACTTTCATTCGAATGGTCAAAGAGAAGTCTTCCAACTTTTGAGCTAGAAGCAGAAACTCCTCCTTCTCCTTTGCAAGTTTGGCAAGATAACGCTCTTTTTGCAGCTCCACTTGACGGATATTCTCCGGCGTGGGCAAGGTTGCCTTCGCTTGGGGGAGAAGATAATTGCGAGCATAACCCCGCTTTACGTCCACGATATCGCCAATTTTCCCCAAGTTGGGGATGGTTTCGGTCAATAATACCTTCATAGGCTCTATTCTCCTAAATTTTATCCGGCTTTCTTAAAAAACATAGGCTTTTTACACTCGAATTGGCCGCCCGATTTTATCAACAAGCCAACCGGCCAAACCCACCCGATACCCTGAAAATGCCCTGACTCATCGAAAATTTATGGAAAAATAGCCCAACGTCCATGTTGGAAAAACACAACGCCTAGCTACGATTTTAACGCTATTCTATTTGCGCTGCATTTTGCGCTGCATTGCGCTGCGCTGTTTTTCCTCGTACTACAGCAGCACCACAACACAATGGCTTTATTTAGCTCTCTTTTGCCCACGCTCTTTTTATAGATAGGGCAGCAGGGCCATAATCCGAGCGCGTTTTATCGCTCGTTTGACCATCCTTTGGTGCTTGGCGCAATTGCCGGAACGCTTTCTTGAAAAGATTTTTCCCTGATTGGTGCAGAGCTTTTGAAGGGTATGAACATCTTTGTAGTCAATCCATGCGATCTTGGATCGGCAAAATCGACACCTCGTCTTTTCCTTAAACTTAAATTTTTTTGTCATAGGTGGAAATACTCCTTAATGCTTTCTATGCCAATGTTGAATCCTTTAGGTTATCACGAAAAAATAGGCCGAGAAATCGAACGGAAGACTCGAAACTCTCCGTAGAAAAAAAACTCCTTCCCTAAAGTACACTGGAAAAGCACCAGAAAAGCACCATAGTTAGCGCTCTTGCGTTTATTCACGCTTAAGAAACTCAATATTCTCCGCTACAATCTTGATCTTTGAGCGAGGTTCCCCCTCTTTGCTCTCCCATTTATCCAAATGAAGTCGACCTTCTACAAAAACATTCATGCCTTTGGTGAGATTTTTATGGCAAGCTTCCGCTTTTTTCGCCCAGACCACCACTTCCAAAAAGCAGGGCTCCTCCTTTTTCTCCCCGCTTTGGGTGGTGTATTTTCGTTTGACCACAACCCCAAAATCGCATACCGGTGTACCTTTGGGAGTGGAGCGAAGGTCTGGATCTCTGGTAAGTTTTCCGATAATAAAAACCTTGTTTAAGTGCCTCATAATTCTTGGTACCTGCAAAAAAATCGGTGGAAGGACTTTTTACAAAAACTCTTGTACCCCTTGAGGATACCACATTTTTCGCTTTTTTTCAAATGGTATTCGGGTAAGATTTCGGTTTTTTATTATCGGACATGGAAGAAAAAGATTCGCACTTGCGGGGAAAGTTCACTTTCCTCGCAAGCTCCCATACTCCCAAAAATCCACCTCCAAACAAGCGCCATAGCTATTCCGCTACTGGGCGGTTTCGCCCTCGTCCTGATCTTGCGCTGCGGTGGTCGTCTCGGCGGCTTCCTCTTCGTCGGAGCTAGAAGAACTCTCGTCTGCATCCTCCTCAGCGGAATGCTCCTCCTCGTCTAGGGACGACTCCTCGGATGTGCTTGAGGTAGACTTTTCGGGTTCCGCTTCCGAGGAAGCCGAAGAGTCTGAGCCGGAATCGCTCGTTGCCGTTCCAGAAGTGGTGGACGAAGAAGCCCCAGAGGACGATGTCTCAGACGCAAGATAAGCCAATGTATCGAGGCGAAGGATTTCCTCCTTGGTGCGCTCCTCGCGAAGGAACATCACCCGCACCACCTTCTCGTAGATGCGAAATTCTCGGCGCACCTCTTCCAGTTTCTGGGGATCGAGACAAAAGTAAAAAAGCAAATAGGTCCCCCGCTTGATCCCTTTGATTTCATAAGCTAGCTTGCGGTCCGCCCACTTTCCACTGCGGACGATTTCCGCCCCGTACTTTTTTAAGATCTCCTCAATATTTTGATAAATGGCGTCTAAATTTCGACTAGCCTCGTTGCTGTCTATTAAGAAGAAACCTTCATATAGCCTCAAATCTTTTCACTCCTTCTTACGTTTTGGTTAATCAAAAAAAACAACTCTACCACTCTAAAAACAACTCTACCACTCTACATTTTCCATCTCAGGATCGGTTGTGTTGATTCATCGCTGCCACGATTCCTTGGAAACACCAAGTCTCCATGGCCTCAACGGCGCGCTGGATGACCTCTTGGACAAGCTCCAGCTCTTCTTCGAGAAAGGGGGCAAGCACGTAAGTGCTGGTATCCAGATGGGGATTGGCCGGGCGCCCTATCCCTAACCTCAGTCGGCTTAGGGATTGAGTTCTTAAGCTTTGGAGAACGCTTTCTACTCCCTTATGGCCTCCGGAGCCACCTTTGGAGCGCAATTTTATCTTGCCCAAAGGTAGGTCAAGATCGTCGTAGATGAGCAGTAGCTCAGACAAAGCCAGCTTATAATACCGACTCACTTCCCCCACAGAATGGCCGCTTAAATTCATGTAGGTCTGAGGTTTGAGCAGAAAAACCCGCACCTCTTTCATATTTTTTACCGACAAGAGAGAGCGAAACCGGCGCTGAAAAGGGGGGAACTGCCATTTTTCCGCAAACGCATCCACCACCATAAAGCCAAAATTATGGCGGGTTTTGTGATATTGGGCCCCGGGGTTGCCTAATCCCACGAAGAGTCTGTTTTCCAACCTAATTCTCCCTAGGCTTTCTGAGAAAGTCAAGATGCAAAATTCTCTCCGCAAAAGTGTCCCATTGCACTTCCTGCACAAGGGCCTCGTGCTTCTTCCCCTCAATCTCTAGCAATAGCTCTTGAGCCTTTTCGGCTAGAATTTTTTTGACTTCTTTTTCCAAAACACGCAGGTGAAGATTTTCCTCACCGCCCCCATAAAGCACCGCGGGCACCCACCCCTCTTTGCGAAGCTTGTTGCTCGAACGCTTACCCAAACGATCGCGCAATTGCGCCTGAAGTTTAAAAGTTGCCATAGCAAGCACCCTTAACTGAGTGAAGAAGAATAAACCATTTCCTCAAAAAAAAACAAAATGCCACCGGTCCCCGGCGTTTTAAAACAGCTCGCCAACACAGCTTTCTACTCTTGCTCCACATCATCGTGGAACAAAGCACTCACAGAACGGTTTTTATGAATGCGAAGAATGGCATCCGCAAAAAGTGGAGCCACAGAAAGAACCCTAAAGTTGGGGGGATAGCTGTCTCTAGGAGGCACAGAGTTGGTGACCACAACCTCCTCAATAGGTAAAGCGGAAAGACGCTCGAGGGCATTTCCACAAAAGATCCCATGGGTGGCTCCTAGATAAATCTTTTTGGCTCCTTTCTCCTTCATAAGCTCCACCGCCGCAGCCACAGAACCACCGGTGGCGATCATATCGTCGATCAGGATAACATTTTTCCCCTCCACATTGCCGATTACATTGAAGGCTTCCACCTTACTCCCACCGCTGCGACGCTTATCCACCGTGGCAAACTCCGCCTTCAAACGGCTAGCATACGCTCTGGCCATGCGAATGCCGCCCACATCCGGGCTGACCACCACGATGTCCTCTAGCCCAAGAGAGCGGAAGTATTTCACCAAAACCTTGCGCGCATAAAGGTGGTCCACCGGAATATCAAAAAAGCCTTGGATTTGTCCCGCATGAAGATCCAAGGTCAAAATGCGATCCACTCCAGCTTTTGTGATGAGATTGGCGATAAGCTTGGCAGAAATAGGTACCCGCCCCTCCGTTTTGCGATCTTGACGCGCATAGCCAAAGTAGGGAATCACCGCCGTAATTCTATGGGCAGAGGCGCGGCGCAAACAATCAATTAAAATAAACAACTCCATTAAATGATCATTGACCGGCGGGCATGTGGGCTGGACAATAAACACATCGGAGCCGCGTACATCCGTTTGCACTTTGATGCTGATTTCCCCATCTGGAAAACGCATGCAAGTCGCCTCCCCAAGCACATCCTCTAGAAGAGGGCTTTCAATGCGCCTGGCAATGTTTTCCGCCAAATCCGGATGAGCGCTTCCAGAGAAGATTTTCAACTTCATATTCGGCGAACTCACTCCTTATA
Organism: Planctomycetota bacterium; assembly: GCA_003694635.1. GTDB lineage: Bacteria > Planctomycetota > J132 > J132 > J132 > J132. The sequence goes on from RFKQ01000046.1 coordinate 38,924, forward strand.
TAGAACAGAGCACGCAATTTCTCAAATATTAATAAAATATAAGACCACTAATACAATCATCCCCTCCTCAATCCACGAGTCCTCTCCCTCCTGGACATCTCGTAGAACACAAATGGCCCTCCACTCCAGCCATAGAGCAAGCTCTACCAATTTGAAATCCGGGCCGTTTCCGCCCTCCCATTTGCTCGGCGTAGCCGCTCTATCTACCACGTATCCTAAACTCTCGGCTCTCCTCACCTTGCTGAGATGAGAGAAGATAAAAAGCTCGCTAAAATGAGAAAAAAATTCTATCACATTTCTCCCTAAAGTCAATAGATAAGTGCAAATGTTTTTTTCAACTCCCCTCTACCTCCAAATCTAATGCAAAAATGGACACACAAATAAATCCGTCAAAACCGACAAATTTCTCAACCTTTGGGCTTGTATTCAAAAGGGTTTTGTGATATCATATAATCTTAATATTTTTTTCAAGAATTTTGAATTTTTGAAATGTTAGGATAGCCCTGCTATGGGAACGCAGTTCTGTAAACATTGCCAAAAGGAAGTGGAGTTGACAGCGGCCCAACTCTGCCCCCTCTGCCAACAAAAACTTCCCCCCCCCCCCCCCCCCCCCTCTACC
>RFKQ01000047.1 GCA_003694635.1 Planctomycetota bacterium
CGCAGGCCAACATATCTGCGCTATCGCTAGGCTTCTTCGTATTCCCAAAATTATCATTCACCCTTTTGCCTCCCTCTTTTCCGCTTTGGGCATGGGACTGGCTGATGTACAACTTCATCGAGAATATCATTTCCAAGAAATTATAACCCCTTCTCAATGGAAAGAAGTACAAACCAAAATTGAAAAAATTTTTGAAGATTTACAGAAAAAACTAGATAAAGAGCTTCAAGTTTATACCAACCTACAAAAGAAAATTTTTCAGCCATATCTGGATTTGCGATACCAAGGGCAAGCCACAGAAATCACCATACCCTATCGAAAAGACAAGTCCCCTATCCCACTTTTTGAAGAATACCACAAACGGAAATTTGGGCACCTCCACCCAGCTAGACCTATCGAACTTGTCGCTCTACGACTCAAAGCCATTGGCAAAAACCCCCTTCCCCCTCTCCCCACTCTTTCCTCTTCTCACCATGCACCTCAGCCCTGCGATTATACCCAAATCTTCTTTGTCGACCGATTTCAAAAATCCCCTATTTTCCTATGGGAACACCTCCGGGCTAAACAAAAACTCCAAGGACCAGCCCTTATCCTCAACCCCCATCTTAGCATTGTGATCGAACCAGATTTCAAGGCAGAGGTCTTAGAGAATGGAAGCCTACTTTTGACTAGCACTCAAATCTCCACTCCCTCCTACGCTCCCCAAAAAGATCCTATCCAGTTGGAAATCTTCTCTAAACTCTTCTCCTCTATCGCCGAACAAATGGGACAATCCCTACAACAAAGCGCATTTTCCACCAATATCAAAGAACGTTTGGATTTCTCCTGCGCCATCTTTAACAAAAAAGGCGAACTCATCGCCAATGCCGCTCATATTCCCGTCCATTTAGGTGCTATGGAAGAAACTGTCAAGTACCTTCTGCAAACCCAGCCTCACCTTCGCCCCGGGGATACCTACATCACCAACCACCCTTTTCAAGGCGGCTCCCATCTACCCGATATCACCGCCATCACCCCCGTTTTTCACAACAAAAAACTCGCCTTCTTTGTCGCCAACCGCGGACATCACGCCGATATCGGTGGCATTGTCCCAGGCTCAATGCCCGCATTTTCTACCTCTCTCCAAGAAGAAGGCGTCCTCATCGAAAATTTTAAACTCATTGACCAAGGGAAACCTCGCTATGAAGCACTTCAGCAACTTCTCACCCAAGCTCCCTACCCCGTACGCGATCTCAACGAGCGTATCAGCGACCTAGAAGCCCAAGTATCCGCCAACACCAAAGGCGTTCACCTTCTTCAAGAAGCTGTTCAAAAATATGGAGAGAATATACTCCAAAATTATATGTCTTATATCCAAGAAGCCGCGGAACAAAAGGTTCGCAAACTCCTACTCACCTATCCAAATGGAAATTATTTTTTTGAGGACAAAATGGACAATGGGCTAAAAATTTCAGTCCATATCCATATTAAAGAAGACGAAGCTATCATTGACTTTAGCGGAACCAGCCCCCAAGATGAACACAGCAACCTAAACGCAAATACCGCCATCACCAAAGCCGCAATACTCTACGTCTTCCGCACCCTTTTGCAAGAAGATATTCCCCTCAACTCCGGCTGCCTGCGCCCACTTCAAATCCATATTCCCCTAGGCTGCTTCCTCAACCCCACAAAAGAAGTAGCTGTCGTTGGAGGAAATGTGGAAACCTCACAGCGAATCTGCGACGCCCTCCTTGGAGCCCTCCAAGCCACAGCGGCTAGCCAAGGAACTATGAACAATCTCAGCTTCGGCAACAAAACCTTTGGCTACTATGAAACCATTGCCGGCGGTACGGGGGCCACACCTAGACAAAATGGGGTGGATGCAGTCCAATCAAATATGACTAATACTAGATGCACCGATCCGGAAATCTTCGAAAGTCGATACCCCGCGCGCATCGAACGAATACATATCCGAAACAACAGCGGAGGACAAGGAAAATACCGCGGCGGAAATGGTATCATCAAAAGAATCCGATTTAGCCAATCCCTCACCGTCTCTTTCCTCACCAGCCGGCGACGTATCCCCCCCTACGGAATGCAAGGAGGAGAAAGCGGCAAAGCCGGGCTCAATCTATGGATAAAACAAAAGAAATCAAAAACCATCCTCCAACCTCTTCCCCCCACCTGCACCATAGAAGTCCAACCGCAAGATGCCATTGAAATCCATACCCCAGGCGGCGGTGGCTGGCAAAGCCCTCCCCCCCCTCCCTCCGTGGAAGAACTCAATCAAAAAATAGAAAAAATTCCTCCCAACTCCCTCCAAAATCGACGCAAAATTCAAAAACTTGTCCACCAAATCCGCCTCCATATCCGAACCAACCTCTGGCAAAAACCCACCGCAGGCCTAGCACCAAACTGCATCCAAGCCAATCTAATAGCCATCCCCCAAGTTTACGCGAACGAATTTCTCGACTACTGCCAGCAAAATCCCCGCCCCTGTCCCCTCCTCGAGTGGCTGCCAGCGGGGGAATTTCGCCCCCACCTCTTCGCCCCTCTCGGCGATATCCGCACCGATGTCCCCCTCTATAACGTCCACTTCCATCACAAAAACTTTACCGCCCCCTCCATCCTTCCCTATTGGGACGACTCCATCTCCACCTTTCTGCTCGGCTGTAGCTTTAGTTTTGAGCGCGCTCTAATACAAGCCGGTATCCTCCTGCGCCATATCCAAGAGAAAAAAAATGTCGCAATGTATATCACCAATATCCCCACCCAAGCCGCAGGCAGATTTAAAGGAAATTTGGTGGTCAGTATGCGCCCTATCCCCAAAAATCAAGTGGAGGCAGCAATTGATATCACCCAAAAATTTCCTTTTGGTCATGGTGAGCCAATTCATATTGGAAACCCGAAAGAAATCGGCATATCTAACCTAAATCAAGTAGATTTTGGGGATGCCGTAGAGGTCCAACCCGACGAAGTTCCCGTTTTCTGGGCCTGCGGAGTTAGCGCCCTTCTAGCTGTAAAAAATAGCAAAATCCCCCTCTACTTCACCCACTCTCCCGGCTGTATGTTTCTTACCGATGTTCTTCCTACTCTAGAATAAATTAAAAAATAAAACCGCCTTTCTTCTGAAATTTTTTTCTAGGTTCCACAATGATTTGGCGAATCTCTCCCCACTACTTTGACTTTTTCCTCAATAAAATATTGTCCAAATCCTCTGGATGCTTTTGAAAATAAGAACGCAAATACCTCTCCGCCTCCTTGAGGTAATATTTTCTGCAAAAATTTGCCAACTCTTTGTTGGGCCCCTCGCTCGCATAGGCCCAAATAAACAACGCCACCTCTCGCCGCAGTCTCCCCCCCTCACGCCTTCCCATAGCCCAAATACTTTGAATAAAGCGAGCGGTTTCCACAAAAGAGCTGTCCTGACGAAATAGATATACTAACGCTGAAATAATATTCCGCTGAAGATTCTGCCCAGACGAACTAGAGGGCTCCAAATTCAACATCTTGATGATATAGCGAAATGCTTTTAAAAGATCCGCTAAACCCTCCGCAATCCATTTCTTATTTTGGCGCCATTTGTTGATCTTCTCCTGTCCTATTCTGAAAAACATTCTCGCTAGATTGCGAAATAAGGTGTGGCAAGTGGGATCCGTCTTCATCAACTTGCGATACACTTCTAACGCCTCCTTCGGCCGCTTTTTGTACTGAGCTAATATCTCTCCCAACTGAAGGTAAAAAAAAGGTAAACGTGGGTAGAGCTCTATCAACCGTCGAAATAATTTTTCCGCCTCCTCTACCTTTCCCTGCCAAAAAAGCAAACTTGCCTCTAGATAGCGAATTTCCCAAGTTCGCCCCTCCGGTAGAGCTAAAATTTTTTTGATTTCCCTATTGGCCAAAGGAAAATCCTGCCTCCCGATATAAAAAAGCAACTTTAGAGTTAACCAATAAACTTTAGGCAAATTCTTCGGACGGTACTCGTCTGGAATTTCCACTCCTTTTTTTGCACCTGACCCAATTCCACCCCCTAGATTAAACATCCCAAAAGCACTACCAAGTAGCGGCGCCTTGTTTTTAAACACAGTGTTCACTAAATAAAGAATCTCCACCATTGCCTGAGATTTGCGAAATAAATATAAATAAATTTTGATCAAATCCAACCTAGCTTGATGAAACTCTGGGTAAATCTTCAAAGCTTTCCTTAAATAGGGAATAACCACCTCCTTTAGGTGGCGAAAACTCATATCCCGTAGCATCTGATCCCTAGCGAAAATATAGGGAGCATACGCCGCCATCCTCTTCTCCATAAGAAGACGATTCCTTGCCTCCAGCTGGCGCCGCTTTTCCAACTCCTGACGAGCCTTCCGCTCGGCAAGCCGCCGCTGCTTCTCCTCAAAAAGACGCTTTTGCTCCGCTATCCTTCGCATGCGCTCTTCCTGCCGACGCCTCTCTGCCTCCTTCCGCCTCTCTCGCTCCTGACGCATTTTCTGCCGAGCCTGATCTAAAAGAATATAACTAAATGCTACAATCAATATCAAAATCAAAGCGGAGATAGAAATCACCCATTTATTGTGCCGCCAAAATCGACGAACCTTCTCCCTAAACGGCGGCGTATAAACAGAAATAGGCCTATCATCTAAAAAACGCTGAATGTCCAACAAAAACTCCTGAACATCCGAATAGCGATCCTCCGGACGAATAGCCATCGCTTTTAGAACGATCGCTTCTAAAGCTGGCGGAATTTCAAGATGGGGAGCCGCTACACGAGGACGAAGATACCTCCCTTCTGCAGCTTTTAGCAAACTCGCATGAATATCCTTGCCTAAAAAAGGCGGCTTAAAGGTTAAATTTTCATAAAGTATCGCACCCAAAGCATAAATATCCGTGCGCTCTGTAAGAAGGTGATTTTGACCCCGAGCCTGCTCCGGCGCCATGTACGCCGGGGTGCCTGTGATGCCCCCAGCAATCGTACGAGTCTGAGAAATCCCCGCTAACGCTGCGGTCGCTCTCTCCTCACCCTCCTCGCTAGAGGAAAACTCCGATTGCAAAATCTTAGCCATACCCCAATCCACAATCCATACCTCCCCAAACTGCCCAATCATAATATTTTCCGGTTTTAAATCTCTGTGAATAATCCCCTTCGAATGAGCATAACCCATCCCCTCCAATACCTTACAAAAAATCGCCAAACGCCGCTTCAAAGAAAATTTACTCTGGTATTCCTTCTCCCCCTTCGCAATTTTCTCCAATACAGATGCAAACGAAACCCCCTCAATATACTTCATGGTAAAATAAATCTGCCCATTTGAAGTCTTTCCAGCATCGTATATAGGAACAATATGAGGATGCTCCAGCTGGCCTATAATCTGAGCCTCCTGGACAAAACGGCTAAGATGGTGGGCGCTTTGATGAATACAAATCTTCATCGCAGAAAGGCGTTTTAAATCCTCATCCACCACCAAAAATACTTTGCCCATTGCCCCCTCACCAATTATTTTTTTAATAGTATATTTCTCGAAATTGCCCCCCTGAAAACCAATGAATTTTTCCTCTTCCTCTGGCAAAGAATTGGAGGGAAAGGCTTGAGGCGATGAGCGCGTAATGGCCTTGTTTCCCTGCGAACTTGCGGTGGAAAAACTCTGAATATAACTCTCCAAAATCTGTGCCTGCTCCCGAGAAATATAGCGATATTGAACAAGCATTTGGGGAAAAGTAAGCTGTTTGAAAACATTTCTATACTGCTCAATGGCCCTTTTTAAAACCACCTCGCTTAACCAACCCTGTGAGAGAATAAACCGGTAAACCCTCTGATAATCCACCAATACTCCCTCTCTGCTTTCAAGAGCCTACCAATTGGCCGTAGAAAAATATATCAAGAAAAAACTGCACTTCTCTACCCATCCTCCAACTTTTTCCACAACAGCGCTAAACGAAGATACTTTTGTACCGATATCTCCTCCGGACGCTGAGAAGGATCTATCCCCACTTCCTCCCATAAAGACTGTATCCGAATAGAAGAAGCTAGCGGGGCTAAATTGAAGCCTAGCTTTTTCCTGCGATGAGTAAAGGCCAAACGAACCAACTTATCCAAATAGCTCAAGCCACCTCCCTCCACTCCTTTGCGGGGAATAACTTCCATTAACGCAGACATCACCCTTGGCCTTGGCCAGAAAATATTTGGCGGAGCTAGCTTTACCCTTCGCACCACCGCCATAGATTGCACCATCACCGAAAGCCTACCGTAATTTTTTTGATTTGGCTTCGCTAAAAAACGCTCCCCCACCTCCCTTTGCACCAACACCAACATTCTCTTTAATGCAAACGGTGCCTCCTCAAAGTGTCTGCGCAGCAAAAGAACAATCAAAGAAGAGGCAATTTGATAGGGTAAATTGGCCACAACCACAAAAGGTTTAGATAGAGAATGTACCTCGCCAAACGCGTCTATCCACGCCGGATTTAAGGAATTTTTGTTGCGTAAAGCATCCGCCAAGCAAAAATAAACATTGGAATAAGATTTTAAAAAATTTTGGGCAAATTTTAACAGCCTAGCAGAAATCTCTACCGTAAACACCCCCCGAACCACAGGAGCTAAATAATAGGTAAGAGCCCCTAAACCCGTACCAAACTCCAATACCATGTCCTCAGACTGCAGGCGCGCAAGACGAACTGTGGAGCGTAAAAACATCGGATCTATAATAAAGTTTTGCCCCAAAAAAGAACGCAATTCTTTTTTTGGCAAAAAATTATACGGACGCAGCAAATGACTATCCATCGATTTCTCCTCCATTTTTTTCACATCTCGCCCTCACTGCATATTTTTTATAAAAAACTTTTTCTCTGCTGCTGATAATGGTGCAACATTAAAATAGAATACACCGTCTGCGGACTTTCAATCTCTAAACGCAATGCCATCCCAAATACTTCTTCTAAAGGCAACTCCAAAACTTCCATATCACATTCGCCTAAATCCCTCCTACAGCCTACAAACTCCAAATCTAACGCAAGATAAATCGAAAATACCCCTCGAAAATACGTGCTAGAAGAACGCTGTTCTTTGAGAAGATGTAGCCTTCTAGCTGTATATCCCGTCTCCTCTCTCAACTCCCGCAACGCCGCCTGCTCCGGAGACTCTTCCCCCTCTAACGAACCAGTGGGAAAACGCAAAACATACCTCTGCGCCGCGCCCCGGTATTCCCGTACCATCACCACCTTACCATCAGATTTCAAAGGCATCACCTGCACCCCTCCCTTGCTTTTCAACTCCACATACTCCCAAGTTTCCCGATAACCATTGCTAAACTCTAAATCTTGTTCGATTACCTTGAGTTTGCGACTTTCAAATACTACCCTTGTTTCTAAAATCTTTGGGGGATGAATCACCAGCTTCTCTCCTTTCTGAGGAATCCCCAAATTCCAATACAAATCCGGCAGATTTTCTCCTCTATCTGTCTGCTTCTCTACGCTGAATTTTTCCAATTTTGTATTTTTTTCCATTTATTTTTCAATTATACTTTGAGAAAAATTTTTTTCAAACTCCTCATTCATCGCTTTCCCTCCCCGTATTCTCCCCTTCTCTATATTATTTTTTTAACCCCATGTCTTAATAAGCTAGATCATAATATCCCGCTTTTGCTTACTCTTAAAACAAATCTAAAAACAAAAGTAAAATTATTTTTAGTAAGTATGTATCGTTTTGGGACATCTTA
>RFKQ01000048.1 GCA_003694635.1 Planctomycetota bacterium
ACCTTCCCCCAAAAAATCCGCCTCCCCCTCGCCCTACTGGGAATTTACCTCCAAAGAAGGCTACCCCATCCTAGTAGGAAAAAATGCCACCTCCAACGATCAACTAACCTTAAAAGTAGCAAAAAGCTACCACTACTTCTTCCACGTCCAACACCACGCCGGTAGCCATGTGGTGGTGGTCTGCCCCAAAAACCTCCCCACACTCCCCCCCGAAACTATACGCGACGCAGCCACCTTAGCCCTACATTATAGCAAACTCCGAAAAACCGGCAGAGGCGAGGTAAACTACACCCTACGCAAATACGTCCATAAACCCAAAAAAGCCCCCCCCGGCAAAGTGTTGCTCTACCACAATAAAAGCATTTACCTAACCCTCGAACCCCAAAGACTAGAACGCCTGCAAAAATCCAAAAAAACCGACAAAATCCACTTCTTCTCTAAATGAAAATACACCCGCAAACGCTGAAATTACCGTACTCTCTCAGAATAAAGGAGGAAAGATGGCGATGAGATACTGGATACCCCTCTTTCTAATCGGATTGGCCTCCTGCGCCTCCGAACAAAAAGGCGTGGAGTATGATATGGACTCCATGGAATACAAAACCATCCAATCCAACAAGTATTTGCGCCGAGGACGAAGTATCTACGATCGCCTCATCAGCAAACCAAACGTCCGAGCAGAAGATTTTGAAGAAGCCATCCAGGTCTGGAACGAAGGACTAAAAATCCTCCCCACCAATACCCTGATTCGCTATGAAATCGTCAAAGTACTCTACCACCTAGGCAAAGCCTATATGAAACGCATGTATATCTGCAACACCCAAGCACAAAAAGCCAAAGAAAATGGAGACTTTGAACTAGCCCAGAAAAAAATCCAAGAGGGAAAACTGGAAGAACAAAAAGCCATCGATGCCTACACCCGCTTTCTTAAACATATCACCATCCTACTCAGACACCGCAAACCCCACGATCGCCAAGAGGAAGAAATGTTCTTCGAATGGATGGTGATCGCCAATATCCAAATCAAACGCTTCCAAGAAGCTCTCCGCCTAATCCAAGAACGATTGGCCGAACTCACCCCCTCCTCACCAAAATATCATGCCTTGGTGCGTGTGAAAGAGGAAATCCAAAAAGAAATCGAAAAACAAAACCTATAAACTTGATTTTCGAAAAAAGTTCACTTAGGATGAAAAAGAAAACACAACAGACCTTTCCCCCCAAAGCCTATTCATAAGCTCCCCACCTCTGGTTGTGGATCCGTCGCAAGAATAAAAAGAGCATCCAAAAAAATAGCAAAATTAAACAAAATTGAAATTCCACACTTTCCACAAGGAGGCGCTGTGAATATCTTAGAAAATCTAAAACAAACGGAACTTTTTCGAAGAGTTCCCCCCGGCTACCTTAAAAAACTAGCCGAACACCTAACCGTTGCAGAATATGCGCCTCGGGACAAAATTATCTCAAAAGGGGAACCCGGCGATGCCATGTATATGATCGTAGAAGGTGAGGTCAAAATCCCCATTTGCGATAAACAAGGCCGAGAAACTATGGTCGCTCGACTCTCCGAGGGAGAATTCTTCGGAGAAATGGCCCTCCTCACCGGCGATCCTCGCACCGCGGATGTGATCGCCATCACGCCGGTAAAATGCATCGTCATCACCAAAAAAGTCTTCCAAAGCCTCGTGACAAGACACCCCTCCATCGCCAAGTTCCTCACCGAAATCCTAGCCAAACGCCTCTCCGAATCCAACCTCATGATCTCCAAAACCGTCGGAAAATACCAAATCCTCCGCGAACTAGGCCGCGGAGGTATGAGCATCGTCTACAGCGCCTACCACCCAATGCTCCAACGAACCGTGGCGGTCAAAATGCTGGATCATCAACTGGCCTTTGATGAGGAATTTACCCAGCGATTTAAACACGAAGCTAGAATCATCGCCTCCCTCACCCACCCAAATATCGTCGAAATCTACGACACCGAATACGCCTATGCCACCTACTTTATCATGATGGAATACCTGGAGGGAGTGACCCTGGAGAAAGTGATCACTACCTCCGGCCGCATCGACCCAGATACCGCCCGCACCATCCTCATCCAAACCGCCAACGCCCTCGCCTACGCCCATAGCAAAGGAATTATCCACCGCGATGTCAAACCAAGCAACATTATGGTGGATAAATCGCTGCAAGTGAAACTCATGGACTTTGGCATCGCCCGCATGGAAAAAGGCGATCCCTTCAAAGAAGAAAACGAAATCATCGGCACAGCGCCCTATATGTCTCCAGAACAAATCCAAAACAAAGAAATTGATGGACGCTGCGATCTATACGCCCTCGGAGTCGTTGCCTATGAAATGCTCACCGGATCCCTACCCTTTGACTCAGAAGATAGCTTTGAAATCCTGCATATGCACCTGAGCAAACAACCTACCCCCCCAAAAGTACTCAATCCTGCCATACCTCAAGATCTCAATGACTTTATCCTAAAAGCCCTTGCCAAAAAACCAGAGGATAGGTACCCCTCCCTCGAAGAGGTGAAAAACATCCTTAGCCAAAGCACTACCACAAATGGCCTCACCGCCTCTTCCCAAAACACCGTGATCACCTTCCAGTACACCCAGGAAAATGAAGCCTATTTCCAAAAATTTGTGGAAGATATAAAGCGCCTGCTCAAAAACTATCCCCAAATCTCCGCAGGCTTTGCCCAAGTGCAACCTTTTCCGGACAACAAACCTAAATAGAAAGGCGGTCAACCATTCATGGTAGAAGCATTTCAAGAAGGAAAAGAATTACTTCAAGAAGGATTGGTGGAAGAAGCCATTTCCCATTTAAATTTAGCCATCGTGAATAACCCCTGCCTATGGGAGGCCTATTTTTACCTAGCCAAAGCTTACTATTGGACGGGCAAAAACAAAGAAGAACGAGAGGATTTACTCAAAAGCTACGAAACCTTGCTAAAATTGCAACAGCTCCACCCCGCCACCTTTGCCGAAAAAAAAGTCACCTCCCTTTTCCATAAGGTGCGCGGCGAACTCGAAAAACGAGGCATGGTCATCCCTGATGAAGCCTCCATCGCCGAATCTACCCTTGTCTCCGATCCAAGAGAAACCACCTCCCACTACACCGTCTCCCTGCACAAAAGAGAAGGCCCCGCCACCCGCATCCTTCGCTACCGCCGGCTGTTGTCTCAAGATCCAGCCAACCTCCTCGCCCTCAGCCACTTGGCCCAAGCCCTCGAGGAAAATAACGCCACTCTGCAAGCTCAAAAAACCTATGAGCAACTGATCTCCTACGCCCTCGGATTGGATCACTCCCTTAGTGAACAACAACTCTACTCCCTCGAAAACCTCCAAGGAGGCGTGCATTGGTGGATAGAAAATGTCTTCGACCAAGGCGATGGAGAATTGGAAACCAAAGCCCTAGCCCAAGCAATGATTCAACTCGCTAGAATACTGCGCCGCCAAGGAAAATGGAACAAAGCATCCTGGCTCTACACCGCTGCCCTAGATTTGGGCAAACAAACTGGACTTTTACCCTGCTTGCAAGACACCTTTAACGAATACCTCGAAAGCTGCATCCAATCCCAAAACTATCCCCTAGCCAAAGAGCGTCTGCCAGAACTAAAAAATCTCAGCAACCTCGATGAGGTCCTCATCGCCCTCATCGAATCCTGGAATAAATAACCAAAACCCCCTCCCTAACTCCCGCAAAGGGGGAGGGAACGCACCCTCTTTCCCAATCCCAAAAATATACAGCTCTCAACTCAAGGGAAAATGGGTCCAGCAGGACTCGAACCTGCGACCCGCGGATTATGAGTCCGCTGCTCTACCAATTGAGCTATGGACCCGAACTCCCGTCTCATTATACCAGTCAAACGACCGTTGTCAAGATAGTTTTTAAAAGGCAGCCTCCACTTGAACCTTTCTACCCTCTACCTGCACCTCATTTTAGGCGCCCAAGCCGGAATACGACTGCTCAATTTCCTCCTTTTTTTTAAACTCTTCCGCACCTCCGCAGAAATGGATGTCTACTTCCTGCTCCTCTCCTCCATCAGTGCCCTGTCCTTACTGCCTACCATACTGGTTGGTCAATTTATGTTTTTTTACCACAGGGTCAAAAAAGAATCCACCCCCTTGGCCTACCAGCTATACGGCTTTAGCCTGAGCTATCTAATACTCGTGGGAGGAACCTTAACCACAATCGCTTTTCTAGGACAAAAAGTATTCTTAACCTTTCTACCCGGTTTGGACCTCCATCGACAAAAACTCTTTTCTCAGCTGCTGGTTTACTTCATCCCCATTCTACTCCTCTCCCCCATCACCGCCCTGAATATCCGACTCTTCCAAAGCGAAATGCACTTTGCCCTCCCCTACCTCCTCCAAGGCCTCCCCTCCTACTTCCACTTCTCTGGACTGCTCTACCTCTGGCTTAACCACGAAGCCAATATCGTTTGGCTAGCAAAAATCTACCTTCTAGGCGAATTCTCCGCTACCCTTTGCACCCTACTCTACACAAAACGCCTTAAAATCCCCTTACACCTCCCCCAATGGTCCCACCCCTGGGGAAAAGAAATGCTAAAAAATAGCATCCTGATCCATATCTCCCAAAGTCTCTACCAAACTCTATTGCCCTACGCCAACAACTATTTCCTCTCCTTCTTCCCCCAAGGTGTGGCCTCCCTATTCTACTACTCCCTCCGCATAGCTACCACCCTCTTTCAAATCAGCGCCCTGCCCGCTGTGGATATCTGCCGAGCTAAAATCTCAAAAGAAGTGGCCAAAAAAGGAAAATTCTTGCTGCCTTCCCTTATGCGAGAATACGTCCCCAAAACCTACGGATGGCTAATCCTAGGAACAGGAACCGTGGCCATGGCACTTCCATGGCTGCTAAATTGGATCGGGGGAACGGGAAAAGTAAACCCGGAAAATCTAACCCTATTTCGCTGGATCTTCCTCTTCCTCAGCCTCTGGCACTTTGTGTATTTTATCCTCACCTTTTTTGCCGGCTGGATGCTTGCATGGAATCAATATAAAACCATCCTAACGCTAAACTTAATATTCATTCTCACTTATTTTCTTCTAGGAAATACACTCCTCTTTGGCCTTGGGTGGTACCCTCTCCTCATCCCCATCGCCTTACTCTGTAGCACCATCCTGCATTGTGGGCTGTATGGCTACTTTGCCTGGAAAACCCAGCCAACACAAAAATAAAAACAAATATTGCCTTTTTCGGAAACTTTTCTAGAAACTTTGGGTCTAAGTGCATTAGCTTGAAAAAATATTCTGTTATAAAAAGGCCTAAAAAATCAAAAAATTCTAACATGACGGGAGATTTAGAATGGGAAAAATTTACTGCAAACGCGGACTGCTGTTAAGCCTTTTATCCTTGGCGCTGCTTCTGCCACAAATCAGCGACGCCGCTCGCCTACAAGAAGGCAATGATCTAAAAAAAGGCGATAAATTCTACCAAGAAAAAAGCTATAAAAAAGCCTACCAATTCTACCAAAAACACCTCCAGGCCTTCCCCAACCACAAACGAAACGGAGAAATTAAACTCCGCATAACAAAATGTTTATGGCGCCTTCGAGAGTACGATAAAGCCACCAACCTCGGCCTACAATACCTAGCTAAAATGCAAAAAAATATTTGGAAAGCACGCCTGTGGAAAACCCTCGCCTACATTAAAATAAAAAAACCCCACTACGGATACAAAAAAAACGGCAAAATCACCTGGGGAAGATACGTCCAAGGCGGACGCTATATCTACTCTTATCGAGAGGATTACAGCAAAGCCGTGGAATACTTCCAGAAAGCAAGGATTGTCTACCTAACCCTAGCCGGACGGGAAAAATCACCCGCCAGCGACCTCATTCGAGAATGGGTAGAAGTGGATTTTGCCCTAAGCACTGTTTTGGAAAAACTCTCCGGCTACTACCCCAGAAAGCCCATCAAACTAGATTTTATCACCAAGTTTCCCAAAGAGTACTCTCCCAAATTGGCCCTGGAGAAGAGAGTTTTATTTTTGCTCATAGAGGCCGAAACCCAAGCCAAGCAAGCCAAACTGCTGGAACAAGCCGCGCAAGCCCGCTATCTTCGGGCCATGTACTTGCATCGAACAGCTCCAAACTTCCGCCAAACTTGGCCAAAATTGCCCAAATTTCTGGACACTCTCTACCACCTAGATGAGCTCATTCGCAATTACCCTAAAGCCAAGGTCCTCCCCCAAGCTTACATAGCCGCCGGGTTGATCCAGCAGCGGAAATATCAATTTCTTAAAGCCAAAGTCTACTTTCAAAATCTTTTAAAGAATTTTCCCCATTCCAAATGGGCCTCCGATGCGAGGTTTTATATAAGCGCTATGGAGCGTGAGTATTTAAATTTTCCCAATTTGCCCCAAAGTCTGCCCGGCCAAAAAGTGCAGATCAATATCAGCACCCGTAATATCCCCCAACTCAACCTCCAGCTCTCCAAATTCCGCCTCCACGAATTCCTCAACAGCTCCGGCCAAAAAAGCTACCAGGCAGTCCTAGGCAACCTAAGCTACCACCATCCCTTTATGTTTCTAAAATACGCCGAACCACCATTTCGCTCTTGGAAGGTCAAACTTCCCGATAAAAAGGACCATCGATGGTGCTCGCAAAAACTAACTCTCCCTTCGCTAGAAACGGGAGCTTATCTGCTAGAGGCCAAAACCCAACAGCTCGCTGTATACAAACTCTGGATCGTCAGCGATTTGGGACTGATCCAAAAAAACGGTAAGAAAAAAATCCTAGTCTACGTGGTCAACCGCATCAGCGGAGAACCTGTCCCCGGCGCCAAGGTTTTATTCAAAGAAAAATACTCCGCCTATCATCCCCTACTCCGCCGCTACCTCCGTCACTCCAAAGTCCATACCCAAACCACCGATAAGGACGGCATAGCCCTACAAAACCGTCAGAGCTCGAACTACTCCAGAATAGAAGTGGCGGCATGGATAGGAAATCGCTACGCCATAAGCCCCTACGGCTCTTTTTACCAATACAGCAGCTCTTCTGGCCAAGAATATCGCTTTTATGTGATGACGGACCGCCCCATCTACCGCCCCGCTCAGAAGGTAAACTTCCGTGTCTGGCTGCGGCGCTACAAAGATGGACATTACCTCAATGCCCCCCACCAAAAAGTCAGGGTGCTGATTCACTCCCCTCGGGGCAAAAAGGTGTATGAAAACATTTTGATGACCAATGCAAACGGCGGCTTCGCAGGGAGCTTTACCCTCTCTAAAAAGGCCGCCCTAGGAACCTACTTCATTTACTTTCGCCTCTCCAACGGCGCGTATGGATATGCCCGGGGAAACCGTTTCCGAGTGGAAGAATACAAAAAACCAGAATTTGAGGTGGAGGTGCTCGCCCCCCAAGAACAAGTGCGACTGGGAAACAAAATCCAAGCCACCATCCGCGCTAAGTACTACTTCGGCGCGCCGGTGACCAAAGCAAAAGTCTTCTACACAGTACGCCGCTACTACTACCAACATAGCTACTACCCCTCCACACCGTGGGATTGGCTCTACGGACAAGGCTACTGGATGAGCTCCTACAGAAAATGGAGCTATCGCTACCACCGCTACTACCGCCCCTATGACGCGGGAGAAGTGATCCTACAGGGTACGGGAAAAACCAATGAAAAGGGAGAATTCTCCCTCCAATGGGCAACCGATTCCCTCCTCAAAAAGAGAGGAAAATGGGACCACCGCTTTGTGATTCAAGCTAGAGTGGTGGACGAAAGCCGTAGGCAAATCCAAGGGATGGGCGAGGTAAAGGTCACGCGAAACTCCTTCTATGCCTACCTCTTCGCCAAACGAGGTTTTTATACCCCCGGCGATAAGGGTGAGTTTTCCCTCCACACCATGACCGCCTCCTACCAACCTGTAGAAAGCCAAGGGATCTTAAAAATCTATGAAGTTCGCTACCACGGAGCCAAAAGCGAAAAGGAAACCCTTACCCTCGTTCGCACCTTCCCCCTCACCACCTCCAAACAAGGAAAGGCGGAGTTCTCCTTTTCCTCCCCGAAAGCCGGACGCTTCCGACTCGTCTTCGAAACCAAGGACAAATGGCAACAACCCCTCACCGTCTCCAAAGATATCTGGTTCGTCAATAGCCAATTCAGCGGCACCTACTACCGATTTGGACAGCTGGAAATCCTCACCGATAAGCGTTATTACAAAAAAGGTGAAGTGGCCCATGTGATGGTGAACGTGGCCCGCCCCGGAGCCGCGGTGCTGCTCACAGAAGAATTTTCTAGCCAGATTTCCCAGTACCAGGTCCTGCGGATACCGGGCAAATCGACCGTCTTCTCTCTTCCCATCACCCAGCGCCATGTGCCCAACTTCTTCCTCGTAGGAGAAACCCTCTACAACAACAAAATTTATAGACAAATTCGCCAAGTCTTCGTCCCTCCACAGGATAAAATCCTCCGCATTCAACTCCGCACCCATCAGCCTACCTACAGCCCCGGCCAAAAAGTCCGCCTCAACCTCGAAGTCTACGATAGCCAAAACCGCCCCGTTTCCACCGAAGTGAGCCTAGCTGTGGTGGATAAATCCATCTTCTATTTCCAATCCGAATACGCCCCCAATGTAAAAAAGTTTTTCTACGGAAGCCTAAGAGCTCAGGGAACTTCCGCAAACCACTCCCTCAACTTCCAATCCCAAGGCGTGCTCAAAGACTATCAACCAAGCCTAGGGTACCCAAAACATGGGCTCCCTCCAGGCTTCTACGAAGGCGGATTCGCCAACTTCGAAGGCGCTAAAATCAATGCCGCCCAAAAGCTCATGCCGCCAAGAGGACTGCTGAGACTTGGACGGACAAAATCCGCACCCTCCGCCCCTCTCAAAGAGCTAGGGAAGCGAGCCGAGCTCAAAGGAAAAGGCTTCGCCAAAGACGCCGTCGCAGCAAAAAAAACTCCCCGCCCCCGCTCCCTAGTCAAACCCCGAGTGCGGAAAAATTTCGCCGATACCGCCTACTGGAACCCCTTTGTCTTGACCGATTCCTCCGGCAAAGCCAGCGTGGAATTCACACTACCAGATAGCCTAACCACCTGGAAAATCCACGCCAAAGCCATCACATCCCAAACCCAAGTGGGGCAAAAAACCATCGAGCGCATTAGCCGCAAAAACCTTATCCTCCGCCTACAGGCCCCCCGCTTTTTCACTGAACGGGATGAGGTGGTCCTCTCCGGAGTTGTCCACAATTATCTGCCCCAAACGAAGGAAATCCTCTGCAAAATCCTTCTCAACGGCGCCTCGGTCCAATTGCTCCAAAACGCCGAGCAAAGGATCACCCTCCCTCCCAAAGGCCATCAGCGGGTGGACTGGCGAGTGCGCATCCTAGCCCCGGGGAAGCTAAGCATCCAAATGGCAGCCCTAAGCGATACGGAAAGCGACGCCCAACAACTCTCATTTCCCGTCTATGTCCACGGTATCTCCAAACAAATCGCTAAAGGCGGGGAACTCTCCCCAAAAGAAACCCTAGCCAAAGTGGAAATCCATCTCCCCCAAGCTATCCGAAAAGACTCCGCCCGCCTGGAAATTGTCCTCTCCCCCTCCCTCGCCTCCGCTATGCTGGACGCCTTACCATACCTGAGCGCCTATCCCTACGGCTGCGTGGAACAGACCATGAGCCGCTTTCTACCCAGTGTAATCACCGCTGCTACGCTCAAAGAATTGGGAATGAACCTGGAGTTTCTTGCGGAAAAACGAAAGGAACTCTACACCCGCTACCTCGCTAGCGGCCTATGGCGCTACCCCCGCTCCAAAATACCCGCCCTAAAAACCGAAGAGCTAAACAAACGAGTGCAAGCTGGCCTAAAGCGCCTCTACAACTTCCAACACTCCGACGGAGGGTGGGGATGGTGGAAATATGGCCGAAGCGATATCTATATGAGCAGCTACGTCACCTTTGGCCTATACACCGCCCTCAAGGCCGGCTACTCCGTGAATAAAGCCGTCCTCACTCGAGCCACAAGGTACCTAAAACGCTCCCTTCCCCACATCCAACACATCCACCGCCTTGCCTACACCCTCTGGGTGCTCTCCCATATCGAAAAAGCAAACCTCAAAGATCTAGAGCTGGTCTACCAGCGAAGGGATGAGCTAAATCTCCTCTCCAAAGCCCTCCTTGCCCTCACCCTCCACAACATGGGACAACAGCAAAAAGCCCAAGTCCTCTGCCGAAACCTAGAAGACTTCGCCAAAGAGGATAAATCCGGCCGCATCGCCTGGTTTGAAACCGAACAAAATGGCTGGTGGTACTGGTGGAACGATGATATCGAAACCAACGCCTTCATCTTAAAAGCCTTCAGCCAAATCCAGCCCAAACACCACCTACTGCCCAAAATGGTACGATGGCTGCTTCAAAATCGTATCGGAGGACAATGGAAATCCACCAAAGCCACCGCCTATGTCGTCTATGCATTTAGCGACTATTTAAAAGCCACCAAAGAGCTAAACGCCAACTACACCCTAAACATACAACTTGGAGGAAAAAGGATCAAAACTATTCAGGTCACTCCCCAAAATGCGCTCTTTTTCGAAAACAGAATCCTACTCAAAGGCGCTGAAATCACTACAGGAAAACAGCTTCTGACCATCGAAAAACAAGGGCAAGGCCGCCTCTACTACAGCGTCTTTTTGGAGTACTTCACCAAAGAAGAAAATCTCCAAGGCTCCGGCCACGAAATCCTGGTAAAACGGGAATATTTCAAATTGATCCCCGAACTAAAAACCAAAAAAGTGGACGGGCGTACCGTACGCTTTCAGGTGTATCAACGCCAAAAACTAACCTCGGGCGCCACCTTAAAAAGCGGTGACCTCGTGGAAGTCCGCCTAACCATCCAAAGCAAAAATAACTACGAATACCTAGTATTCGAGGACAGAAAACCAGCTGGTATGGAAGCAGTGGCGCTAAGAAGCGGCTATACCTACGCCAATGGCCTATGCTCCAATATGGAGCTAAGGGACGAAAAAGTGGTCTTCTTCGTCAGCTGGCTCCAGCAAGGCACCCACACCATCAGCTATAAACTGCGCGCGGAAATCCCAGGCGCCTTCCACGCCCTCCCTACCTACGCAGAAGCAATGTACGCCCCCAAAGTAAAGAGCATTTCAGACGAATGGAGAGTTCAAATTCGAGACTAAGTCTCTCAGGGAACCCTGCAAGGGGTTCCCCCTTCTTCTCCTCGCTCACAATCCCCTTCCCCCCCCTTCTCTAGCCCCCAAGGCTCTTAGCTAGCAGAGTGCTTAGAGAAGTCGAGATTTTTTAGAAGATTTCCTAGCCGAGAAGACGGTAAAGACGACTTTTCGCGAGCACAGGTGCAGGAAGAGAGATTTAAATTTTGCCCGCAACTCTGACACAACCCCGCGCAATCCTCTTGGCATAAAGGCTTGATCGGGAGGCTCAGAAGGAAGTTTTCCCGAATATGAGCGTCCACATCGATAAAATCCTTTTCATAATAACAAACATCCAAGTCCTGTTCGCTCAACTCTTGGAGGGTGGAGGTGGGCGGAACTTTCGGACAAAAGCGCACCTGAATTCGCATCTGTACGGGGAGAATAAATTCGGCCAAACACCTTGCACAGTTGGTGATCATTTCCCCCCGAAGGGAGCCAAGAGCGAAGATATTCTTTTTTTGGCGTCGGAACTCCAAATCAATCCAAACGTTTTTTTCTATGCGAAAGGGGAGATCCTGAGTGTCAATCTGATGGGGCGGACGCTCCTCTTGGAGATAAACAGGGCCTTTTTCCAGCTCTTGGATATTGATCTTTCTCATCGCATCACTCCTCGGATTTGGGGGGCAGATAATCGCGAATATAGCGGATGGAGAATGGGCCTTCCCCGTGCATTGTGATTTTCAACTTACCAGCTCGCTGGGTAAGCTGAAGGGTGAGCTTGCCTTTAATTTCCAGATAAATGGGAATGCCGTACTTTAGGGAGTAGTAGAAATGACCATTGGCATTGTATTGAACCTGCGGCCCCATGGCATGCACGCCCTTGGTTTTGATCATAACCAGAATTTTAGCGCATTTATAGCCGCGGAAAAACACTTCCTTCTCCAACTTACACTGGATACTACCTTGGATATCGCTTTTGAAATCATCGCCCAAAAAACTCTTTAACTCCTTACTCGGAAGTGACCAGGTAGCGCCTAGTTTGACAGGCTTTCGGGGAAGATTGTTGGCAAGAATACTCAGCTCATCGTCGAGATGAGGGACCTTGAGCGCGGGAGCTGGTAGCTTACCTCCGGCCAAGAGGGTGACGATATCCCGGTGGCCTTTTTTTTCGATACGGAGTGTTTTTCCGCTAAGAGGATGGATGCCTTTTTCGATTTTGTTGCTGGAGAGGTCCTTTTTATGCTGAATGTAGCTGTGGTAGTAGCGCTGAACAGCTTGGAGCCGGTTTTTTTTAATGGCTAGGATAAGATCCTGATATTTGAAAAGCTCTTTGCGAGAGAAATAATCCTCCCACTTTCCTTTGCCGGAGCGGAACTCTACCCTCCAAAAGAAAGATCTTTCCGCTGAAGTGGCGATTACCCCCCGCTCTTCATACCCAAATTTAAATTGATATTTTCTAGATTTTACGCTCTCTTGGCCAGACAGCGCAGCGGCGAAACTCAGAGCAATCCCTAACATTCCAATCAGCGTTCTAATGTTCATAGGATATTTTGCCTCCAAACGGATTTAATTCTGAAAAAGGGTATAGGAAATTTGAGGGAAAATATTATCCAAATACTGGACTTTTTGCAACCATTTGGCATCTAGGCGATTTTCTCGGATGCTTTTGGCGATTTTAAAAAACCGGCCAATGTGAGCCTGGAGGCGCTTTTTGGCGTATTCCATGGCTGTTTGGGTATGAATCAAAAACGGCCAGTCGCTGCTTTGGGCGAGAAAAAGCTCTCTGCAGGCCTGATCCAATGCTTCCCTCAGCTCTCCATCAGCCTGGGGAAAGGCCTGACAAAGGTATATCATTTCCTCCGTTGCTTGGAGCAAGTGCCTGTAAATCCAGGCATTCTGAGAGTTTAGCCACACTTCGCTATAGCCGTTTTTTCCCCAGCTGGAGGTGGCCGGTTGAACCAGTTGGAGGGTGGGGGAGTGGCGGAGATATTGGCTGGGAGTGATCGCCTGCAGTTGGGGATAGTCAAAATGGAGTTTCACAAACAGCCACTCGAGCCATAGGGGGCCTTCATACCACCAATGGCCGAAGAGTTCTGCGTCATAAGGGGAAACGATCAGGGGGGGGAGGGACATTTGAGCTTGAAGTTTTTGAAGGCGTAGAGACACTTTTTGGAGGAAATCTTCTGCATGCCAGGCGGCTTTCTGCAGGGCACGCTGGGGATTATAAATTTCTTTTTGATTAGTCTTGCCGGTGATACGGTAATATTTTATACCGGTGTGGATGCGAGCACCATCTGGATTGATATAGGGGCGAATGTAATCGTATTCGAGATCGTAGCCAATATCACGATAAAACTCCCGGTAATCTGGATCACCTGGGTAGCCTACCTCGGAGCTCCAGACCTGTTCTGAGGTCATGGCATCGCGTCCAAAGGCCGCCACACCGGCGGGTGTATAGACGGGGGCGTACACTCCGTAAATGGCCTGGGGGGTGGCGTATTCCAGGCCATGGCGTTCGAGGAAGAAATAGAGGATTTTTTCCTGAGCGAGGTACTGCTCTAATCCGGGGAAATAGCCACACTCCGGCAGCCACATTCCGGGGGGATGAGAAGGGAAAATCGATTTATAGAGCTCGATACCGGCTTTGATTTGGGCGCGAATGGCCTGGGGATGATGTCGCAAGGCGGGCAGATAGGCGTGGGTAGCGGTGGTGGTAATGAGCTCTAAAAAGCCTTTTTGGAAGAACTGGAGATAGCCATTTAAGATATTGCCTTTGCATTCGTCAAATTGCTGCAAGCATCTTTGAAAGCGAGAAAGATACATTTTGGCCAAGGGTTGGAATGGAGTGGAGCGTGTTCGCTGGAATTCTTTTTGGGCCAATTCTATGGATTTATTGAGGTATTTCCGATAGCGCTCTTGTAGTAAGGGATCCAAGAGCATAGAGATTAGGGTAGGAGAGAAGGAAATGGTGAGAGAGAAGGGAATTTGATTGGCTTCTAGGCGGTGAAATACCTCCAAAAGAGGCAGGTAGCATTCTGTGATGGCCTCAAATAGCCATCTTTCTTCCAAAAATTCCTCATATTCGGGATGGCGTACAAAGGGTAGATGGGCGTGAAGGACAAGGCTGAGGTACCCCATTTATCATCATCCTTTTAGAAAATGGAGATGGAATATAAAAAAAATTCATCGCCCCTTCGAGGGGTTAAAAACAAGGGAGTACACCCCTCCGGCATCTAGCAGCTCATAAGCGTAATAGGGAAGTTGCTGATTGTCTGTAGAAATCGCTAAAATGTCGTAAATAGAGCCTTCGGAAAGAGTTAAATTTTTTTCTTCGAGAGGCGGGATAGTAAGATTTTCTCCGGAAGTTTCTGTTTTTACATAGAACAGTATACTATGATCTGTGTTATTCCTAATATTTAGGAGAACTTGAGAGCCTCCATTGTTTCGCAGTTTTCGGATGGCAATGGGTTGGTATTCCACCTTTTTTTCCCGGTATAGCTTGGTCATCCAGCTTGCAATTTTCAGCTGCTCTTGAGAGAGATTTAGGTGCTTAGCGATGGAGAAGAAACCCGAAAAATAAATGGGTTGCAAGGTGGTACTTCTTTCTTCCGGATTGAGTTGAGTAATTTTCCGTATAGTTTCCTGCATAATGTTCAGCAGGGAGGCTGGCAGAGGGTTTAGCTTAACCATTTCCTTCATACAATAGTAGCAAAGATCGTAGCGCTCTTTTTCCAGCGCTTCTTGGAGAATGTTGCGAAAGCTTCGGATGATCTGGCTGATATCTTCCTCATTTTCTTGAAGTTTCTGACAAACCTGGACAACCAAGTAAATGGCATCCACAGGAGGAATTTCTGGATCGCTATTGTTGATCACTTCTTCTAAAAAGGGTATTGCAAACATACCGGCTTCAAGGATATAGCGGGTTGCCGTTTTTTTGACCGTATTATTTCCAAATCCAAGAGCATAGACAAAAGCAGGGATGGCTTCTTTCCTAATTTCGATTGCCCCTCCCATATTGTGTAGGGCATGGAGGATAGAGAGATAGAATTTTCCTTCGCTATTTTCTATCAATTTTCGTAGGGATTTCGCCGATTCTTTTGTGGGAAATTTTTGAATGGTTTTTAGCGCCTCCTCCACAGCTTTGCTTAGGAATTTTTCTCTCCTATTCAAGCGTTCTGCCCTACGAACACATTCGCTTAAAAGAGAAGATAAAATCCTAACGGCTTTTATCTCTTGGGCGGTGTTGCGGTAAAACAACAATAGATTGAGAAGCTTGGAATACTCTGCTTTTTGAAAAGAAAAAGCATCCTTGTATTGAATGAGTTTTCTGAGCCTCCGCTGCAAGAAAAACAAACCCTTAGGGTGCTTTCGCTTAGCTATTTCTTGCAAAGATAGGATGGCAAGGGGGGAGGAAGGGGGAACTTCGTCCAAAATTTCTAGAAATAAAGAGGGTTTTGACTTCAAAGCGGTAAAAAATTTTTCAAGAGAATTGTATTCTTTCTGAAAAGTCTTTAGGTCTTTTTGCAGTTTTTCCTCCAACTGGGATACGTTGTCCAAAAGGGGTTTCGCCTCTTCCATAGCGGTTTTGTATTTTTCGTAGGCTTTTTCGAGCTCTTTGAGCTCCGCAATTTTTAAATCCTCTTTGGCTTTGTTCCACTGGAAATAGAAATTTTTCTTAGCAACTTTTATCTTTGTGCGTTTTGATGGCCTGAGGAGGAGCAGAAAGGATAAAATCAAAATCGCAATACCTCCTAAGGAAAAGCCTGCAACGATTGTCCATTTCGCAAGAGGGGAAATCGAGGTTGGGGAAGCATTTTCTCGCGTGGGAGGCACTCTCCGTCTATCTCCTCCTTTGCGCCGATCGCCTGGAATGCGGATATCTGGTCTCTTCCGTCTGTCCTTTCCACTGCGCCTTTCCGCAAAAGAAGTAGGTGCTTCCGCCGGAGGAGATAGTGAGGTGGTAGAAGGTTTCGGCTCTTCTGCAGAGACAATTGGTTCTTTGGCAAACGTTTCAGAGGGGAGAGGGGCATCCATTTGCTCGAACACTGGAGTGGAGGGAGGAAGCGGCGTCGGTGGTGGGTCGAAGGTAGGAGAGGGAGCTTTCTCTGTTAGAGCAAAGGGGGAGGGTGGTTGAGCTGGTGAAGGGGGAGGCGGAAAATGGGGAGCTTGAGGTTGGGTGAGGTTTTCTTCTGCGCTCATAAGCGGAGGGCTGGAGGAGAGTGGAGGAAACTCGGAGGAGGGGACAAAAGGCACAGGCTCCGCCACACTATTCTGATATTCCCCTTCTTCCTCCAAGGGAGAAGCGAGGCCCTGAGGGTGAGGCACCACAAAAATGCTCCCGCATTTATGGCATTTCACCCGCTTGCCGGGTTTATAATTGCCAATGAAGTACTGGGAAGAGCATCCAGAGCAAGTTAAAATATTCTGCTGTTGGTATTGGAGAATGTAATGGATTTGTTCTTGGGTTAGGACCCCTCTTTGGAGGAGGATTTGATCTAAAGAAAGTTGATTCCCTCGCTCTAGGTAATGCCTTTGGAGTTGAATGGCTTCCAGGATTTGTTGTTTGGTCGCCAGTCCCAATTTAATGGCAAAAATGGCAAAATTTTTCTCTTGATTTTTATTCAAGGCAGTTCTGACCTCTACTTGTGAAACATGGAGTATGCACAAAAGGGATGGGGGGCGTGATCATTGTGCTGGTTTGGTTTTCTCCATTTTACTCCTCGCTTCTCGAACTTTTTGGGCTTTTTGAAAGAGAGCTTGTTCCACTAGGCGGAGTTTCTTCTCCAAATCATAGATGCCAACAATTTTTTTCGTAGGCTCTAGGAAATCGCCTTTTCGGAGCCAGAGAAAAATACGAGTCGTTCTTTTGCGACGAAGATACCGTAAAGAACACCGAACTCGATCGTACTTTGTGTTTACAAATTGGAAATCCTCTTTGTCCTTCTGGTTGCGTAGGGAAATATATTCTCTCAGAAGTTGAAAGGCTTTCAGAAGGTCGTCACTCACCCTAAATTTGGGGATATGCAAGAGGCGTTTCATCTTAGCGGCTTTGATATATTGGGGCAGAAATCTTATTCTTCTGTTCAGTTGAAATGCAATTTGATAATGGTGTAAGGCTTTTTGAAACTTGCCATTTAGATGATACGCTTCCCCTAGAGCGAGTTGTAAAAGAGCAAATTTTTGATTTAAAGAAAGGGTTTGTTGCAAAAGCTTGAGAGCTTTTTGAGGATCTTTGGCGCGCATATGAGTGTATTTTTGTAGAGCAAATAGGATTTTATCCAAATTTTTCGGCAGCTTAAATTTGGTTGGTGGATCATTGACACTAATTCTATTGTAATCTATGGCGTATTGTCGACTCGATGGCCGAATGCCTTGTATTTTTTTCTCCGATGATGTTCGGCCTATAATTTGAACCAAGGCAGCAAGAGCTTCCTTATGCAACTTTTGTCGCTCTTCCTTCGAAATGGAGGGATCTAAACTTTTTAAATAACTAGCCTCGGCAAGAGCGTGATAGGTATAAACAGTGTTAGGGGCATATATAATAGAAGCACGAGCCTTCACCAGTGCTCGATCTAAATTGGACACGGTCTTAATAACAGTACTATAGTCCAGCTCAAAGGTCATCCTAATCCAGGAAAGTTGGAGTGGATCGAAAACAATGTATCTCTCAAAGGTACTTAAGTCGACTTTGTTGTCAATAAGAAATTTGAAGAAAACAACGTCTTTGATGAGGTAGTGGTTTTTCCAGAGAATTTTATATTTCTTCTTTCTGGTTTTTACCACAGGTACCATTCTTCTGCGCCGGAGAATCCGTCCGCTTTCGTCCTCGTATTGGGTGACTTTTTCCTCAAAATCTTTGTATTTTTCCGTCATCCTTAGATGCAGATAGAGCTGAGTTGTTTTAGAATCCGGAAGTACCTCGCCTTCTAGGGTGCGATAAAGATCTGATTTTCGAATCTCGTAGGTGAAGCCTTGTAAGCTGAGCTCAAAACCAAAGGATATAGAAGCGGTGATAACAGAGCTTAGTTTTTTTTGTATAGTTTTTGAGATATTTCCCTCCTCATCTACTTGGGAGATTTCTTGGAAGTTGTAAGTTTTGGTTATCTTTTCAAATTCATATTCTTCGTCGCTCCATTTGTTCAAGGTAAACTTTTCTTCTATTTGAGTCCTACCGGCCTCTGAGGTCTTCATCTTTTCTCCGATAAGGGTGAGGGTATACGTGCCATTTTGAAGCTTTCGTTTAGAAGTGGAATAGACCCCTATAGAGTAATCATTGTCTTTGCGAATAGTATAACTTACGCCGGATTGGGGATCTTGGATTTGCCATTCATTCCCTTTTTGTCGCACTTTGATTCTAGAGTGGGAGGAGAGAGGATAATCTTTTTTTCTAAAAACCGAAAGTAAGGATGTGGATATCTTTTCCCCTTTATCTAAGTCTTGGATAAAGGAAGTATCCAACGAAAACAGCTTTTTGGGCTCGGCGATATAGATTTTTCCTAAGTCTGTTGTTTTTGGCTGGGACGTAGAGCTAGAACGACTTCCTGTTTTCTTGGAAAGTTCCACAATATAGTCAATGTCTCTCTCCTTAATATAAAACGTCTGCCCTGGACCAAGTGTAACGGGGAGAAGATTTTTGGAAGAGCCCGGCTGTTTCCACAGGATCTTACCATATTTATATTCGCAGAGGTGGGTTAGGTTAAACCAATAGATTTTGCCTTTGATTTTCTGTCCATTCTTGAGATAGACTATGTAGTCCGGATAATCCTCCGCCAGCAGAAGAGAAGAAAAACACAAAAGAAAGCTAAACACTTTCAAAAAAAGGCGAAACGAGTATTTTAAATCCATGGTTTGTTTCCTTTGCCCACTGTGATCCTCGGGGAATTGGGTAAAATTTCAAGCTATTTTCTGAACACCAAAAAACGTCCTTGCGACGTTTACTCTCTTAGACTCTTTTTTGACAAGTTCTTTTGAAAATTATAACAGAAAAATTTGATAGATTCAATATAGTTGTCTGTAGAAGGGATAAACTTACAGATCTTCCAATCACAGTAGAAACTCTATCGCAACTTCTCTTAAACAGTACTTTCTTCTCGCCTAAGCGAGTAATAGAAACTGTCCGAGACTCGCAAGCCCTAATCTTTCTTACATGAGAGAGGACAAAAACGAGCCTGGAAGAAACGCAGCACTTTGGGCTCATAGGTAAACTTCAGTCCTGGAATTTTATCCCGCCTCTGGTAGCAACGTACAATGGCCTCCGCTGTGTACTCGATATGGGATTGGGTATAAACCCGGCGCGGTATGGTCAAGCGCACCAACTCTAGTTTGGGACGGCGATTTTTCCCTGTCTGCGGGTCCCTACCAGCGGAAACATTGCCCCGCTCCATTGAGCGGATGCCACCTTCCAAATAGATTTGGGCCGCTAGCATTTGGGCCGGGAACTCATCTTGATCGAGATGGGAAAGGAATTTGGCAGCGTCTAGAAAAACCCCATGCCCGCCGCAGGGATGCACAAGAGGAACATTGTTCTCATCCAGCAGGGAGTGCAGGTACTCCACTTGGGTGATACGAGCGCGAAGATATTCAAAGCTGCAAACGTCCCTTAAACCCTGCGCTAGAGCGTCCATATCGCGCCCGGCCATTCCTCCATAGGTATGAAGACCTTCATAGACCACCACTTCATTGCGGCACTTTTCAAAAAGCTCTTGCTCGTGCGAGTGAAAAGCAAGGAAGCCGCCAATGTTCACCAGTCCATCCTTTTTAGCGCTCATCCAAGCTCCGTCCGAGTGAGCACAAATTTCTCGAAGAATTTCCTGAATAGTTTTGTCCTGATAGCCCTCTTCTCTTGTTTTGATAAAATAGGCATTTTCCGCAATGCGGGTGATATCCAAATAAAGTTTGATCCCCTTCTCCCGGCACCATTGAAAAACCTCTTTGAGATTCCCCAGCGAAAAAGGTTGCCCTCCAGCCATGTTCACATTTGGCGCCATCACCACCACCGGAAAGCGACGTTCCCCTCGCTTCTGATAAAGATCTTCCAATTTGTTTATATCCATATTCCCTTTGAATTTAAACGTAGAAGCGGTATCGTGGGCCTGAGAGCAAATAGTATCGTAGAAAATCCCCCCCGCAAGCTCCAAATGGTGGCGAGTTGTCGTAAAATACATATTCATAGGAACGATATCTCCAGGCTGGAGAGCCAGCTTAAAAAAAAGGTGCTCTGCCGCACGGCCTTGATGGGTGGGGACAACAAGCGGGTAGCCAAAAACATCTTTGATGGCCTCCACAAGACGATAAAAACTTGCACTGCCTGCGTAGGCCTCATCTCCACGCATCAAGGCAGACCACTGCTCCTGACTCATCGCAGACGTTCCAGAATCTGTGAGAAGGTCAATGTAAACGTCTTGGCTATCAAGTAAAAAGGTATTATAACCTGCTTTTTCTAAAGCTTTTTGTCGATCTTGCCTGCTGATGAGACGAATGGGTTCCACCATCTTAATCTTATAGGGTTCTGGGGCTGGGCGTTTTGCCATCTCTTTCTCCTTTGCAAAAAACATTGCAGAGTTCTTGGTATCTTGTCCAAATGCGCTCCTAAATAAATTTTAGACCTCCCCACGTACGCTACAATGGATAACGAATGAAAAAGCTGTTCTGCAGACCAATCCTAAAACAGAGAGCAAACACACATAATCGGCAAAATAAGCTTTTCCAATGGCCAATAAACTTAGGATAAATAGGGAAGCTCGAAAAATAGATCTACAAACTTATTTGGAAGTCGATGAACTTGCGTCCAAGGAAAGAATCTCTGACAATTTATTCTTGAGCTCATAAAAATTTAAGGGCTTGCTAATAAAATCGTCGGCCCCAGCAAGATAGGCCTGTTGCTTAAGCTTCAAATCATCAAAAGAAGCAGTGATGATCAGGATGGGTATCTTTGTGGTGGATGGATGCCGGCGCAGAATCTTGCAAACCTCAATTCCATTTGCATACGGAATGTAGACATCGAGCAAAATAAGTTGAGGGGGGGTTCGTAGAGCAAGTTCAATGGCTTTTTCTCCATCAGGCGCGATAAGAATTTCTCCATAGGGAAGAAGATCTTGCAAAAACTCCTGAAGAAGCTGGCAGCTGGAAGAATCATCCTCAGCCACAAGAATAAGGACTCTTTTTCGATGAGTTGGAACAGAAGAAGAGGAACACAAAATATCTTGCTGGATTTCGCCTAAAATATGAGCGATTTCTTCCACAGATTGAAAGCGTTTTTTGGGCTGAGGATGAAGGGTCTTTTCGATAATCCAATCAAATCTTTTGTCCAAGGAGGCATTCAGCTCCGATGGAAGCGGAAACCGACCTTCGGGAAGAATACCCGTAAGAGACTCGTAGAGCATTACCCCTAACGAATATATATCCGTACGGTGATCCACGTTTTTGGCATCCTTTCGCTGCTCCGGAGAAATATAACCCTGAGTTCCTAACTGCGCACCCGTTTGAGTGAGAGAGAAGGAACTTGCTTCTGGAGGAGGAAAAAGAATTCTAGCCAATCCAAAATCCGAAATCTTTACGATTCCCTTGGGATCCATCAAAATATTCGAAGGCTTGATATCCCGATGAATCACCCCACAAGAATGAGCATAGGCCAACCCGTAGCAAATCTGCAAAAAAATAGAACAAACTTTCGAGGGAGTCAGCTTCTGAGCATCTATCCACATTCCCAATGTTGTACCTTCCACCAACTCCATCGCAAAATAGTAGATAGTATTCTCCTCATTTTCTTCGATAAATTGCACAATATTGGGATGGCAAAGTTTGGCCAAAGCGATAGCCTCCCGTTTAAATCTGCTAATGAAATCCAAATCTTTGGTCAAAGAAGAAGGGAGGATCTTAACAGCGACAAATCTCTTTTGCTCTTCATCCCACGCTTTATAAACCTCTCCCATCCCCCCTCTCGCGATAAGCCTAAGAATCTTGTACTGAGCCAACTGAAACAGATAAGGAAAGCTCTTTCCCAGATTCTCCGGACTAAGGGATGCTCTTTTTTTAGAAGAGGGTAAAACAATAGGTTGGTGGCAAAATGGACAGGGATAGCGTGAAATGGGTTGTTTGAGATTGGCCAGATGAAGAATATAAAAATGATGGCAATGGGGGCAGTGTACTCTTAGGGTGGGTTCATTCATACAAACTCCACATTTTGAGGAAATCCACTTTTTCTTATTATATGAAAAATAAAATAAAATCAAGAAAAAAGCCAAAATGGCTTTTCTCAAAAAAAGCATCCTGTTTTTCTTGAATATTTCCAAATTTTGGGGTAATATACTATCGTAGGAGAGGTTTCTAATGGAGGAGTCAGATTTGACAAAAAAAATATTACTTTTAGATGATGAGGAAATAATCGTGAAAATGCTGGAGAAAGTCTTCTCCCATTTCCACTGGAAAGTGTTTTCCGCCACTCGATGGAAAGATGCGGAGGAAATCCTTCACCAAAAAGCCATCGATATTTTGCTTTGCGATGTCAATATGCCAGAAATCAATGGTGAAGAAGCCTGCCTCCGCTCAAAACAAATCTCTCCCTCCGTAAAGGTAGTGTTCTACTCTTGCTTGGAAGAAAACGAACTGGAAATCATTGCCAAACGCTGCCAAGCAGATGGATGGATCCGAAAAGGCATGCGTCCCTTTCAGTTGGTAGAACAAGTGGATAAATTCCTTCAAAAGGACTACGCAAAATAGAAGAAACAAAAGTGGAGAAGCTCGAAGAAAGGAGCTCCATATGTCTCCCTTGCCTTCGCAAGTAGAGAACAAAACAGAAAATAGTGGTTTGTTCGTGTTTTTTGTTCTCTTTGGCAGTGGACTTATTCTTCTTGCTCTTTCTTTGTGGGGCATTTATCACTTTTTTTTTCCCATCGGCCAAAAAAAAACAAACTTCTCACAAAAACTTGCCCATAGGAAACGAACCCTTGATCAAAGAGCCAAAAACTCTCCCAATCTCCATTCTACCACCAAGCCTTCCCTCCTAAAAGAAACTAGCCACTCTCCTTCCGCAGAAAAAAAGAGCTCCATCCAACGCCCGGAGAGAAAAAATCCTCCTAAATCGTCTCTCCAAACTGCCCAAAATAAAAATCATTCCCCTCTCCCTCATCAAAAGAACGAAAAAAAACGAAGTAAACTACACAAATACTATCTTCGTCGAGCCACTGACTTACAGAAAAAAAAGAACTACCTGGTCGCTGCAAGCGCCTATCGACTAGCAGCCTACACAGCCCTCAATGGCAACCGAAAAAAATACCTTATGACCAGATACCAACTCTACAACTACCTAAGCCGCCTTCACAACTCCCTCCGACAAAAACAATGGGCACACGTAGAGATTTTTATCAGAAAATTGCTCTCCCTACCCCTCACCTACTCAGAACGCCTATTGGTCCAAGAAGAACTCCTGCACTGCAGAAAAACTTGGCTACACTACATTCGCACCCAACCCCACAATCGCCACTCTCCCCTTTACCATAAAATGAAACGAATTTTCCTAAACATTTCACCCATAAAAAAACAATCTTCGTAAACCCCCTCCTGCAGGGAACCCTCTTTAAAAAAGAACTCCACCCCCTACCAAAAACTCTTTCGATTTATTTCCTGAAACCCTTTTTGGAAACAAGGGTTTCAGACTTCCCAAAAACTTCCCTCACTCAAAACCTTTTTAAAAAAAGGTTCCGCCCTCCAAAAACTTGTGCAAAGCAGCTGAAAACGAAAATCTAGCCATCTCTCTAGTTCGAGCTCGGAGGCAAAGAAGAGCGTTTGAGATAAAACTGCGCCACTTCGTTGGGAGTTAAGTACCCATCGCGATTTTTATCAATTTTGTCAAATTCCTCCTTGTGAGCGTATTCTTCCTTTGAAATGCGGCCATCACCGTCCTTATCCGCCCGCTCAAAAAGGATACGCACGCGGAACTCAAGACTATGCTCTCCTTTCATCTTGCGATGTTTTCTCCCTCTTTTCGCTAACAGCGCCTCATGAAAGGAAATAAATCCATCGTGATTTTTATCCTGTTCTTGGAAAATCTTCAAATAAATTTTTCTCAATTCTTCTCTAGAAAGGCGCTGATCTCCATCTTGATCGATATGAGAAAAGGCTCTTTTTAACTGACGGGCAGCATTTTTCAACATCCAATGGAGTTTTTTGCGCTTTTTAAGCTCATCTTTTGTAAGAAAGCCATCGCCGTTTTTGTCTAATTTTTTTAAGGTAAAATCAAGCAAAGCTAGCCATTCTTTCTGAGAGACCTTTTTATCTTTATTGGTGTCTAGATGATAGAGAATGCCAACTTTTTTTCTTATCTGTAGCTCTTTGAGCTTCTTGATTTCTCGAAAGGTGAGGTAGCCATCGCCGTTGAGGTCTAGTCTCTCAAAAAGAACGGGAGGAAGATCCAATTCCTGGGGGCTAATTCGTCCGTCGCCATCTTTATCGTAGCGTTGGAAAAAAGCAGCAAGTCGGCTCTTCTTACCTTTTTGGCGATGTTTCTTCTCTCGCTTAGCCATAAGGACTTGGATTTCTTCCAAAACCAATTTGCCATCACCGTTTTTGTCGATTTTCTCAAATAGGCGCTGGGGCCCCTTCCATTCGTCAGCTGTGATCACCCCATCCTGATTTCGATCGTGGCGGAGGAGAAATTTTTGCGCCCTGGCCTCCACTCTATCCTGAGCGCGCAAATCAGAGGCGACCAAAAACAGCGCAATCGGCAAAAAAAGAAGCATTCGAGTTTTCATAGACCATTCCTCCAATAGTTTAAAATCTCAATATATCGCCGCCATAGAGCATGGATTAGAGCTTTTGCAAAGGTGAGGTGGAAGTAAACTTTTTTTCTTAGGTCTTAAAACTTTAAGAGACTCGGATAACCCGTTAGTTTCAAGTTAAAAAATATGGTAGCAAAATAGAGGATTTTATTCCAGAAATTTTTTGAGAATCTTTCGGTAGATTTGTTCCACAATCCTTTTGGCTGCAGGGCTAGATCGAGCGAACTTTTCCAGGCCGGGGTTGCTATTGATTTCGAGGATTTTCCATTGCCCCTTGGAATTTTGGCGCAAGTCAATGGCGGCATAACGCAGCTGAAAAATGCGGACAGCTTCTTGGCAAAGCGCTTTGAGTGAATCTTCTTGCAAAGTGTCTTCCACCCTCGCGATGGCTCCACGGTGGAGGTTGCCACCCACGTCCAGAAGAGAAAGGCGCTTTTCTTTGGGCAGGGTATCGCTCGGTTGGAGCTTTTCACGGGAAAGGGCTTCGTTCAAAAAGGGGAGGTATTTTTCCTTCTCCAGGCCGCGCTTTTGGAGCTCTTCTTCAAAAAGATTTTGGATACTTTTTTGCCCATCCCCCTTCAGCTCCAAGGGCTGTTTCCGAAGGACAAGCTCAACGTTGCCATCCAAAAGGACGATTCGCTTTTCCTCTCCTGGGAGGAACTCTTGAAGCAGAAAAATTTTCTCTTGGCTTTCCAGTTCGATTTGGCGGATATAGTCCCTTAGCTCAGAAAGTTGGGAGATTTTTTGAACCCATTTCCCCATAGAGAGGGAATTGGGCTTTGCCACCAAAGGGAAGCCGAGCATTTGGGCGAACTCCAAGGCTTCCTTGGGGCCTTTGCGATGGGAGTAGTCTTGCTTTTGATATCGACCGGGCAAAAAGAAATAGCTTCCACGAGGAATGGGCAGCTTCTCTTTCTCCAGCACAATGTAGGTGTAGGCTTTATCCTTTGCCAGGCGGGAGGAAAGATGAGGGTTTAGGGGATGGGTGTCCGCTAGGAGGTAGCGCCGTTTGCCCTTATGTTGGAGCAGGAGTAAATACCCGTGCCGGGGGTCCACCACTTGGATTTGGATGCCCATTTGAGGGCAGAGTTTTAGAAGTCGTTGGGTGAAACTGGGGTAGAGAAAATCGCCCTCGTTATGAGGGGTATAGGAGGGAGCTATTCCAGCCATAGGATCAGTTTCTTTTGCAGGGTAGGAGGCAATATTTCTTTGGCCAAAGCTCGAACCCGCTTGGGGGAATACCGCAAGCTGACGTGAATGAGGACGAGGTAGTCGTTTTGGAACGAAGAGGCGCGCTGGGCGATATCTTGGAGGTGGATGTGGCCGGTTTTTTCTGCAAATTTATGGTGATCCGCTTCCCAGAAGGTGCACTCTAGGATAAGGATGGAGCTTTGGAAAACGTGAGGGTATTCCTCCAGAGCTTGGATGGTGGTGTCTGTAAAGTAGGAGAGAAGGGGGACCTCATGGGTTTGGAAGTTTGGAACCCCTTCCTGCTGGAGCTGAAGGAGTTCTTGCTGACTTTTGGAGCGGTGGAGGGGGGGGAGCGTTTGCTTTTTTTGGTAGAGGGTGTAGCCGAATGTAGGGATGCGGTGGTAGAGGGAGAAGGCTCGCACTCTAAGGTGGGGGCGGATCCAGAAATCTTTGCCGTGTTCGACTCCGATCAGTTGGTAGTCATATTCTCGCCGATCTAGTTCTTGCCAGAGCTGGAGGATGCTATCCAATTTTTCTTTGGCGTACAGGGGAAGATAGATGCGTAGGGGATGGGAGGATTGGCGGAGCTTGCGTTCGGATAAGATGGAGCGTATTCCAGCACAGTGATCTGCGTGGAGGTGGCTGAGGAAAATATCTTTACAGGAAATAAGAGAGGAGGGTCCTTTTCCTACATCAAAGCCCAGCTGAAATTGTGGTAGGCGGAAATAGGTTTGCTCCGCGGCCCGGGATTTACCTTCCAGAACAATCTCGTTTAGTTGCTTTTTCATAAAAATAAAAATGGCCAAAAAGGCCTTGGGCTTTGGTTCTGTGAACGGAGAGGGAGGGACGAGGGTAGGGGGGAAAAATAGGGGGACTGTGCGAGGCTCTCTTCGACTCCGGCCATCAGCAGAGCATATTGCCAGAGGACTCGGCCGACAGACACTTCACACTAGCCCGTAACTCCTTATGGCTGCTCCCTTTCGGGCCTGACCAGGTTCAGAGCCGGAACTATGCCAAGGCTATCGGCTGTCAACGCCATAGCAATATGTCTTCAGCAGCCTGGCGAGCCTCATGAGAGCCGTTCGGCCCTCCCATAACCGGATTTGGAGGTCGAGGGGACCGGTACCCCCCCGCCTAGCACAGCCGCGAGCGGAGAGGGCGGGATTCGAACCCGCGAGGGAGCTTATAACCCCCTACACGCTTTCCAAGCGTGCTCCTTCGACCACTCGGACACCTCTCCAAAATTTTTAGAAAAA
Source organism: Planctomycetota bacterium (assembly GCA_003694635.1). GTDB lineage: Bacteria > Planctomycetota > J132 > J132 > J132 > J132. Next base: position 27,362 of record RFKQ01000048.1, read on the forward strand.
ATATTCTACCAAAACAAAAAAAAAAGTCAAGGAAAAACTTATCGAAAATCCTTCTTGAACGTATTCAAAAAAATCTTACTTTATTCCCTCTCTTTTTCTTCCAGAGCGACATCAAAGTTTTAAAGTTTTAGAATTCGGGGGGGAGGGAGAGGTTGTGTTTTTGGGCGACTTCTTTGGCTTTGTTGTAGCCGGCGTCGTAATGGCGCATGATCCCAAGGGCAGGGTCTGCGGTGAGGACTCGTTGGAGCTTTCGTTGGGAGAGGGGACTGCCATCGGCGACGACGACCATGCCGGCGTGGGTGGATTTCCCGATTCCGACGCCTCCGCCGTTGTGCAGGCTTACCCAGCTAGCGCCGCAGGCGGTATTGGCGAGGGCGTTGAGGATTGGCCAATCGGCGACGGCATCGGAGCCATCGAGCATTTGCTCGGTTTCCCGGTTGGGGGAGGCGACGGAGCCGCAGTCGAGGTGATCTCGTCCGATGACAACGGGGGCTTGAACTTTGCCGGATTGGACGAGCTGGTGGATAATTTCGCCGGCTTTGGCCCGATCGCCGTAGCCTAGCCAGCAAATGCGGGTAGGCAGCCCGAGGATAGGCACTTTTTTTTGAGCTTTTGGTATCCAGCGCTGGAGGGGGGTATTGTGGGGAAAAGCCTGGAGGAGGGCGGAGTCGATGGTGTGGAGGTCGTTGGGATTTCCGCTCAAGCAGGCCCAGCGGAAGGGTCCTTTTCCCTCGCAGAAGAGGGGGCGAATGTAGGCGGGGACGAATCCGGGGAAGGCGAACTCCCCGGATTTTTTGCGAACTTGGGGGAGGATATCTTCCACTTGTCCGCGGATATTGTTGCCATAGTCGAAGACGATGGCGCCTTCTTTTTGGAAGTCCAGCATAGCTTGGACATGGATCGCCATTGATTCTTTGGCTTTTTGGCGATAGAGTTGGGGGTTGGTTTGGAGGAGTTTTTCGTTTTCTTGGAGGTCACCTAGGGGGACATAGGTGCTGAGGTCATGGGCGGAGGTTTGATCGGTGACCACATCGGGGATAATTCCCTTTTTCAGGAGTTGAGGGTGGATTTCAGCGGCGTTTCCTACGAGGGCGATGGAGAGTGGTTTTTGCTCTTTTTTCGCTTTAAGTGCCCATTCGATAGCTTGGTCAAGGCGATGGGTGATGGTATCGCAATAGCCTTCGCTGACTTTTTGCTGGGCCCGTTCTGGACGCACTTCCACCACAAGAGCGACGCCTTCATTGAAGGTGATGGCGAGGGGTTGTGCGCCGCTCATAGCGCCTAGGCCAGCGGTGAGGACGAGTTTGCCTTTGAGGGAGCCTTGGAAGTGTTGTCTGGCGCACTCGGCAAAGGTTTCGTAGGTGCCTTGTAGGATGCCTTGGGTACCAATGTAGATCCAGCTGCCGGCGGTCATTTGTCCGTACATCATAAGGCCCTTGCGGTCGAGCTCATCGAAATATTCTTGGGTGCTCCAAGCGGGCACTAGGTTGGAGTTTGCGATGAGGACACGGGGGGCATCTGGATGGGTTTCTAGGATGCCGACAGGTTTGCCGGATTGGACGAGTAGGGTTTGGTTTTGTTGGAGGCGTTCGAGGCAGTGGAGAAGGCGCCGGTATTCTTTCCAATTGCGCGCGGCTCGGCCTGAGCCTCCGTAGACGATGAGGTTTTTCCAATCCAGGGCGACTTGGGGGTGGAGGTTGTTCATCAGCATTCGTTTGGCGGCTTCGGCTTCCCAGTTGGAGCAAGTTTTCTCTGGACCTGTAGGGGCGTAGATAGGCTGGGTTGGGCGGAATTCTTCGTACATGGGGCGCTGATTTGGATGGTTTTGGCTCATGGGCGAGTTCCTTTTTGCGAGTTTTTCAGGATTTTTGAGGATTTAGGGGGCAGGTGGAGAGTTCAATTTTTTTAGAAGTAGATAGTGGATTTTTTTCTTTTGTTTGTAGAAGAAGAGGGCTTCGAATTCGGTCATAATGTTGTTTTCACTTAGATCCGAGGCGTGGAAGTCGTGGGTGATATGCTGGATTTGGAGGGGGTATGGTTGGTTGTGAGGGCTTTGTAGGTAGTCTTGGAGGTTTTGGAGGAAGGTGTGGAAGTAGTCCTCATGGTCGGTTTTTAGGCAAAAGGTGCCATGGATTTTGAGGGTGTGGTGGAGGTTTTGGAGGAAGTTTCCGAGGAAGATGCGTTTTTTTTGGTGTTTGCGCTTTGGCCAAGGATCGGGGAAGAGGAGGTAGAATTCATCGACCCAGTTGGGTTGGAGGAGTTGTTCGAAGAGGTTGCCGTTCCATTGGAGGACTTTGAGGTTGGTTAGGTTGAGTTCTTGGGCCTTTTGGGCGGTGCGCACTAGTCGTTTGTATCGGAGTTCTAGGCCGATATGGAGGGTTTGCGGGGAGCGTTTTGCTTGTTCGATCAGGTGTTTACCGCTTCCGCTGCCGATTTCAAAGAGCAGTCGTCGATATTTTGGCAAAAGTTTTTCAATGTATTGGCTAGGATGGGGATATTCGAGTAGTTTTTGTCTAGGGATAAGGATTTGGGGGTAGAGGTGGATCTGTTCCTTGTAAGGATTAGGAAAGGGACTCATCTCGAATTACCATCAGAATGGCAGATTGGGGGACAATGACGTATTTTTCCTTATGGAATTCCAGTTCATAGGCTTGTTTTTGTAGGTAGATGGCAAGATCGCCTTCTAGGACTTGTAGGGGAAAGTATTTGATAGCTTCGTGGAGTTCCTTATAAGGTTCGTCGAAATCGGCGGGGGAGGGGATAGGGTATCCGGGCCCGACTTTGACGACGTAGCCGCTTTGGACGGTTTCTTTTTCGTGGACGGTTGGAGGGAGGTATAGTCCGCTTTGGGTTTGGTTCAGGGCCTTCGGACGCAGGAGGACTCGATCTCCGATGACGACAAAGTGGTTGAGGTTGTAGGTTCCTTCTTCTATCATATTTTTTTTCCTAAATGATGGATTAGGGGAGATTTTTGGCTTTTTGCAGAAGAGTGTCGGTATCTTCGATAATTTCGACGTTGCTGATTTCTTTTTGGGGAATGAAGTGGAGCTCACCTTCTTGGATTTTGACGTTTTCGAAGAAGGCTTGGGTTCCTTTGGCTTGGGGGGAGGTGGCATGCACGATATTTCCACTTAGGAAGAGGATTTGGTGTTGGGCATGATTGGGAGGGGAGATTTTTAGGATGCCTGTGCACTTTTCTGAGACCAGATATTGGCAGGCTTCAAGAGTGGAGAGAGATTGGATGGGACAGATAATCCCTTGGAGCAGAAGTTCTTTACTCGAGAAGGCCTCGGTGATTTTAGAGGGATTTTGGGTGGGCTTATGGGGAGGCGGGGTGGTCGAGGAGACGACGGTGGGGCTTTCGTGGAATTCCTCATCCGAAGTTAGATCTGGGGAAGAAGAGGGAGAGGAGGGGGAGATTTGGGGGAGGACTCGCTCGATAGCTTGGGCCACTTCTTTCGGGGTAGAGTAGCGTTGTTCTCGTTGTTTTGCAGTCATTTTCTCGAGGATTTCTGTAATAGAGGGTGGAAGATGGGGGGCAAACTCTTGGATGGGGGGGAGGGGCTCAAAGCAGTGGGCATGGATGATGCGCATGGCGCTTTTATAGAGATAGGGAGGCCGCCCGGCGAGCATATGGTAGAGGGTGATTCCTAGAGCGTAAATATCGGCTCGGATATCCACATCGGTCTCGCCCATGGCTTGTTCGGGAGCGAGGTAGAAGGGGGTGCCGAGTATGCTGCCTTTTAGAGTAAGCCCGGCGGCGACTTGTGGACCTTCGAGTTCGCCGGAGCTAGCGGTTTTGGTCAGGCCAAAGTCTGTGATTTTTGGCACTCCTTCTTTGGTGATGAGGATATTATCCGGTTTGATATCTCGGTGGATAAAGGATTTTTCGTAGGCGCTCTGCAGGCCTTCGGCCACACCTTTGGTGATTTGGAGGGCGGTTTGGAGGGGGAGGGTGCCGTTCTTTGAGATTTTTTCTTTCAGGCTTTCTCCTTCGATGAACTCGAGGACGACGAAATACATATCGTTTTCGAGGTCGACGCCGCAGTCGATGGCTTTGACAATATTTTTATGATCAAGGGCCATCACAGCTTGCATTTCTCGTAAGAATCGTTGGACAAAAGATTTATCTTTTGCGATTTCTGGCAGGACCAATTTGATAGCCACGGGCATTTTCGTAGACAAGGAGGTGGCTTTTAGTACCACTCCCATGGAGCCTTCGCCGAGTTTTTCGCTGACTTGGTATTCTTGAGATGAAAAGTTTTCCCACCAATTCATAGGTTTTTCCTCATGGTTTGGGTTGGTTTGGGTTTAGCTTGGCTCGTCTAGGTTAGCTTTTTTTAGGCGCGCAAGTTCTTCTAGCGAGCTAGCGATATAAAGGACATCCCCTTCTTGGAGGTATCGGTTGGACTTTGGGAATTTAATTTCTTCTTCTTTTGAGACGAGTTTTAGGATGCTGAGTTCGTATTCATCGAGAATTTCTAGAATATTTTTTTGGCGTAGAGGGGAGTTGGGGTGGATTTGGATTTTGTAGCATACAAGGATTTCATCTCCGATTTTGATGGAGCCTAGGACGCTTCGGTCGATGGAGGCGGCAGCGAAGACAGGTGCTGCAAGTAGGGAGGTACTGAAGGCGGTTCGGATATGGAAGGCGTCTCGGATTTTCTGAGCTAGGTGTTGATCAAACATACGCAGGACGATGCGGATATCGGGTCGTTTTTCTCTTGCAGATAGGGCAACTTCCATGTTTAGCAGATCGTTTGAGGTGCTGATGATGATGGATTTGGCTTTGGAGATATTGGCTAGTTCGAGGGTATGGTCATCTTTTAGATTTTCTTTGAGGATAGTATAGCCTTTTTTTTGGGCTCGGCTGATGAGGTCTTTGTTATCGCCCCAGTCGATGATGACGACGTTTTGGTTGAGTTTTTCCAATTCTTCTAGTACTTTAAATCCGACATTTCCTAGCCCGCAGAGGATGATATGGTTTTCCATTTTTACGTGTTTTCTTTCCAAAATTCGCTTGAGTTGTTCGGAAAATAGAAAATTGGTTAGAAGTCCTAGAGAGATGGTAAGCACTCCGATACCAAGAAGGCTTTGGAAGATAACGAGCACCCCCGTGTACCAATGTATCTTTCCTATATCTAAGGTCAGTGGCTCACCGGCGGCTAGGAGCATAAAGGAGATGTACATGCCTTCGTGGAGAGGGAGATGCTCATGGAGGCTTAAATAGATGCCCATGGCGAGGGAGAATAGAAAGACGGCCACTAGCAGTCTTTTGAGTTGTCGAGCCAACGGGGCATTCCTTTCGAGAAATAACAAATAGCGTAAAAGCTCCTTTAACAAATTGATTATATAAAGAGGAAAGAAAAAGGCAAGGCAAGAGAGAGGTTTGGGAAATGTGGTTTACTTGTGGAGCACTTTGGTTTTGCCTTTGTACTTGGTGCGGAGTTTTTGGAAGGCTTTGACTCTTTTTTCGATTTTGGACTTATTTCCAGAGACAAGGTTTAGGATAGGCTTGAAGTAATAGAGGTGTGGGACGGTGAAGTAAGCTAGGTGGACAATGGTGCGTTTGGCGGCGAGTTTTTTGGCTCGTGGAAGGTTGTTGTTGGTGCTGCCTCGGGAGGCGCCGTGCTCGTGTTTGTCTTGGATGATCAGTTTTTCCTGATTATTTTTATCCAAGAGGGTAAGTTTCATGGCACCTCGATAAACATATCCTTGAGTAGAGCCTTGGAAGGTAATGGGGCGGTCAAGAAATACTTTGATGGTGCCTTGGATGGTAAAGGTGGGTTTTTTGTTTTTTAAGGCGTTTTGATATTCTTTAAATTTTTTACGCTTTTTTTTGGAGACGTACATGGGTTGTTTGTTGTAGACATCGAAACCAAGGGCTTGGAAGAAGCTGGTCAGGAACATAGAGGCGTATCCTCTTTTGGAGGTTTTGCCATCGATTTTTTCTTTGATATTTAGGACGACGAGGGGTTTTTGTTTTTTTTCTTCTTTGCCATAGGCGCTGGTGAGAGGGAGCAAGAAAATCGCAAGTAGACTTAGTGTTATCCTCATTCTAGGGCTCCTTTCTTTAAAGGAAACGAAAAGGTTTTAAAAATATTTTCCAGAGATAGTGAAAACGAAAGAGAGTTAGGATTTATTTAAAATTTAATGTGGAATTATTTTGGAAAAGAGTAGATATCCAGGGCATCTAAGAAGGTGGTAAAAAAATTTTTTCTGAGTATTTGAAATTCGTTGGTACCGGCGAACTCGAGGATTTCTTTAGCTAGGGGTAGGCCGAGGCATAGAATGGTATATTTTTTATTAGGTAGTACAGGCTGATTTGCGATGGAGTAGACGATTTGTTTTTCTTGTTGTTTTTCATTTAACCCGGCAAAGAGGATATTGGAGCTACGCAGAGGGTGTTTGTAGAAGGCGAGGATTTGTTGGCCAGTGAGTTGGAGCTTGAGGGCAATTTCGTGGGGTGGGAGGTGGGATTTGAGGGTAGGTAGAAGGAGGAAGGAGAGGGGAAAGTGATTTTGTAGATTCAGGTGGTAGTGGGAGGTGTGGAGGATAAGTTGGGCTTGGGTTTCTCTTTGGAGGAGGAGATAAAAGGTTTGGGTGAGGTAGGCTTGGGAAAGAGGGGTATTTCGCGAGCAGATAGGGGGCAGGGTTAAGGTGGAGGAGATATATTTCTTTTCGAGGTTTTGGAATTGTTTGGCGAGGAATTGAAGTATTTCTTGATCAGGGGGATAGGGGTTTAGGGAGATTTGTTTTCCTTGGATTTGGAGGGTACGGTGTTTCCAGCGGAGGTGGAATTGGCTGATTTGATGATTGGAGTGGGGCTGTTGGAATACATTTGTGTTGGCGATGCGGTAGTGTTGGAGTTGAGTGTTGGAGGGGTAGGAGCTTAGGATTATATCCAGTTGATTGTATCTGGAGGCTAGGGCGGCTTCTTGGAGGAGGTTGGGAAGTTTTTTTTCGGTGAGGATAAGGAGGGTTGTGTCGGTTTGGGGGAGAAGGGCTGGAAGAAATTGGTGCAGGGATGAGGAGGCGGGGAGGATTTGGATGTTTTGAAGCAACTTCGCCATTGGTGGCTTAGGTGGGGAGGGTAGGGTGGTGGCGAGAACAGCGATTTTTTTCTTGCCAACGTGGAGGATATGGTAGGGGGGAAAGAGGTAGGTGGATTGGTGGAGGAGGTTTGTGGTAAGGAGGGGGAGTTTCAGAGAAGAGCGGGGGGAGTAGAACTTTTGGAGGGCGATTTGTTTGAGGGTGGGGGTGAGGAGGTTGTAGTGCAATTTCCGAGCGAGTTTGGCGTTGATTTTGGCTTTTGTTAGGCGGGTATAGGGATCGGCATAGTTCCAGAAATTTCCCGTATCCACGAGGAAAATTGGCATTTGGCTGGATTGGCGGATGGTTTTGAGGTAGGTGGAGAGTTTGGCGATGAGGAGGTAATTGGAATTGAGGTTTTGGGTGCAGATGAGGAGGGCTTCATCTTTGTGTGGAGCGGGAGTAGCTGGGGAGGAAAGGGTGCACAGAACGACCAGAGTCCATATCCCGATTCTTCTCCAGCTAGGGTTGATGGGGGAGGTGCTCGATGGTTTCGGTTGGGTTAGGTGTTTTTGGGCTTTGTGATTTGGCTGGAGCTTGCCAATCATTTTGCCATTCCTCTTCTTCTTTTTCTTGGATGAGTTGGTCCACCTCAGCTTTTTCTTGGAGGTAGAAGAGAATTCCCCAAAGGTTCCAGAATGTCACGAGCATATGCCAGAGCAGGCAGATATTGGCGCCTTGGGTGCGGCTAGCGGCGACGATATCGAAGAGGTGCTGGAAGACCGCTTCTCCGACGCCCCAGGCTCCGAAGGAGATGGGGATAGCTTGGACGACCATGGCGATGGGGACGACTACGAAGTAGCTACCGAAGGTGAGGGAGGTTTCGTGGAGAGTTTGGGCGAGGCAGTAGAGGACGCTGATGGTAAGGACGTGGCTGATTAGGGATAGGAGGATTGCGTAGAAGATGTAGATAGGTTTTTTTCTGTAGAGCGTCAGGGAGAGGTAGAGTTTGGAGAAGCCTCGTTGAAGGAGGGAGGGAGAGTGTGGATTGATTTTTTGTTCCCATTTTTGGGGAAGTTTCAGGTGGTGGGTGAGGAAGAGGAGGAGGGAGAGGAGGAAGAGGGTGCTGATGCCAAAAAGGAGGAGGAGAAGGTAGCGGAAGTTGGGGTTTGACCAAAAGAAGGAGAGACTGAATAGTGCGGCGATGCTAGCTAAGAGGACGAGGGAGATTAGGCCTAGTACTCTATCGAGAAGAACGCTAAAGAGGGCTTGTGCGCGTCTGGTTTTTTGTTTACGAAAAATATAATAGCCTTTGACCATATCCCCGCCTACAGAGCCAGGCATAAAGGTGTTGAAGAGATAGCCAATGTATGCGATCTTAAAGGCTTTCCAGAAGGAGATAAGGACACCTTGGGATTCGAGTAGAAGTCGCCAGCGTTGGACGGAGACGCACATGGAAATCCCATTCAAAGCTAGGGCGACCAGAAGCCATTCCCACCGTTGAAAGGCCCTAGCAACCTTGCGAATATCCAGATCGCCTTTTTGGAAAAGATAGAAGAGAAAGGCGAGAGCGATGAAGATTTTGGCAAAAAGAAGAGCTTTTTTTTTCATGGGATTTTATACGCAAAAAAGGGAACTTTTTGAGCTAGAGCTTTCCAAACGTGAGCGATCCCGCTCCCAAGGGTTTCATATAGAGGTTATTCTCGGATCTGGAAGGATTTCCAGACGCCGGGAAGGAAGGGCAATTTTTGTTTGGTGAGGTGTTCTAGGGTTTTGTGGATGGCGTAGCGCACGCCGATGTTCTCCTCTTGGTCTATTCGTTGGATGAGTTGAGGGACGATGGATTTTTCTCCGATTTTGGCCAAGGCTTTGGCGGCTTCTCTGCGGCAGTGGAAGTTTTCCGCTTTTTCTAAAACGGCGAGAAGAGGTTGGATAGCGGTTTTGGTGCCGTATTTCTGGAGCGCTTTGATGGCTTGGTAGCGCACGATAAACTTTTCGTCTCGTAGTCCTCTGAGGTAGTAGGGATTGCATTGTGCTTTTCCGAGATAGGCTAAGACGTCGATGGCGCAGGCGCGGATCACTTCATTCGGATCTTGTTTGGCCAGGTAGCCTATTTTTTTAATCAGATGATTTCTAGCTGGGGGGCGGAGGTTTTGGAGGGGGAAGTCGAGGATTTCGAGGAGAGCTTCTTGGCGTTCTTTGAAAGGGAGGGCGGAGAATTTGGGTTGGAGGACTTTCCAGGAGGAGCTAGCGCAAGCAGGGGCGAAAAGGAGAAAAAAAAGGGAGAGTGGAAAATATTTGGTTTGGGATGTGATTTGCATTTTTTCTTTTTACTTTTTTGGAAGATAGGGGTAAAATAAACAGAAATTCGGCAAAGGGAGAATTGTCTTTTGTGCTCGGGAGTATAGATTTCGTCTTTTGATTCTATGGGAATTAGGTTTTTGTTGTCTGGGCTGCTCTCAGGCTTTTCCTCTGGAGATGAGGGCGAGTTCTGTTGGGGGCTTGATAAAGGCTCTCATAGAAAGAGCAAAATTCCGGCCAAGGCAAAGAGAGGGGGATGGACCCCCGTAGAGAGCGCAAATTTTGGAATTTACTAATAATTCTTGGTATTATACTCATCCTTTTTTCTTTCTGCAAGAGATAGAGGAAAAAATCGCTGAAAAAAATTCATATAGGAGAGCTTTTGAAACTTACCTTGAATGGTTTGTTAAGGTTGGGCGATTTTGTCTAGAAAGTATTCAATGGGGGAGCTAAAAATCAGATCAGGTTTTTATTCGCTTGATATATCATTGTTATAGAGGTGCAAAATAAGATAAGTCATTTCACTTTGGGGAGAAAATCTAAAATTAGCCTTGACTAATTTTAAATTTAGGTTAATCTATATCAAAAAGGATGGAAAGAGGTGTACACGGAGTCGGTAGAGAATTATCTCAAAGCTATTTACAAGTTATCCTCTCGGCAGGGTGGTGGTTATGCTTCCACCAAGGCCATTGCGGAGGTTTTGGAGGTGCGTTCTGCGTCGGTGAGCAAGATGCTTCAGCGTTTGGAGAAGATGGGGATGGTGCACCATCGCTCTTATCAGGGAGTTCAGCTTACCTCGCAGGGGCGTCGTATTGCTTTGCGCACCATTCGGCGTCATCGGCTATTGGAGACTTATTTGTACGAGGTTTTGGGGTATAGTTGGGAGCAGTTGCATTCGGAGGCGGAGTTGTTGGAGCATTATATTTCTGACTTGTTTGAGGCTAAGATCGATGAGGCGTTGGGTTTTCCCACCCATGATCCTCATGGGGATCCTATTCCTTCCAAAGAGGGGAAGATGCCCGATATTCAGCACATTGCTTTGGCGAATGTGGAGGTTCCGGGGGAGGTGGTGATTGCGCGGGTACCGGATAGCAGCGCTCAGTTTTTGTGTTATTTGAAGGAGGTTGGTTTGCTTCCCAAGGTTTCGCTCAAGGTGTTGAGGAAGGAGCCGTTCAACGGTCCTCTTTTGGTGGTGCTTGGGGATCGGGAGCAAGTGATTGGTCGGGAAGTGGCGGGGAAGATTTGGGTCAAAAAGAAGCGAGATTTGATAGATGGAGGACGTATAGATGAAGAGAATTCGTGAGACGATCGGGTTTGTGTTGTTTTTGTTGGGGGTTTTGGGGTGTATGATTG
>RFKQ01000049.1 GCA_003694635.1 Planctomycetota bacterium
AACATAAACGGGTTTTCTCCTCTCCCCTCTCCCTCGGGAGGCGGGTCGGAATAGGGAGAGACCAGGAAGGAGAAAACCCCCTTTTTAAGTATAAGCAAAGTCTTACCGCTTGTGCAAAGGGAGGTGGTGTGCCTTTTTTAGACTCCCCCCACCCTGGGTGGGGTGTTTGAATTAAATCATCAAATCAAAAAACGTTCTTTCTATAGGCATGGAGAAGGGGTTCAATGCCGAATCACATTTCTTACACAAGAAAGTTTACTCTAAGAAACACCTGAAATATAGGAAATACCTTTTCGAAAGAGCGTCAATTTTCCTCAACGTTTTATGAAAGAGTGTTAGATGAGAGCGGATAGGGAGAAGATTCAGGGTTTGGATTTACAGGGAGAATATTAACGGCTTTAGCGTTTTTATTTCGAAAAGTGCTAGGAAAATTTCTTGACAAAACCAGAAAGATGGCATACAATCCTTTTTAAATTGGTTTTAATAAATAAAGGAGCTGGTTGAATTTAATTCACGAATGTGAATTCGGAGTAAAAAAATGAACAAGATAGCAACTTTACTTTGTCTATTTCTTTTGATTCCTGTTTCTCTTCACTCCACGACAGTGCTCAAGCTTAGTGACCGGGAGCTCACTCATCGGGCTAAAACCATCTTTACGGGCAAATGCATTCAATCCAAAAGTTTTTGGACAAAGGACAAAAGACGCATTTACACCGTATACTCTTTTCTTGTGGAAAAGAAAATCAAAGGAAAGTCCATCTCCCAGGTGCTCACCTTGAAACAATGGGGTGGCTCTGTGGATGGTTATCGCTATTTTATTCCAGGGATTGCGACATTTCGTTTAAACGAACAGGTGTTTAATTTTCTCACACCAAAAAATAAGCAGGAGTTTCAGTTTACTGTAGGGCTTGCTCAGGGGAAATTTACTATTCTGCGCAACCGCTATGGGAAGAAGTTTCTTCTGCGCAACACGTTAGGCTTGCGTTTTCAGAGAGGCGTCAAAGGCCGGGTGGAGATTATAAAGGACTACGATCGTTTTGAGCGAAAAATCCGCCAATATGTTTTGGAAGAGCAAGAGCGTCGTAGAAAATAGGGTTATTCATCTTGTTTTGAGTTTGAATGTACTCCCACCTAAAATAAAGGATTGAAGAATGTTAAAAAATTTTCGCACCAAAATCCTATTTGCTCAAGGGCTTTGCGTGCTCTTGATGCTCTTCACTGTCGTGGCAGCTTTTGGCTACGTACAGCTATACAATGGCTACAATTTTGTACGCTGGAACCTAGCCAGCTCCACGACAGTGGACTACACCATCCACTCCGCAGGCTCCGACGATATTCCCGATAAGAGCGAAGAGGTGGCCATTCGGCTTGCTTTTCAGGCTTGGAACAACGTCAGCAGCGCCCAGATTCAGTTTCAAGAAGATCCCACCTACTCTCAAGTTAGCGACATTTCCGCCAAAAAAAGCGATGGCACCACTCCCATTCATCTTGTGATTTTCGATGAAAATAACGCCACCGGGCTCTTTTCCCCCGGCTCCACCATTGTGGCCTTAACCCCGGTGCTTTCCAACAGCAATGGAGAAATCCTCGACGCCGATATTGTTTTCAACGGTAGAGATCACAACTTTTCCACCGATGGGAAGGCCAACACCTTTGATGTACAAAGCATTGCTACCCACGAGATTGGACACTTCCTTGGACTCGATCATAGCGCCAATCGGACCGCCACCATGTACCCTTTTAGCCGTCCCAACGAGTATCACTTGCGCTCCCTCAGTCTTGATGATGTGGCTGGGGTAAATGCCCTCTATCCGGCCACTACTTTGGAGAGCTCGACTGGCCAAGTGGTTTCCGCAGACACTGGTGCTGCCATCAACGGGGCTCATGTGGTAGCTGTTTCCAGCAATGGGGAAGTGTTGGCTGCTACTCTTACCGATGCCAACGGGAACTTTACTTTAAACGGGGTTTCCGGCGACTACTACGTCTACGCTGAACCTTTAGATGGGCCGGTCACCCAATCCAACATCAATCGTCAGAATATAGACACAAATTTTTCCACCACCTTTTACGGTGGAAATGCCAACCCAACTATTTTTCGAGGTGGGAAAGCCCTTGGCATCCTCCAAGTTCCTGCGGCTGGAACTCTCAACCTTTTAGAGGCCATTCAGGCCAACACAAACCGAGCTCTTTTGCTCTATCAAAACTCCACCCAAACCATTTGGTTTCATGCCACCGGTTTTGATCCCTCCACGGGGCAGCTGAAGTTTAGCCATTCTGGCATTACCCTTCAAAGCGCTATCAAAGATCTTCCGGGCAATCCAGACTGGTACCAGGCCTCCATTTCCGTGGACGCTAGCGTGCCTCCTGGCTCCTATAATCTTTGGGTTCAAATGGGAAATGCGATTTCCATTCTGACCGGAGGTTTAGAAGTCCTACCTCCGGCGCCAAGCATTTCCGCCTTAAGTCCCAACGAAGGTGGCATTTCTGGCAATACCACAGTTCTAATCCAAGGAGCGAATTTTCAGAATGGAGCCAATGTTCTTTTTGACGATACCTTGCTCACTCAGGTTACTTACCTCAACAGCTCCACCCTCCAGGTTCAGACGCCGCCAGGAACCCTTGGGCAAAAGGTCCGCGTGATGGTCATCAATCCTGACGGGCAGTTTACCGCTCTTGCGGATGCGTTTACCTATGTCCCCGATCCTCCCGCTGTGGACAGCTACTCTCCCAACGAAGGGGCCACTGCAGGTGGCACTACCGTCACCATCAAGGGCTCGAACTTCCAAAGCGGGATCACCGTCACCTTTGGTGGGCAAAACGCCACTATTGTTAGCGCCACCTCTACCCAAATCGTTTGCACCGCTCCCCCCAACGCCAACCCGGGCTTTGTCGACATTGTCCTCACCAACCCCAACGGTCGCTCCGCTACCATCACCAATGGGTTTAACTATCTTTTGCCCGTTATTACAAACATCATGCCAACCGTAGGCTACAACGGTGGCGGCACCACCGTTTTAATTCAGGGCAAAGGCTTCGATCCGCGCACTCCTGTGGTGCGTTTTGGAAATAAAACCGCCACGAACGTTCAGCTCTTGGATGAGCAAAACCTAACCTGTGTTTCCCCAAGCGGAGAAACCGGAGAGGTGGACATTACCATAGAGAATAGCGATAATAAGTTCCACACCCTCGCCAATGCCTTTCGCTATACCACCACCCCTGACCCTAAAATCACCTCTGTTCAACCCAACACCGGCTATACCCTCGGCGGGGACCTCATCACCATCACAGGGGAAAATTTTGACGACCAAGCCAAAGTCTATTTTGGAGGAAATCTTGGTGAGATTGTTTCCATTGATCCCACCCAAATCCAAGTGAAAACCCCCGCGGGTTCGGAAGGAAAAGTGGACATTATTGTGGAGAACTCTACCTTTCAAAAAGCCTTTGTTTTAAATGGATTTACCTACATTGTTTTTGTGCCTCAGTCCAGCGGTGGTGGCAAAAAAGGTGGAGGAGGCTGCACTCTCCAACGCGTTCCTCCTTCTGCCGAACACGCCCTAGGCTCGCTTTTCCCCCTCCTTTTACTGGGGTTAACGCTTACTTTTCTTCGCCGCAAGAGGAAATAAAAAAAACGAAAGATTTTCTACCTCTTTGTTGTTGGAGTTTTTTCTTCTTTTGTCGAAATCCTCTGTTCTTTCTTGCCAACAGAAGATTTTGGCAGGTAGAGAGTCTTTTTTTGCAAAATATTCCAAGAGGTTTTTGGGGAATCTGGAGTCCTTTTCTCTAAAAAGGGTTTTAACCTACGGGAATTTATCCTCTAGTTGTTTTGTAGGCTTGTATTCTCTTGTATTCCAGTGAGGGAGCGGTATAATTTGGTATAAGAGCGGTAGTAGGCGTTCTGAAGGATGGATGATCTGTTCCATATGTTTTTGAGAGATGTTGGAGAAAAATGAGGAAAGCGATATTTTTTGTTATTGGAAGTTGTTTATTATGCGGTGAGATTTTATTGGGTGGAGGTTGTTCGAAGAAGCGGCAGGTGCGTGTTCGTTCGGAGCAGAAGGGGCAGGGAGAGCGTAAGAGGGAGGAATCGTTTGATTTAAAGGCGAATTCACAAGCTATTGCTCCTCTTGCCAAGGGGGAGGGGGTGATTCGATTTGCCACGTTGAACTGCGAATGGTTTTTTGACGAGGATTTTTCTGATCAGCGCCATGTGGCGAAGGGGATTATCAAAAATTTTCCTACCACTAGGCGGGCGTATTTGCGCAAATTAAACAACGTAGCGAAGGTACTTTTGGCGCTTCGTGCAGATTTTTATGCTTTGCAGGAGGTGGAGGATAGGGAGGTTTTGGAGGATGTGGCGTCCATTTTGAATCGCCATTTTAGCAAGAAATACAGGGTTTATTTTGTGCCGGGAAAGGACCGTGCAACGGGGCAGAATGTTGGGGTATTGACTCATTTCAACGTTCTTTCCTTTCGCCGCTATCGGCATTTACGCCCGGCGAATGTGAGCAAGAATCTCACTTTAGAGCTTGTTGTAGGGAAGGAGAGGGTTCGTGCGATTGTTTTGCATCTGAAAGCGGGAGGGAGGAGCGCAGCGGACAGGAAGTCGCTCTACAAGCGTCTCAATCAGGCTCGTTCGATACATCGCATTCTTCGCTCTTATCTAAGGCGTCGAGAGAATGTATTGGTGCTAGGGGATTTGAATTGTCAGCAGCCTTATGGTTCGAAGAAGATAAATGCGGCGTACATACTTTGTGGCTGGCATACTAGGCGAGAGGATTGGGATGATATGATCGACATGCATTCCTATTTGCGGCCTGTTGAGCGGATTACACACATTGCGGGGGGGCAGTTGGATAGGATATTGTTTTCACCAGCCCTGGTGGAGGATTCCTCTGGGCGGCTGGACCTTGTGTTTCGTCGCGGGGGGCGGTTGGTGGTGCCGAGGGAGGTGTCGGATCATTATGCACTGTGGGCGGATTTCGAGATACGCTAGCGGAGGAGTAGAGCTTCACCTGGGCTTTTGTGGTCCTTGGTTGCGTGTTCTGTAGAAGTTGTCTTTAGGTTTTGCTATTTGTAGTTATGAGTTTGGACTTTTGCAAAGGTTTCGGGAGGTAGGAATGGTGGGGATGGTGGGGTGGGTGTTGTAAGAGGCTAGGTTTGTAGCAAAGGGAGCTATGAAATGTTTTCGTTTCTGAAGGGCTGGTGGGATGGGCCTTATCGAAAGGAGCTTTTTTTCCTGGTTGTGGTTTTGGGATTGGGGTTTTATTTTCGGGTGGTGTATCTTCGTTCGGATCCACCTCTTGGTTTAAGCTGGTCAAATGCGGCGACGCAGGATGCGAGTTGGTACACAGCTCGCGCGGTGGAGATGGCGTTGGGGCATCCGTTGGAGAAATATGGAGCTGGTTATGATCGCCATTTAAATCGGCCGTTATTTACGTGGTATTGTTTTCTGATTTACAAGATTTTTGGGGTAAATTATGGGTCTCACACGTTGATCTCGGTGTTGCCGGGAATGTTATCGATTGTGTTTGTGGTATTGCTTTTTTTGGAGTTTTATCCTTCGGCGCATCGCTACAAATTGGCTTTAGCGGTGGCGGCGGTATTGTCTTGTCATTACATTTTTATTTTTTTTCATCGTGTTCCTCTTTTGTACGCGATGATTTCGTTTTTACAGACGTTGAGTTTATATTTTTGGCTGAAAGGTTGGAAGCGTCGCCGTTTGTTTTATTTTCTTTTAGGTTGGGGGGTTTTGGTGGCGGGGGTATTGTGGTGTAAGGTATTGGTGGGGACGATGGCGGTGGTATTTTTGTGGGGTCATTTTTATCTTTTTTGGAGGGAGGGGAGGGGAAAGTGGTTGAGGGATTCCAAGGTGTTGTTGGCCATTGGGTTGGGAGGGGTGGTTTTGGCGGGGTTTCTTTATTGGAATGGTTTTTTTGGGTATGCTTATCGGATGTATGTATTGAAGTTGCCCGCTGCGCCGTTGGGTTGGGAGGGGTGGTTGCACAAGTTATATGAATACGGCTATCGTTCACGTTTTTTTGTGCGGACGCCGGTGATGGTTTTTTTTTCGTTTGTTTATATGGTGAGTTTGTTGTTTTTTCCTCGTAGGATTTGTTTTTTAGAGAAGGTGGTATTGGTGTGGGCTCTTGTTCAGCATGGGGTATTGTGGCCGCTTTCGTATGCACCGGTGCGTTTTTTTGTGATTCAGGTTATTCCGGTGGTGATGTTAGGGATTTTCTTTTTGGGTTGGATGTTTTATTCTTTGGAGGGGGAAGAGGGGATCGGTGGAGAGGTGGAGGGGGAAATATCCGAGGGAGGGAGGCTGTGGTGGGGTTATTTTATTTCCCTGATGCGGTTTTGTTTGGGGATATTTGGGATTAGTTTTATTTTTTATCATCTTATCAAGGAGTTGCATCGGTGGTGGATGGGGGTGGAGGTATTTACGATTGTGGATGTGAGGTTGAGCAATGATTTTAACTTATATCAGGTATTTGGCAAGCATTTTTTCCTTGCGTTGGGTTTGTCGTTGATGTTGGTGGGGGTAGGGATGTTGGGAAGAAGGTGGAGTTGGGGGAGGTGGAAAAAGTACGCTTGGTTGGGGGTGAGGGGAGGGGTGGTGGGCTTATTTTTGGGGGGGCTTGCTTGTAATGTGCACCAGTTTCGCTTGGCGTTTGATCCGCCTCGCTACACGCAGTGGAGGGCGAGTCGGGATTTGCCGGTGATGGTGGGGGAGGATGCGTTTGTGGCGGGGGCGTATGCGCAGGCGCTAGCGTTGGAGACGCGGTTGCGTCGGGCGTCCATTTTTACGTTGCCGGTGGCGGACCCCTATTTGCCTTATGTGGAGGTGCATTTTGCGAACCTATCGAAGGCGGTGAAGGAGAATCCGCTACTGATTTTGGAGGTGATTTCCCGTGCTCAGGTGATGCGATTCAATCCTTATTTTGCTCGTCCGCTGCGGGAGAAGGGGATCACGCATTTGGCGTTGCCTCGTTTTCAGCCACCGGCGAAGGCGATTGAGCGATATTTTGCGCGGGCGGGGCATTATCTTTTGTTGTTGCGGGATATTTATTTACGCGGTTGGCCGGTAAAGTTGTACCGCATTTGTTGGGATGTGCAGCATTTTCAGTGGATTTGCGATGTGGGGGAGTGGATGTTTCGATTTCCTATGGGGTTTCAGGGAGGTTTGGAGGTGTTTTCTCTTTGGATGGAGAGGGAGTTTTTGCGTGGGGCGGATTTTTCTTTGGGGGAGGGGATTTCTCAGTTGTTGTATGCCAAGAGTTTGTCGAGCAGGTTAGAGGTTTGGGTGGTATCGTTGAATAGGGCTTATTTGTACCAGTATTTATCTTCTTTTTGTTATTTACCATCGCCTTTGAGGGGGCCGTTGTATCTAGCGTTTCAGGATAGGATTGGGGGTTTGGTGGAGGTGTTGCAGAGGGTTTTTTTGCGGTTGGTGCTTTATTTGGATGAGGGGATGAGGCGGTTGGGTGATTCGTATTTGACGCCTTATGAGCGTTCGTTGTTATTGTTTGATGTGGCGAAGGCACTTTCGGGGTTAGGGGAGAAGGTGCAGCGCATTTCTGGCCGGGCGCCGATTCGTCCTCGTCTCAAGGCGCGTCAGGTGTTGAGGGTTGTGTTGGGATTGGTGGAGGGGGAGATTTTGCGTCATCGTCATTGTGGGGTTTTGGATGCGTTGAGGGCGGATGTGTTGTGGGCGCTGGGGCGGAGGAAGGAGGCGATTGGGGCGTTGAAAATGGCGTTGTTGAAGAATAGGGATGATTTTCTTTTTCTTCGGCGGATGGGTAGGTTTTATGAGTTTTTGGCGCGGGGGCGTTCTGGGCTGCAGCGGCGGGAGTTATTGTTGAAAGCGTTGAGGTATTATTTACTGGCCCGCAGGCTTTATTCTTATGATTATGGAACCCGTCATAAGATCAAGCAGTTGTATGAGGAGCTTAGAGAATTGAGGCGATCTGTTTTGGGAGGTTGAGATGAGGTGCAGGGAGTTTTTGGTGTTTTTGATTGGGGTTTTGGTTCTATCGTTTTGGTGGAGGTGGGCAGAGGCGGAGGGGTTAGGGGAGGCTCAGCGGCGTCGTTTGGTTCGTTTGATGGAGCGCTTAGAGCGGGAGGAGGTACCGGAGCGGGCCTTGCGGATTTGCCAGAAGATTTTAGATCTTGGAAAGGCGGCAATTCCGCAGATTCGGAAGCGCAGGGAGTGGCATCGTGAGAGGCTTTATCTTTACCAGATTCTTCTGGACTCTTTGGAGAAGAAGGATACGGTAGGTTCTGGGAGATTTTCGGAGGAGTTGGCGGAGAGGATTTTTATGGAGAGTAAACTTTTTTTAGTTAAGCGCTATTTGGCGAAGGGAAAGTTTAGGAAGGCGGATAGGATTTTGCGGGCGTTGTTGGATTTGGTGGAGGTGGGTAGTCCTTGGAGGAAGCGGATAGTTCGTTTGCGGATACAGTTGGCGGAGCGGCGGGTACGTCGGGATGTGTTGCGTGGGGAATTTCGTATTCAGCGGAGGGTGTATAGTTTGGGGGAATTGATTGGTTTGCGGGTGTATTTGACGAATGTATCGAAGGGGGAGGTGGAGGTGATACCGCCTTCGAATCGGGTGGTGGGCTATATTTATTTGACGGTATGGTATGGGGACATGGGAGGAAATTTTCGCCGTTATCGCACTACTCATTTGGTTCCGATGGTGGGGAGGGTAAATTTAGGTGTTGGGCAGGAGTGGTGGAGTGATTTTTGGATAGACACTCGTTCATTTTTGAGGTTAGGGGGGGTGGTGGTGCGGTATCGTTTGGAGGGGAAATTTCGTCCGTATTCGGTTCGGGTGAGGGGTAGGAAGTTTTCTAGGGATATTGAGCTGGAGCCGGTGGAGTTGGTGGTATTGCCTCGGGCTTATATGGAGTTATCGAGGGATGGGGGGGGGCATTTCTATGGTAGTTTGAAGCGGTTGCAAGAGGGCACTTTACGGTTGCGTAGGTTTTATGAGAGATTTAGGCAATTTTCCAATGGTGGAGGTTTTTCGAGTGGTTTGGAGGGGAAGTTTTGGCAGGAGGTATCCCATCTTCGCAGGGGTTTGGATGAGGCGGCCCATAGGTTGTTTTACAGTTCCTTTTTTTTGGAGAAGAGGGATCGGGAGCGGGCGGTGGCGCAGTTGATTTCGGCGTTGTCTGAGGTATGGGGGAGGAGGTATAAGGAGGTGTTGATGGTGATTTTAGAGAATTTAACTGGAAAGGATTTTCAGCGTTCGCAGAGGAGATGGATACAGTGGTACCAGGAAAGACGAGCTGTGGAGAAGAGGGGTTAGTGCGGGATCCGGCGATACGTGTTTTGATGATGCCCAAGGACACCAATGGGGTGGGTACGATTTTTGGTGGGGTGATTTTGAGCTATATTGACTTAGCGGGTGCGGTGGAGGCGCGCAGGTGTTATCCGCGGATACGTCAGTTGGTGACGGTAGCGATGGACAAGGTGGAGTTTATTGCGCCGGTATTTGTGGGGGATACGGTAAGTTTTTACGGGAGGGTATTGAGGAAGGGGCGCACTTCGGTGCGGGTGGAGGTGGAGGTAGAGGCGGTGCGTCAGGAGGATCCGAGGGAGCGGGTGCGGGTGACGACGGCGGAGGTGGTGTATGTGTCGGTTCATCCGGGGACCAATCGGCCGGTGGTGATTGAGGAGGGGGAGGGCTAGGGATGCAGGTAGCGGAGATTGCGCTCAGGAAGGGTTATATTGACAAAAACCAGCTTCAGAAGGCGTTGAGCATTGTTCGCAAGGGGGATCGGAGGCGTTTTGAGTTGTTGTTATATCATTTGCGTTTTATTGATGAGGCTCAGTTGGCGGAGTTATTGAAGGATTCGCTAGCCCGCTTGGAGGGCGCGACTCCGGTGGAGAGGGATTTGAAGGAGGATTTGATTTTAGCGAGTATGGCGTTGCAGAGGAAGTGGTTGCGCCGTTCGGTGGTGCAGCGGATTTTGCGCCATGAGTTGGAGTTATTATCGGAGGACACGCCGCGTCGATTTTTGGAGATAGCGTTTTTTGAGGGGAAGATTTCGCTTTCTAGGAAGCGGGCGTTGGAGGAGGAGTTTCGTCGTTGTTTATTTGTATGTGTTTCGTGTTTGCAGAAGGTTTCCGTCTCCAGGGTATCGCCGGGGGCGAAGTTTCAGTGTCCTCGTTGCCAGCGGGTGTATCGTCGTTCTCATTGGGAGGGTGGTACGGCGATGGTGGAGGGGACGCATGTTTCGATTGATCGGTTGGCGATGGAGGATTATTTTCATCCTTCTCAGGAGCGGGTATTGCGCTATGAGAGTCGGAAGAAGTTGGGTCAGGGGGGGATTGGTGCGATATATCAGTTATATGATCGGGATTTGCAGAGGGTGGTGGCGGTGAAGGTGATGCGTCAGGACAAGCGCATCACGCCCAAGAGCGTTCATCGTTTTATTCGGGAGGCGAGGATTTTGGCGCAGTTGCAGCATCCCAACATTGTGCCGGTGCACGAGATTGGTTATACAAGTGAGCGGGTGCCGTATTTTACGATGAAGTACGTACGTGGGGTAGCGCTTTCGGAGGTGATTGAGGAGATGCGGCGGGGGGTGAAGGAGACGTTGGAGGATTTTCATTTGGATCGTTTGGTGGACATTTTTCGTGCCATTTGTCAGGGGGTAGCGTTTGCGCATGCCAACGGGGTGATTCATCGGGATTTAAAGCCGGCGAACATTATGTTAGGGACATTTGGGGAGGTTTTGGTGATGGATTGGGGGTTGGCGAAATTGGAGAAGGAGGAGGGTGAGGAGGAGGTGTTGGAGGATTCGGTGTATGGGGAGATGTTGGAGTTGGAGGAGGGAAGGGGGGATTTACATGAGACGGCGGAGGGGGCGATGTTGGGGACGGTGCATTACATTCCGCCGGAGCAGGTACACAATCGGGAGGTGGATGAGCGGAGTGATGTGTATTCGTTGGGTGCGATTTTGTATGAGATGTTGACTTTTCGGCCTCCGTTTTTGGGGGAGAGCAAGGAGGAGATTGTGGAGCAGGTGTTGCATTCTTCGCCTCCGCCGATACGTTCGGTGGCGAAGCGTCGTGTGCCTTACGAGTTGGAGGCGATTTGTCGGAAGGCGATGGCGAAGGACAAATCGGAGCGTTATCAGAGTGTGATGGAGCTTTATGAGGATGTGAGCAATTATCGTTCTCGGCAGCCGGTGTTGGCGGCTTCTTCGTCGATTTTTCGTACGTTTATTTTGTGGGTGCAGAGAAATCGGATGATGTTTGTGGCTTTGGTGTCGGTGTTTTTGGTGATGTTTTTGTTATCGCCTATTTTAGGTTTTGCGTTGAGGGCGGTGATTTTGGGGTTATTGATCACGGTTGGTGCGGGTTTTGGTTTGGTGTTGTATGGAGAGGCTCGGCGGACGATTGTTCAGTTGCGTCGTCAGTTGAAGGCGAAGGAGCGGGCATATTTGGAGATGGAGGCGAGGGTGGCGAAGTTGGAGAATCGGGAGAGATAGGGGGCATATAGAGGAAAAAATGGGGATTTGCTACGTCTATAAGCGGTAGGGTAAGGTGAGGTTAGAGCAAGGATTTCGACAAAAAGGATTGGTTATGGCGATAAGGGCAGTAGACAGGTGTGAAGAGAGGGAGATTGGGCTGTGTTTATGGAGTTTAGAGGAGAGGCGGAATTTTGCAAAGATTTTATTGCAATTTCTTTTAAAATTCGCTAAGATAGAGGAGAAAAGGTGGACGGGAATGTTCAGATTAGAGGTGATTTTTTATGGAGCAGCGGTAGAGAGAGAAAAGGGTAGCAGAGTATGGCAAAATCAAATGTAAACCACTGGGTGGTGGACAAGAATTCGTTGGCGATGTGTTTTGTTCCTGGTGCGTTTAAGTCGGTGTTTTATCGTTCTTGGATGGTGCCGCAGGAGACGGTGGCGTTGGTGGAGAGTGGGGAGGAGATGCGTTTATATCGGGAGGGAGAGGTGGTGGAGGAGTTTGATCGGGTGCTTTTGGTGAAGACGGAGGAGGTGTTATTGGAGTTTGAGTTGGAGGATTTGCTCAGTGAGGATGACTATGAGTTTGGGGTAGAGGTTTCGTTTTTTGTGAAGGTTTGGCCTCAGGAGGCGAATTTATGTTTGTTGAGGGAGAATTTATTGGAGGGGGAGGAATTGCTTACGGTGGAGGGTTTGAGGGACTTTTTGAGTAAGGGGGTGCAGGAGGCTTTGCATCGTTTTACGGTGGGCTATACGGCGGCGGATCTTTACAAGAGGGATTTAAAGTTGGAGTTGGGAGATTTTTTAAAGTCGCGTTTATCGGAGTTGTTGTTTGATTCGGGTTTTGAGTTTGTAAGGGTTCATTTTTTGGAGTTTCGTTCTCCCGCCTACGAGCGGGTATTGGAGAGGGAGCGTGAGTTTAAGGAGGAGGAGCGGTTGCACCAGATGCGCAAGCGTTTGGAGTTAGAGGAGGCGAATGCCAAGAAGGAGGCGGAGGAGTTGAAGCGGATTTTGGCGTATGAGGGGGTATTGAAGGAATTGGAGTTAAAGGCGCAGCTTAGTCAGAAGAAGCAGGAGGAGCAGCTGCGTCGTTACGAGGAGTTGTGTGAACGTTTGGGCAAGGACGAGGTGAAGGCGCTGATTTTTTTGCTGGAAGATGAGAAGATGAAGGCGGAGTTGATTCAGTCTTTGATTGAGAAGGACATGACCAAGGAGCAGATTGAGGCGCGCAAGCAGCTTCAGTTTCAGCGCCAGATGGAGGAGAAGTTGGCGGAATTCACGCGCCAGTTGGACACGTTAATGAAGACGGGGGTAGCGGTTTCCAGGCAGGGAGGAGTGGGGACGAAGCGGATTTTTCTCACCTGTGGCCAGAAGGTGTATTCGTTTGATCCCCATCATCGTTTGGTGGAGAGCAGTCGGGAGGTATATGATTTTGAGGGGAGGGGGTTGGGG
>RFKQ01000050.1 GCA_003694635.1 Planctomycetota bacterium
AAAAGACTTTTTTAAAAAAGTTTTTCCCCTAAAGGAGGGGAGGGTTATTTTTCTTTTACGATTTTGCTAGAGGCGTTGGGGGTTTTTCCGTAGGGGGTGGTTCTTAGGACCCCGGTGGCATCGATGTAGAAGTTTCTGGTCCCATCGGCAGGGCTTTTGGGTTGGGCGATCACGTGGAAGAAATGGCGATTTAGGGGCACCACCATTTTGTAATGGTAGGGGGAGTTTGGGGGGAGAATTTTGGGGAGGAGGCGGTGCTTTTGCAGCTCTTCGAGGGTGGGGGCAAATTGGGCATGGCCGCCTAGTTTGCGTATTTTGTATTGAAGTTGGGCGGCAAAGATTTCTCTTAGGTAGGCTATGGCTGCTTTTTCATTGAGGCTTTGGCGGAGGCTTTTGGGGGGAAGTTTGTTTTCGACCTCTTTGAGGGCATCTTCAAAGAGTTGTTCCACATAGAGGGGGAGTTCTTTTTTAGAAATTTTATTTCCTTGGAGTTGTTTGGTCAGTTTCTTTAAGCGTTTTTCTAGTATCCCGTAGAGGGAGGCCATTTTGTAAGCGGTTTGATTGATTTTTTCTACAGTTTCTTCTTTGTTGGAAAACCCTAAGATTTTCCAGTGTTTTTTATCTTTAATTAGGTAGAGATAAATCACCGCGGCGCGCTTGGTAGGGGCCCAAACCTTGGTTTTGAGGGTAGCTCGGGCCGCATTTTTCCCCAACGTATCGAGGGAGAGAAGTCTAAATTTGCTAAAGAAAAGAAAGGGCTCCGGCTTCTTATGTGATAAGGCCGAAATGCTTCGGAGGAAATCTTCGCCGTATTTTTGAGAGATTAGAGCCCGCAGTTGGTTGTATTGGTGTACCAGCAGTTGTACGTTTTCGATGGCTTTTGCCAACGGGGTGGAGGAGCAGGCCTTCATTTGGGCGATATCCTTGTACTCGATAGCTTGCTGGAGAGCCTCTAAGCAGTGAGTAGGAGTGGTGAGCTGAATTTTATGGGAGTGGAGATGCTTTTTGCCTCTAAAGTACGAAGCGCGGAAGCGGCGCAGGGTCAAGCGTGCTTCTTGAGGGTATTTTACCTCCAAGGTTTGCTTCATTTTCATGCTCAGCCAAAGGAGTTGGTGGAGTGTTCGAAGTTGATACATATAGCGACGGTATCCCTTGGACTTTGGTGCCTTGGGTTTGATGCGCTGCACGAGGAAGTATTTTACTAAAATTTTTCGGATTTTTTGGGCATGTTGTTCTTTGTTAAAAATCCAACGGGTCAGTTGATGAAAGTCCTGGGGAGATTTTTGTTTTTTTTGAGAGAGTTCCAGGATTTTTTTCATGGATTTTTCTACGGTATAGAGGTGTTCTTCCAGCTGTTGAAATCGAAGTTCGTCGGTGTATATTCCGCAAGGAATCTCGCAGTGGCCAAAAAGATAGGCGTGCATGCCCCAGCATAAAAGAAAACAAAAAACGGCTTTTTTTCCCATCGTTTTTCCTTTCCATTTGGAATCTTTGGTATCTACAGCTTTATTTTTTGGAAAGTTTGTGGCTTTTCCCTGCCCGATTTTCCCTTATTATCCCCGATATTGAAAAAAATCAATCCTTTTTTCCTTTTTTTCAAGCTCTTTTCTTTTTGGCAGTTCCTTGACAACAGGGAGGAATGGCATAATATTAAAAAAAATACGTAGACAAGTGCAACAATCGTAGAGCGAAAGTGCTAAAATATCACTAAATTCTGTAGGCTACTGGTAAACTGTGCAGAGAAAGGAGAGCTAGGATTGGATTTGCTGGAAAAAATTCGCTCCAAGCGCGCCAAGGTGGGCATTATTGGCCTAGGATATGTTGGCCTTCCGCTAGCAAAGGAATTTTGTCAAGCTGGTTTTCCGGTCCTAGGCTTTGACATTGATTCAAAAAAAATCCAATCCCTCCAAAAGGGCCAAAGCTATATCCACCATATTCCCATCCAACCTTTGGTGGAGGGAAACTTTCAGGCCACCGACGATTTTCGCCAACTCTCCCATGCAGACGCCATTTTAATCTGCGTTCCTACGCCTCTAAACAAACATCGAGAGCCTGATATTTCCTATGTTCGAAACACCGCTTCTACCATTGCCCAGCACCTACGTCCTCAACAGCTGATCGTCCTCGAATCCACCACCTATCCCGGCACCACCGACGAGCTCCTCCGCCCCATCCTTCAAGAAAAACAGTTCAAAGTGGGCACCGATTTCCACTTGGCTTACTCTCCCGAACGGGAGGATCCCAATAACCCCATCCACTCCACTCGCACCATTCCTAAGGTGGTGGGGGGATGCACCCCCAAGTGCAGGGAGTTGGCCTGTGAGCTCTACCAATCCATCGTCGAGACGGTGGTCCCCGTCTCCTCTCCCAAGGTAGCGGAGGCCACCAAATTGCTGGAAAATATCTATCGCGCCGTCAACATTGCTTTGGTGAATGAGCTGAAAATGCTCTTTGATCGCATGGATATCAACATTTGGGAGGTGATTGAAGCGGCCGCTACAAAGCCGTTTGGTTTCCAGCCGTTCTACCCTGGCCCCGGACTAGGGGGGCACTGCATCCCCATCGACCCCTTCTATCTAACCTGGAAAGCTCGAGAATACGATGTGCGCACTCGATTTATTGAGCTAGCGGGAGAAATCAATACCTACATGCCTTACTACGTTATCCAAAAGGCCACGGAGGCGTTAAATCAGCAGAAAAAAAGCCTCCACGGCTCGAAAATTCTCGTCCTTGGATTGGCCTATAAAAAGGATATTGACGACCCTCGGGAATCCCCTGCGTTTAAAGTGATCGAACTTCTGCAAGCCCAAAAAGCTCAGGTGGACTACAACGACCCCTTTATCCCCCAGACTCCACCTATGCGCCACTATCGCCTTGATATGCGCTCTATCCCTCTTTGTCCTCAAAACCTTGCGCACTACGATTTGGTGATTGTGATCACCGACCACTCCCAGTACGATGCGGATTTTCTGCTCCAGCACGCCAAACTTATTCTGGACACAAGGAATCTCATCCCCGGCTCCCACCCTAAGGTGGTACGGGCATAGGGGCGGGCAAAATCTTGGCGCATCCCAAGCAAGTATCGCCTTGGTAAAACACAGCGAACTGACCCGCTGCCACACCCGGGTCTTTGCCATCTAAAATCCGTACTCTCCTCTGCTCCCGCTCAAAGCGGCAGCTGTAAAACTGGGGCCCGTGGCGAATTTTTACCCTTGTCGGAGCGGGCATATCCGGGTGCAGCCAGTGGACCTCCCCTACCTCAAAGCTGTTTCTGGAGCGCTGCTCTAAGTGTCTCCGGTGGGAAATGTAAACAATATTCTGATCAATATCCTTTCCCACCACATACCATGGCCCGCCGGACAAGCCAATTCCCTTCCGCTGGCCGATGGTGTAGTACCAATAGCCGGAGTGTTTTCCTAGAATTTTGGAGGTTTCCCACTCCACCAAATCCCCCTCTTTGGTGCCCAGATGATGGCGAATGAATTCAGAAAACTTAATTTTGCCTAGGAAACAAATCCCTTGACTGTCTTTGCGCGAGCTGTTGACAAGAGCAAAATCCGACGCTAGCTGACGCACCTTGGCTTTGGTGTAGTTTCCTAGCGGAAAAAGACAGCGCTGGAGCTGAGAGATATCCAGGTGGGCCAAAAAGTACGTCTGATCCTTGACCGGATCGGGGCTGGTTTTTAGCAGGGGGATTTTGTCCTGCCACTCCAGTCGGGCGTAGTGTCCACTAGCCACCTTTTCAAAAGAGGGGGATATTTTTTCGAAAAACACCCCAAATTTTATCCGTTGATTGCAGAAAATATCCGGCGAGGGCGTAAACCCCGCCCGGAGCTCATCGAGGGTGTACTGCACCACCCGTTGGTAATACTCCCGCTGGAGCGAGAGAACGTGCAACTTCACGCCTGCTTGCTTGCAGACGGCTTGGGCAAAGCGCAAGTCTTCCTCCCAGGGGCATTCGCCTAAGAAAGCTAACTCATCTTCGAGCCAAATCTTCAAGTAGAAAGCCTCTACCTCATGTCCTTGCTCCAAAAGCAGGCGCAGAGCCACAGAGCTGTCCACACCACCTGAGAGCAATAGGGCCACTTTCATCGCTGTCGTCCTTATTTACTTGCGAAGAAGAAAATGTCCGCGCTTGGGGGAGGCGGGTTTGGCATGGGAATGTTTTCCAACTAAGGGGAAAACGAGCTTTCCAAATCTTTTGAGGAGTTGGATTTTGTTAAAGAAGAGCTTGGTTGCGCTTTTCGTTCGATTTTTCCTCAAAGATCACCTGAGGATTTCTAGCCGCCTGAAGTTCATTTAAGCGTTTTCGGGGCATATGGTGGGGGGCATTTGCGCAGAGTTGGGGGTTTTCCCTTGCCTCTTGCACAATTTGGCAAAGGGCTTGAGCAAAAGCCTCTAAGGTCTGCCTGCTTTCCGTTTCTGTAGGCTCTATCATCAAGGCCTCAGGGACAATCAAGGGAAAGTAAATGGTAGGGGGATGAAACCCAAAATCCAGTAGGCGTTTCGCCACGTCCAAGGTGCGCACTCCCGTCTCCTTTTTCAGAGAGCTGCCATCTAAGACAAACTCGTGCATACACGTTTTTTGGTCGTAGCCTAGAGGATAAGCGTTTTTCAAAAGCGCTAGCAGGTAGTTGGCATTGAGCACCGCCATGCGGGCAATGTTGCCGATGTCCTTCCAGCTGTGGCTGCGCAGATAGCAGAACGCTCTCAGCACTACCCCTACGTTGCCATAAAAAGCCCGTACCTTGCCAATGGTGTGGGGCGGAGGGGGAGAAAACCCATACCTTTCCCCCTGCTTTTCCACGTCAGGGTAGGGCAAAAAGGGCCGAAATTCCTCTTTCACGCCAACAGGGCCAGCTCCAGGCCCTCCGCCTCCGTGGGGGGTGGAGAAGGTTTTGTGGAGGTTCATATGCAGCAAATCCACCCCAAAATCACCTGGACGAGTGATGCCCACAATGGCGTTTAAATTCGCTCCATCCATATAGAGATAAGCCCCTTTTTGATGGAGCATTTGGGAGATTTTTGCTATGTTTTTCTCAAACAATCCAAGGGTGTTGGGATTGGTCAGCATCAAAGCGGCCACTTTTTCATCCAATTGGGCGCAGAAGTCCTCCATATCCACCAATCCATCCGCCCCGGTGCGAATTTTCTTGGTGCGAAAGCCTGCGATAGCACAGCTCGCTGGATTGGTACCATGGGCGGAATCCGGAACCAGGACGAACGGTCTTTCCTCGCCTTTATGCTCAAACAGGGCCCGCAAAAGTAGCAGAGCGGTCAGCTCCCCATGGGCGCCCGCCACGGGATGGAGGCAGATTTCGTCCATACCAGTGATTTTTTTGAGAAGCTGCTTGGTTTCGTACAATACCTGCAATATTCCCTGCAACTGCTCCGGAGGCTGGTGGGGGTGCAGGTGCCGAAAGGCGTCCAGGTTGGCTATCCGCTCGTTGATGCGGGGGTTGTACTTCATGGTGCAGGAGCCTAGGGGATAAAAATGGGTGTCAATGCTAAAATTTTTCTGGCTAAGTCTACTAAAATGGCGCACCACCTCCAATTGGCTCACCTCAGGCAAGGGGGCCTTCTGCTGGCGGCGAAGAGGCTTAAGCTCCGGTAGCTCTTGCTCCGGTACATCTAGCGGAGGCACTCGTAGGCCTACGCGGCCGGGTTGACTTTTCTGAAAAATCAACATGCTCTTCTTCCCAAAAATCCAACGTCCAAAACAAAACCATTCTACCAAATCAAAGTGGCAATTCTCCCTCCACTTGTCCAGTGGCCAATTTCCGGACGGCGGCTAAACTTCACATAGCAAGCCAACTCCATCGGCTCAATGGCATAGGACCCTCCCCGCACCACCCGGCTTTTGTAATCGAACGGGTAAAACGAATAGGTCCACTCAAACACATTTCCCGCCATATGGTAGCACCCATAAGGGCTTACTCCCTTCTCAAAGGAATCCACCGGCGCAGTCCCATGCCGGAGGTCCTGTTCGTAGAGAGCAAGTTCGTGGTTAGGCACCTCATTTCCCCAAGGGAAACGCCTTCCATCTGTGCCTCTCGCCGCCTTTTCCCACTGCTTTTCGGTAGGGATGGTAAAATAGATATCCTTATCCCCATATTTTTCATTAAGCCACTTTACGTAGTGCTCCATATCTATAAAGGAAATGTCCACAATTGGATAGTTCGCCATTTCTTCAGGAAATTCCGCCACTCGCTTCAGCCGGCCTTTTGGTCGCCCAAGCCAATGACCTTTCCAATTGTAATCGGTTTTTTCTAAAAAGCTATTCCATTGTCGATTGGTAAGAAGGTACTTTCCTATCAGAAAGGTTTCTTCCTCTTCTCTTCGATTCCCTTCCCCATAGAGGAACGGACCGCCGGGAACTTCGATAAAAACCAAACCCTCCTCCACCAGCTCAAATTCCCGATATCCCTGTTCGTTGTTTTTTAATACCTTTAGGCGTCCATAAGAGGTTTCTCGCCGTTTGAGGATAAAACGCACATCCTCTTTGATCAAACTTCGGTGATCTTTTAGGGTGCGATAAATATCCCTCTGAAACTTCCGCAAGCCCTCCTCTTGGGGGGAGTAAACAATAACGTTTTTCCCCACGGATTTATGCTCTTCTTTCTCTGTAATCGGAATCAAAAGCTTCCCTTGAGCTAAGCTCACCCCAATGCCAACAGCGGTGTAGAAATTATCCCTGCTAATATCCGCAATAATCGCCACAGAATTCTTAATTTCCTCCACGTTGGGGTCTTCTAAATTTACCAGCGCTTTGACCCTTTTGGCATTAAACCCCAACTGCTGGCAGAGTTTAGAGATAGCTTCAAAAACTTTTTTAAACTGCTCTTCTTCTGGCAAAAGCACAGCGATATCCGGCATAATCTAAACCCTTCCTCTAAATAGCCGAATAGTAGATTTTCCAAACCAAAAGATTTTTCTTCTAGCTCGCATTCTTGGTTTGCCTTTGGATATTTTATTTTATAAATAAGAATAACAATATACCATAAATTCTGTTAAAAACAAGAGACAAAATATAACATAATTCCTAACTCCTACTCTACATTCTAAAGTCCTTTTTCTAAAAATCCACCAAATCCATTGAGTTGTAAAAGAAAAAAAAAAAACTATAATCTAAACCCAAGAGGATAAAATTTCCCGCTTTCTATCTTTATCCCGTCAACCCTGTTGGAGTCAAGAATATGAGCTTTAGCCCCTTAGAAGCCACCAAACTCTACCTTAGCAAAGCATTCAAAGTCCTAGAAATTTCCCCCCGTATCCAAAAACTTCTCCTCACACCCTACCGGGAAATCAAAGTAGAAGTCCCCATCGAACGAGACAACGGAGAGATCGAAATCTATATGGGATACCGCGTCCAACATAACAACGCCCGCGGCCCTATGAAAGGCGGCATCCGCTACCATCCGGAGGTCGATGGAGAAGAGGTCAGCAACCTCGCTAGCCTAATGACCTGGAAAACCGCTGTGGTCAATATCCCCTTCGGAGGCGCCAAAGGCGGCATCACCTGCGCCCCCCGAGAAATGAGTGAGCGGGAACTGGAAAAACTCACCAGACGCTTCACCGAACGCCTCCATATCGTCCTTGGCCCCGATATCGATATCCCCGCCCCCGACGTGAATACCAACGCCCAAGTGATGGCCTGGATCATGGACGAATACAGCAAATACTGCGGCTACTGTCCCCCTGTGGTCACGGGAAAACCTGTGGCCGTCGGGGGAATCGAGGGCAGAGAAGAAGCCACCGGACGCGGGGTTTTTCTCGCCACCAAACACGCCCTCGCCGCCAACCAAGAAACCATCGAAAACAAAACCTTCCTCATCCAAGGCTTCGGAAATGTCGGGTCCTGGGCCGCCAAATTTATCCACGAACACGGAGGCAAAATCATCGCTGTCTCCGATGCCTTCGGCGGACTTTCCCACCCCCAAGGCATCGATATCCCCAAACTCATCCACTACCAAAACAATAACCCCAACCGCTCCATCGTCGGCTTCCCAGAAGCCGATGCCATGGAAAAAGAAAAGCTCTTCCAACTCTCCGCCGATGTCCTCATCCCCGCAGCCCTCGGAGGCGTGATCACCAAAGAAATCGCGCAAAACCTAAACGTACGCTATATCATCGAAGGCGCCAACGGCCCCACCCTGCCCGATGCCGATGAGATCCTTTTCCAAAAAGAGGTTATCGTCGTCCCCGATATCTACGCCAACGCCGGAGGAGTCACCGTCTCCTACTTCGAATGGGTGCAAAATATCCAACGATTTGCCTGGACCCACCAAAAAGTCGTCCAAGAATTGGATCGTATCATGGAAAAAGCTTGGAAAAAAATCCGAGAAATCGCTGCTCGTAAAAACCTCGATCTTCGCACCGCTGCCTTCGTCTTAGGGGTCGGTCGCGTAGGAAAAACCGTCGCCCTGCGCGGGATAACCTAATCTCCCCAAATGAAAGGAGCTTCGCCTATGGCCCAACATCCAACCTTTTTTCACCACCGCCAAATCTGCCCCCTCTGCCAAAATCTCCCCCCAAACTCCAACTCCCTCTGCCAAAGCTGCCCCCAAGAGAATATCCCCCAAGGCAAAGAAATCTGCCGCGAAAACCATAAACTTCACCACCTTATTTTTATCTGCCAAGGAGAAGTGGAAGTAAAAAAACATTTTCAAAATACCCCCTTCTCCATCACCACACTCGGGCCAGGCTCCATCCTCGGAGAAGTGGAAATGTGGACAAACCTCACCTCTAGCGCCACTGTGATCGCCAAAAAAGATTGCAAGATCCATAAAATGAGCTACCACTTCTTCCAACAAAAACTCCAAGAGCAACACCCAACCGCCCTAAATATCTTCTTTGAAATGGTTCACCTCCTCGCCCACAGACTAAAAAGTATGAACGAAAAAATTATCTCCCTCCTCCACACCTCCCAAAAAGGAAAATATGAAGAATTCGCCCATTTTAAACAACAACTTCTGCAAAATTGGGACTTCTAACCATGAGCGAATGCAAAATCTGTACCTTACTGCCAAAGGAAGAAGAATTCTCTAAAAAATTCCTAACCCGACAAATCCCCGAACATCAAATCCTTATCCACGAAGGAATACCCCAAAATCAACTGATCTTCATCTGCCAAGGCAAAATCCAAATACTCAAAAAATCCCAACAGCAACAAATCCCTATCGCCGAAGTGGGAAATGGCTCTATCCTCGGGGAGATCGAATACCTCACCCACTCCCCTCCCACCGCCACCGCCACCGCCGC
>RFKQ01000051.1 GCA_003694635.1 Planctomycetota bacterium
CCTCGGAAATATCCATACCCCCCAACAAGCTTGGGATTGGCTCCAAAAAAACTTCCCCTCTCCCTCAGAAAAAAAAATCTAAACCAATCCCCCAAAACCCACAAACCCAAGAGCCATTTACCAGCCAAAACAGAAAAAGCTCTAACCCCTCCCCAACCAATACCTAAAATGCAACAAAAGAATCCGTACACTATCCCAAAAAGGACGATAATGAGAAATCCTTCGAAACGAAGGCGGATAATCCACCTCCACCGGCAAATGAAACAACGGTATCCCCCGCCTTATGGCCAAAAGAAGTACCTCGCTTTCAAAATCAAAACGCCTCCCCCGAGCCCCCAACGACAACGTCTCTACCACCGGATACGCCCGCATACCACATTGACTATCCGGCACCCATTTCCCCGTGCTTAAATACAACAATACATTGGCCCAAAACAACCCCCAACGGGTGCGCCAGGTTACGTGCTCTATCCTCTCCAAATCCCGTACCCCCAAAACCAAAACCGGCGAACTAAGCCGAGAAATCACCTCTAAAAACTTCTCCAACTCCTGCGCCCGATGCTGGGCATCCCCGTCCATCGTGATAGCAAAATCAAAATGATACCGCCTAGCCGCCTGAAGCCCACTCAAAATCGCCGCACCTTTGCCCAAATTTCGCCGGTGAGTGACCGTAATCACCGGCTTGCGAGCCAAAATCCGCGCACTACCATCCCAAGAACCATCGTCCACCACAATAATAGAAGAAATATACTTCCTTGCCTCCTCCACCACCCCCCCGATCGTGGAGACATTGTTAAACGTAGGAATAATCAAACAGGTGCGAAACTTGGACACCACATGCCCTTTCTATTGCAAAAACCAAGAAAGCGTCAAAACGAATTTTAACCAAATTCCTACCTCTTCTCAATCTTTCGGCTCGAATTTCTAAGAATCTACTGACCTCAAAAAGTCCTTGGGAAATCATGTTAGAACACCGAAAAAAAACTCTTTTGCAAAAAACACTCAAACTTATCTACCAGCTCTATGCAAAAATTACCTGGGCAATATTTGACGCTGTCTTCCACCTCCTTCTGCGCCCTCCCCCTCCACCCAAAAAAATCCGATCAGTCCTGCATATCAGCTACATCAGCCATAAACCCCATATGCTCTCTCGTGCCATGAAAAACTATGGCCTGCGCTCCGCGTATCTAGCACTCTGTGCAGAAAGCAACTACCTGAAAATGGGAAAAAAAGGATATGATTGGAATTTGCCTGGACAAAATGTAATAGAGAGAAAAATCCTGCGCCCCTGGCGAATCTTCTACCTCTTTGTGCGATACCTCCGCCACTTCGATGTGATTCACTACCACTTTGCCTCACTCCTCGATGAAAAGGGAAGAGAAATCCCATACCTCAAGCAACTAGGAAAAGTGATCGTCTTTCACTTCCGCGGCTGCGATCTGCGCCAACGAAGCCTAAATATGCGCCAAAACCCCTACCTAAACTGCTGTATGCACTGCGACTATCCCCTCGGCAGCTGCGAAACCCCACGCCAGTACCTCCGAATACATCTCGCCCAACAATACGCAAATTGCCTCTTTGTCACCACCCCCGATCTGCTCGACTTTCTGCCTCAAGCCGAACATATCCCCTTTATCGCCCCCGTAGGCGTGGAATGGGAGAAAATCCAACCTATGCCAAAAAGAAAAAATACCTTCCGAATCGTAAGCAGCACCAACCATCCAGGGATCGATGGAATACACTATATTCGCCAAGCTATCCAAAAACTCCAAAAAGAAAACCCCTCGATAGAATGGATCGTACTCCAGAAAGTCCCCTTCGACCAAACCCTGCGATGGTACAAAAGCGCTGACCTCTACGTAGGAAAACTCCTAATGGGCTACTATAACAACGCCCATATCGAATGCATGGCCCTAGGAGTGCCCACCATGGGATATATCCGAAAGGAATTCCAAACCCCAGATTGCCCCGTGATCCCCATCACACCAAAAACCCTTTACAAGGAACTCAAAAACTACCTCTCCCAACCCCAAACGCTAGCAAACATCGCTCAACAAGGCCCCGCCTTCGTTCACAGACACCACCACCCCACCAAAGTGGTGAAACGCCTTTTGGAAAAATACTCCCAGGCCTTGAGCTCACCATTTTGAAAAAAAAATAGCGGAAAAAATAAAAAATTTCTCATTTTTTGCGCAAGATTTTGAAGGAAACTGCCGTCTCACATTCGTGAATTCACTTTTCGGGAAAATTTTCGAAAAAAGGTCGTTTTCTAACCTAAATTTAAAAGGAGAAAAAAATGAAAAAGTGGCTTGTGATCATGGCATTGGCTGCCGTAGCCGGATGGTTCCTCCCCCAATCCGCCCAAGCGCAAGAGAGAAAATCCAACCCCGAAATTGACCTCCCTATTGAAAAACCAACTCCCAAACAAATCCAAGAAGAAGAGGAGGAAGATGAAGGCGATGTCACCTTCTACGGCGAAGAACTGGATGCGGAAACCGATAGCATCGTCTATGTGGTGGATTACTCCTGCTCTATGTACGGCAGCCGCATCGCAAAAGCTAAAATGGAAGTCAATAAATCCATCGCCGCTCTGTCGGAAAATTTTAAATTCTCCGTAGTGGCCTACGATTGCTATGTCAGCGTTTGGAGCAGCAAGCTCAAAAAAGCTACCGCAGAAAACAAGCAATCCGCTCAAGCCTGGATCAATGGCCAAAACCCCCGCGGAGCTACCGGCACAGGATTGGCTGTGAAAAAAGGCTTGGAAATCGATAGAGATTGCAAACTTGTCGTACTCCTCACCGACGGAGCCCCCAACTGCCTAGGTAGCTCCTGGGGAAGCGCCAGCGATCACCTCAGCCTCATCACACGCTCTAACCAGCAAAAAGCCAAGATCAACGTCTTCGCCATCCAACCTTGGAGCAGCAGCTACCGCTCCTTCTGCCAAAAAGTGGCCTCCACCTCCGGAGGAACCTACAAAGAAGTGAACTAACCCCTCTTATCTTTCACCCCCCACCCTTAGCGTACAGCATGGCATCATCGCTTGGTGCCATGCTGTGCTCGTTTTTCCCATTTGTCTACCTAATCGCACCCCTAGCGACGTGAAGGGACTCTGGTAGTCCAGGAGGCGAAAAATGCCTTTCTTTCCCCCCTACCTCTCCAAAATCCGGAGGCTTTTTCCGCCCAATCCATGGCTGTTTTTTCCTCCCATCGCTTCCTTTTGCCTCTGGCTAGCCTTATCTCCGCCGAAGAAGCCAAAGCCCCCCTCCCCCTTTGTGCAAGTCAAAAACGGCCACTTTCTGCTAAAGGGAAAAAAGTTTTTCTTCAGCGGAGCAAACAACTATTACCTCCACTATGCCAGTTATGCCGCCATTGACGATGTGTTGAAAAGCGCCGTAAAAATGCGCCTAAAGGTCCTCCGCTGCTTTGCATTCCTCGATGGTGTAAAAAAAAACGGCCTTGTGATACAGCCCCGCTTAGGCACGTATCGACCAGAAGGCCTAGAACGCCTGGATTATACGATTATGCAGGCCAAAAAGCTAGGACTCAAGCTTATTCTTGTGCTCACCAATAACTGGCCGGACTTTGGCGGCATCCCTCAATATGAGAAATGGGGAATTTCCAAACAGCACTTTTGGCAGAATCCAAGACACTTTCAAAACTATATCTCATTTATCCTTCACCACAAAAATATCTACACCGGCACCCGGTACAAAGATGACCCCACCATCATGGCCTGGGAGCTGTGCAATGAGCCCCGCTGGCCAGCTGACCCCTCCGGACGCACCATCACCAGCTGGACCAAGAAAGTGGCTACTTTCCTTCGCTCCATTGACCCCAACCACCTGATCGCCCTAGGAGACGAGGGTTTCTTGCAAATCCAAAGTTCAGATTGGACCTACTCCGGAAAAATGGGGGTCGACTGGGAAGCTGTGTTAGCCCTAAAAGCGATAGACTTTGGCACCCTTCACCTTTGGCCAAACGATTGGAAAAAATCGCTCTCCTGGTCGATACAGTGGCTGAAGGATCACCTGGATATTGGCCGACGGCTTGGCAAACCGGTGGTTTTAGAGGAGTATGGATGGCGTTCTTTTCCTCAGCGCGACGGGATCTATAGACAGTGGAATGAGCTGATCTACCGACAAAATGGAGCGGGAATGTTGGTTTGGCTGCTCACCGGAAAAGACGGCAGAGGGAAACTGTATCCCAACTACGATGGCTACAGGGTCATTTACCCAAGTTCCACCGCTCAGATACTTCGAGAATACGCAAAAAAAATGGCGGAGAAGTCTTAGACAGGGCCTTGGCATTTTGTGGAGGGAATTTGTGGAGGGAAAAAGGGCGGATACACAAAGAAATTCGGATGGGATGGGTTGTAAATCGCTTTAAACAAGATTAAATTATAGAAGAATGATAGCGGGGTTTCTTTGCTTTTTTCCGATGTTCCTAAGAAAGGAAAGAATCGAATGCGAACGAAAAGCGTTTTATTTCTCCTTATATTTTCCCTAACCTCTTCCCTCCTATGGGCCAAGCCATCGCGCCAATATAGGAAATTTAAACTTAAAAATGGCCTGAAGGTGGTGCTGGTCTCGGATGCGCGCCTGCGCATCTCTTCGGCTTCCATGAGCGTAAAAATAGGCTCGTTGGCCGATCCGCCCCAGAGGATGGGGCTGGCGCATTTTTTGGAACATATGCTATTTTTGGCCACCAAAAAATACCCACGCCTAAACTCCTACGGGGAGTTTCTCAAGGCACGAGGAGGCTATTCCAATGCCTATACTGCCACGGATCACACCAACTATCATTTCCAAGTGAATCACGAAGGTTTGCCAGAAGCACTAGATCGCTTTGCCCAATTTTTTATTTCCCCGCTATTGGATTACAAGTACGCCAAGCGTGAGGTAGCAGCGGTGCATTCCGAGCACCAGAAAAATATCCCCAACGATACCTGGCGCCTGATGCAGCTGCAGCGTTCTTTGCTAAAAAAGGGACATCCGGCCACAAAGTTTCATACAGGCTGCAATCGCACCCTCGCCGGAACAAAAGAAGAGGAGCTAAGGGCATTTTTTCAAGCCTACTACACCGCTCCAAATATGGCGCTGTGCGTGATGTCCTCCCGCAGCCTGGAAGAACTGGAACACCTGGTAAGGCGTATTTTTTCCCCTTTGCCCTCTCGCCCCCCCAAGCCATTCCACGTCTCAGCGGATCTATTGGATCCTGTAGAGGGCTATCGCTTTATCCGAGTTCTCCCCGTCAAAAGAATACGCCAGCTCCATCTCTATTTTCCCGTCCAACTACCCGCCGACGATTATCTCACCAAAACGAGTCGGTTATTTGGAATGACCATAGGAGATGAGGGCAAGGGAAGTCTGCTTTCTTTGCTCAAGCGCCTAGGCTTGGCCAGTTCCCTGAGCGCAGGTGCTAGCCGAGATTCCCGTTTCTATGGAGGCTTGCGTATCACTGTGGGACTGACCCAAAAGGGCCTAAAGGAGTACAACACCGTTTTGCGCCTGTGCTTAGCGTATTTAGAAATGTTAAAAAACAGCCCCTTCCCGCTGCATATCTGGAAGGAAATGAAGACCTTAGCGGAGATTTCGCACCGCTATTCGCCCCCGCCGGAGGGGACGGAAGCAGCGATTGGGATTGCCAATTTTGCCAATGAATATGGACTAAAGTACGTAGAAAAATGGGATCACCTTTTTCTTCGTCCAGACCCAAGGAGTTATCGCCATATTCTCCAACAGCTTCAGATAGAACGGGCGCTAATTTTTTTAGTGGCGAAAACTTTTCCAGATCTTCCTCGCGATAAGAAGGAACGCTGGAAGGAAGAGCCTTGGTATGGCACGCAATACGCGGATGAGGTGGTCAAAGGGAAGGATTATCTTGCGCTAAAGCACCTTCCTAAGGTTCCACAACTGCACTTACCCCTGCCCAATCCGTTCCTACCCCGTCGCTTTGACTTGATTGTGGAGCGGCCAATTTTGATTTTGCAACAAAAGGGAATACGCCTATGGTACGCCCCGGACTACGAGTTTAAGCGGCCCAAGCTTGCCTTAGCGCTGCAGATGATTAGCCCAACGGCGTACGCCTCGGCCAGAGACTTTGCTTTGCTGAGATTGTATGTGGCTTTGCTTTTGGACAGTTTGAACGAATACGCTTATCCGGCCCAAATGGCGGGACTTTCCTATCGCTTACAGGCCAATCGCAAGGGGGTTTTCTTGCAGCTTAGCGGCTACTCGGATTCGGTGGTGCGATTTTTTACTATGCTGGTCAAGTTTCTAAAGAAGAAGGAATTTCACCCCCAGGATTTTGCTCGCATCAAAGAACGACTAGTCCAGCTTTTGGAAAATGCCCCCTATCAACAGGCTTATTTGGTGAGCCGAGAGTCGGCGAGGAAATTTTTTTACAAAACCTACTATCTGCCCGAAGAAATTTTACAGGCGCTACGCAGTTGTGAACGGAAAGACGTCCAAGATTTTGCAAACAGGTTTTTCCAAAAACTCCACATCCAGGCCATAGGCGTCGGCAATATCACCGCTCCCCATTTAAAGTCGTTGATTGTGAGCTGTTTTAACTCCCTAAAGGCCACTCCTTTATCAGCCAAGGAATTACCGGTATTTTCACGCACGGTTTTACCCGAGGGAAAGGACTTGATTTATCGGCAGAATTTGCTCACCAACAACTCCTGTTTGCGCATCGACTATCAGGTAGGAAAGGCAGATCTAAAGACCCAAGTGGCTGCAGAGCTTTTTGCCCGCGCCATACGAAGTCCTTTTTACACGCAGATGCGCACCCGGCAAATGTTGGGTTATATCGTTTGGTCGGGGACGTATTTTGCCAAGCCATTTCAGTATCAGGTGTTTTTAATTCAATCGGGGACGCATTCGGCCGACGATCTTTTTCAAAGGGCAGATGCGTTTTTAGCTGCCTTGCCGAAGCTGTTTGCTAAAATGCCCCCTAAAATGTTTGAAGCGATACGGCGCGGATATAGGGAAGATTTACGCAAGCCTTTTCATTCTGTGGCGGAGAAGGCTTTTTGGTGGTACAACGTAGCCTTTGAGCGAGGGGAGGACTTTGAGCTCATCCAGAAGAAACTTCAAATTCTTCAAAATATCACCCAAGATGAGGTAGCTTCCCTTTTATCGAAGACTCTTGCCCCAAAGACCCGTAGGCGGATTGTATTTTTGCACAATGCTAAGCAGTTTGCCACCAAGGGTATCGACGGCAAACAGGAGATGGAGAAACTTTGTCAGGAGCGTCGTTTCTCTCCGTAGTAAGAAAAGTTTTGGGAAGGGGTGGCCGGGGGAAACACCCTTTTTAAAAAGGGTTTCCCCTACAAATCGAAAGTTTTTGGAGGTACGGAACCTTTTTTTCTAAAAAGGGTTTCAGGAAGAAAAGCTTTTGGAACGTTTGAAAACCTTTTTTCTAAAAAGGGTTTCAGAAGTAAGGGGAAAGGATTTTCCCCTAAATCAAAAAAGTAAGAAAAAACTATGGAATTTGAAGGGTATACTGTACCCCGTATTCCGTGAGTATGTGCAAAAGGACGCGTTTGCCTCGCTTAATCGGAGCAATCGCCTTCTGAAATTCGCGGATTGTCGTCGTGCGGCGCCCATTGACACCAAGAATTAACCACCCTTCTCGCAGGTGATTGGCGGCCGCAAGGCTGTTTTTGCGCACTTTTGTAATCAGCAAACCCTCCGCCCCATACTGCTGCACCTCCTCCTCACTCAGCGGACGAAGCTCTACCCCTAAATCCACATTTTGGTAAAGACGCCGGAGAATGTTCTCCTTAGAGTCCAAGAGCACCTCCACCTCCAGCTTCTCCTTTCCTCTCCGCACCGTGAGGTGAATTTTGCTCCCAATGGTATTTAACGCCACCAATGTTCGCAGTTGAGAAACATTCTCCACTGGCTTGCCATCCACCGCTACAATCACATCGTTGGGACGCAGACCTGCCAAATCCGCAGGTCCGTCCGGGATCACCTCGGTAATGCGCACCCCTTGCTCTATGTCTAAGCCCAGCTCCTGCGCCATCTCCGGGGTTAAGTTTACGATGGAAATCCCAAGATAAGCTCTCTGAACCTTTCCATTCTTTCTGAGTTGAGCAATCACCTTTTTAGCCATGTCTATCGGAATAGCCAAACCAATCCCCTGAAAACCACCACTTTTGCTCAAAATCGCCGTATTCATTCCCACCACCCTACCAGTAGCCACCCGCACCAAAGGGCCACCAGAATTTCCAGGATTGATGGCAGCGTCGGTCTGGATAAAATTTTCATACGCATCCTGCGCCCGAATTACTCCCATATTAGATCGTCCCTTGGCACTTACAATCCCCAGAGAAACCGAATGATCCAGCGCAAATGGATTTCCTACAGCAAGCACATATTCGCCTACATGAAGATCGGAAGAGTTACCTAACTGCGCCACCTGCAAAATCCCTCGCCTGCGCAAAATCGCCAACGTGTGAGGATTCTCAATCCGAAGCAGGGCAATATCCGTCTCCGGATCCGCTCCCACCACCCTAGCTTTAACGGTCTTTTTGTTCAAAAAAGTAATGTACACATCCTGGGCACCTCCTACCACATGATGATTGGTAGCAATATGCCCCTCTTTATCAAGGATAAAACCCGAACCGGAAGAACGATAAATCCTAGGGCGATGAAAAAATTCAAAACCGCCAAAGCCAAAGCTTCCCTGCTCTCGCTTAAACGTTGTCACATTGACCACTGTAGGCAAAATATACTTGGAAACTGCTACGATGCGCTTGGAACTAGGCGGCAAATCCTTGAGCATTTTCTGAAGCTCAGAATAACTCAAATACTCCACCTTCGCCCCAAAAATATCCGGCGCCCACAAAAGAGTAGCAAATACCGCCAATACCACCACACAAAAGGTGTACACCGCTAAAGAAACGAAAAAATATCGCATTTTCACGGCTTTCTCTTGCTCCTGCCTAGAAACAAACATTTCCTCCTGAAAACCTTTTTGAAAAAAGGTTTTCAGACTTTCCAAAAACTTTTCTTCTCGGAACCTTTTTCAAAAAAAGGTTCCGTACCTCCAAAAACTTTCGCTTTGTAGGGGAAACCCTTTTTAGAAAAAAAGTTTTCCCCTACCACCCTTTCCCAAAAACTTTCCAGATTTAGGGGAATTACCTTTTTCCCCTAAAAACCCCTTTTCTCCCATCACTCTTCCTCCTCTATCTCCGCTTTGTCCACCACAACCGCCACATATTTATCATTGTAAATCCGAGGGCTAATGTCAAATACACTACCCCACACCCGGATCCTCTCCCTGTCCCGAACAGCGCGCAGAATATCAAAATAGCTATTTGTACCCTTGCGTACATAAAGAAATAACCAGTTTTTGGCCCGAAAACATTCGTATTTCTCCGCCGATATCTGGGGCAAATAATACCCACCACGCATGCGGGTCAACTCCGTCACAAAGGCCACATCTACCCCTTGATTCTTCTTCGAAAGCGCCTCAATCTTTTGAAATAAACCTCCCCGCAAATCCGAATACCTGATCTTCTGATAGTTCTTACGCACCAATTGAGTCTTGGAACGATAACTAGGATACTGCTTCTTCCGATGCGCGCCAATGTTTTTGAGCTTTTTGGAAAAAAGAAAAATAAAATCCCGCTCGTATAAATCCCAAAATCGCGGCTTCTTCTTCGACACAAGCGTCTGACCACCCAAGCGCTCCTTCGTCCGTTCCACATTCTCCCAGTCGATTCTCCCCTTCCCGAGATTGCGAAGCTCCTGAACATAGGAAATAAAAAAATTTGGATCAACCGGTAGCTCAGGATCCTGCAAAGTGTTCCCTCGGCTCTTCGGAGAGAGAGAAAACACCAACTTCGCCCGATCTCCCTGCAGCTTCTCCGGCTTGTTGCTCACGATCGAAACCCCCGAGGTAGAACTGTAAAATCGATAAACCCCCTGGAAATGATTCCAAAATACATTCTCAATCAAACGTATATTGCGATTATAATGGGGATTGTTAATAGCTACCTCCCCACTAAAGTAAAAAATATTACGACGAATAATAAAACGTCCGTCCCCCCCCAAATACAAACCATAACTAGGCTGCCTGTAGCGGCGCACCCCAAAAAACGTGTTGTTTTCCACCACCGCTACTCCATTCCCTAAACGAAGATCTAACGCGATCTCAAGCGTGTTGATGATCACGCAGTTCTCAATCACATTGTAAGTCGCCTTCTTTCCCCGCTTTCCCAACGCCGACATGCGAATCGCCGGCCCCAACGAATTGAAAATAACACAGTTCCTAATCTTGCAACCCGGCTTGGAAAACGTGATCAACGGAATATACAACGGCCCCTTATCCAAACGCAATCTTCCGTTCTCATGGTAATAATTGCGCGTATGCCCATCGATCACAAAACCGTCCAACACCGTTCTACTGTGCGAACGATTGGTGGAACTCGCCCCCACAATCATCGGTGAAACTTTGTAGGAGGCAAGAGGTGGTGTAAGTTGATGGTACTTTTCATGATGACGATACTTGCACTCGTTATAACTCAAACCTTTGCTCACTTTGCGCATCAATACCGTAAGATACTTAAATGGATCCCGCTTGCTGAAATCTTTGGAATACCCCCCCACCAATGTCAAATCATCCTTGGTGATCACCCAAACTCCACTCTCCCCCTCTCCGTAATAAACCCCCTCCGCCACATGGATGACATCGTCTGGATTGGCCATCAACAGCGCTTCATAAATCGTGCCTAAGGGAGAGTCCTTGGTGCCATTGCCATCCTTCCCCGCACAAACATACCAATCCCTCCCCTCCAACAAAGAAGGAAAAAACAAAAACCCAAGCAGAAAAACAAAGCCCACTCTAACCCAAAAAAGTCTCTGAATTTGCCTCATGGTTGCCCTCCAAAACCTAGTGCTTTAAACGGTCCAAGAGATATTGACGGTACTCGCTCTTCCGAATGGGAAAGCCAGTGTCCACATACAAACGCTTTCTCCATGTTTTTATTTTTTTGTCTAATTTGGGGTTGTAGCCCTCGTGCTCGTAGGGCTGCCAGAAAATCGCACTCCCCGCCCTCTGCCAAAAAGGCAACTTGCAAAGCTCAATCCCCGCATTCTTCAACAACTTCTCCTTGCCCCGAATGTCCATCAATTGCAACTCCTTCGCCGCCTGAGCCCGGCTCAGCCCCTTCTTTTCTAAAACAAACCGTCCATAG
The DNA here is from genome assembly GCA_003694635.1 of Planctomycetota bacterium. Taxonomy (GTDB): domain Bacteria; phylum Planctomycetota; class J132; order J132; family J132; genus J132. The sequence continues at coordinate 11,210 of RFKQ01000051.1, forward strand.
CGATGAAGTAAGCGCCTATTCGCCTCCTCCAAACGCCACAAAAAATAATCCACCACACACTCAATGTTCGGCAACTGAAAAATCCTCGCAGAAAAAGAAACCACCCTCTGGAACAATAAACTGCACTTCCCACTGGCCTGACCCGTAAAATACGAGGTAACCTTGCGGGCACTTCTGCCCAAATTGTCCATCGATTTGGGCAAAAGAAACGAAAGCTCCTCATCAAAAATATAACTGTACAAAACCGAAATCTCCCCCTCCATCAAATAGCGCGCCGATTCCACAAGCACGCGGTGCAATTCCTCCGAATAAGGCCCCTGGAGCTCATCCACCCGCTCGTTTATCTGAGAAAAACGATACCCCTCCAGCTGAACCACCACATACATCTCCGGAGGAAAACTGTACTGGCGCTCCAACTCAAAACGCCGCATATACCTATCCAAAAGCTCAAATTTCATCCTCCCATCCACCCCTCTTCTCTAAATCTCAGAAACACTGCTCACAACCCTACCAATTAAACCATAATCCAAAGCCTCTTGCGGAGAGAGCCAAAAATCCCGGTTGGAATCCTTCGCTATCTGCTCCACCTCCTTACCCGTCGCCTGCGCAATCACCTCATCCGCTTTCCGACGCAACTTCAAAATCTCCTTCGCACTAATCTCAATATCCGCCGCCGCCCCCATCATCCCCGACGAGGGCTGGTGCATCATAATGCGCGAATGGGGAAGACTTAAACGACGCTCCCGCGGGATAGCACACATCAAAATGGTCGCCGCACTAGCCACCAACCCAGCACAAATCACCTTCACCGGCGCACTGATCATCTTGAGAGTGTCATAGATCGCAAATCCATCGTCCGCACTCCCCCCCGGAGAATTGAGAAAAATCCGTATCTCCCCCTCCGGATCCTCCTGCTCCAAAACCAATAACTGAGCCAATACCCTCTTCGTAAGACGAGAACTCACCCCCTCCGAGATCAAAATGGTCCGACTCTCCATCAATCTATGATCTAAATAGTGCTCGAAATTCTTGGAAAACGCCTCTTTCGAACTTTCTGTAAAATTAATCATTCTTATTCTCCTAAGCTTTCCTGCGAATTTTGAAAATACTTCTCAATCAACAAAGATAAACGCTGATACGTCTGAGCCGGTATCGCCTCCCGCGGCGTCATAATCGCCCCATCTAAACTGCGCCCACAACCACAACTCCTCTCCCCCGATATCTCCCCCACCACCTCCAAAATCAAACGCTGAGCCTTCTCCACATTCGCCCGCATCACCTCTAACACCGACTCCACATTCACCTCCCCCTCCTCCTGATGCCAACAATCATAATCCGTCACCAACGCCACCGTCGCCATGCAAATCTCCGCCTCCCTCGCCAACTTCGCCTCCTGCAAATTCGTCATCCCAATCACATCCACCCCCCACTGCCGATAAATCCGAGACTCCGCCTTCGTCGAAAATTGCGGACCCTCAATGCAAAGATACGTCCCCCCACGATGAGAGCGATAACCTAACTCCAACGCCTTCCGATAAAGAAGCTCCAATAAATCCATACAAAACGGATCCCCAAACGAAACGTGCGCCACTACCCCCTCCCCAAAAAAACTACTCGGCCTCTGCCTCGTCCGATCAAAAAGCTGATCCGGAAACACCAAATCCCCAGGACAAATCTCCTCCCGCATACTCCCCACCGCACTCACAGAAATCAAAAACTCTACCCCCAACTTCTTCATCCCCCAAATGTTAGCCCGGTAGTTGATCTCATGAGGCAAAATACTGTGATAGCGCCCATGACGCGCAAGAAAAACACACCTCCGCTGACCCACCCAACCCTCTACAAATACATCCGAGGGCTTGCCAAACGGCGTCTCCAAATGAATCTCACGCCTCCCCTCCAAACCCTCCAGACGGTAAATCCCAGAACCCCCAATCACCCCTATCGCTCTCTCTTCCCTATTCTCCATACTCCACTCACTTCCTTTCCAAATCACTCAACCATCCAATCCTTTGCGAGAATAATTGACCAATAAACTCCCCCAAATCTTGCTGTTGGGAACAAATACCCTCTCCCCATCCTCCAAACAAAGCACCGTCACCGGAACCTCTATCGCCTCCACTACCCCCTTCTTCCCCAACACCTCTATGGTGTCCCCCTTCTCAAAAGGACGATAAATCAACAACATCAACCCAGCGCTAAAATTCGAAAGCGTGTCCTTCAGCGCAAATCCCACCACAAAACCCGTCACACCTACCCCCGCCACCAACGGACCTATGTCCACTCCCAACGCCGATAAACCTATTATCAACACCAAAACCCGACCACCTAAGCGAGCCGCCCGCGTCAAAAAATCCCCCGCCGTCTCATCAATATTGGACAACCAACCGCGCAATACCCTCACCACCAAAGATACCACCAAAAAACCTACCACCACAATCGCGAAAAATTGTACAAAACTCCATATATACGGCTCCAACTGCAACCACAACTCTCTCATTCCTCTCCCTCCTTACGCAAAAAACCACGTTCACGCATCCAATCGTCATTGTACAACTTCGAAAGATAACGCTCCCCCGTGTCCGGGACCACCACCACAATCACCCGCTCCTCATCAATCTCACGAGCCAAACGCAACGCTCCTAACACCGCCGCACCACCAGAACCACCCGTAAAAATCCCCTCCTGACGCGCCAATCTGCGCGCCATCAAAAAACTCTCCTCATCCTCCGTGCGATATATCCTATCAATCAACGATAAATCCATCGTCTTGGGAAAAAAATCCTCCCCAATCCCCTCCACCAAATACCTCCCCGGCTCCACTCGCTTCCCCTCCTTCCAATAATCATAATAAAGCGAACCTACCGGATCTACCCCCACAAGCTCTAACGAGGGCTTGCGCTCCTTCAAATACCTCCCCGCACCGCATATCGTACCACCTGTCCCCATCCCCGCTACCAAAAAATCAACCCTCCCCTCCGTCTGCTCCCATATCTCCGGACCTGTGGTCAAATAATGCGCCCGCGGATTGGAAGGATTCTCATACTGGTTAATGTAAATCGCATTCTCCATCTCCTCCGCTAAACGCCGCGCCACCGAATAATAACTGCGCGGATCCTCCGCATCTACATCCGTCGGCGTAACCACAATCTCCGCACCCAACGCCCGCAGCAAATTCTGCTTCTCCCGCGAAACCTTATCCGGCAACGTAAAAATACAACGATACCCCTTCACCGCCGCCACCAACGCTATCCCAAAACCCGTGTTCCCCGACGTGGACTCAATAATCGTACCGCCCGGACGCAAACGACCCTCCGCCTCCGCATCCAAAATCATCCGCAAACCTACCCGATCCTTGTTGCTCGAACCCGGGTTCAAAAACTCCGCCTTCACCAAAATCGTCGCCTTTAACCCCTCCGCTAACCTGTTTAACCGAATCAAAGGCGTCTGACCTATCGCCTCCAAAATACTATTCAAATACCTCATATCCAACATCCTTCTCTTTCGAAAACCCTATCGACCACCTTCCCCAGAAGTGCCTCCAGGAACACCAGTGGACGACCTCTTGAGAAAATATCCTTTCTTCTGTAAGTATCGCTTCGCCGATACCTCAAATAACTTAGGCGCAGAGGATAAATAAACCTTGCGAAACCACCCTATCGCCTCCTTCGGAGAAACCCGCCACCTCTTCTGCGCCAATAAATACGCCAACCACCAATCCTCCGGGCGCCTCCTCGCCTCCTCTTCCAAATAACGCATCCCCTCCCTCCCCAAACCCGACTCCTCCAACTGCCGAAGATATTCCAATAACCGCAACCGCCTCCCCGCCTCAGGATAAAAATGTATCTTAACCACTTTTCGATAAATTTCAATACTCCGAACAAAGTTTCCCTCCACCTGCTCCAACTCCGCTAAATGATACCACACCACCCAATCCCGTGGACGAACCCTACACAAATACTCCAACTGGCGACGAGCCTCCACAAATAACCCTAAACCCTCCAACTGACGAATATATTTCCAACGCAATCGATACGAAACCTCCCCCTCGCCCAAACGCGCAAAAGCCCGATCGTAAATCGAACGTAAACCAAATCGCAATACCCCCGCCCGAGAAGAATACCTCCCCTCCAAAGCCTGCGCATACAACGCCACAAAATAACCATAACGACGCCTCAACATCGAAAGTACCTCCCCCCCCTCCACCCGAAGCGCACGCAAAATAAAACCCAAACCCCGAACCTCACTCAACTCCTCCCAACGCTCCACCAGCTCCCATTGCAACTCCACCAACTCCTCATACAACCCCAAAGGATAACGACCCCGACGCTCTAACTCCACTATCCGCCTGCGTAAGTCCACAATCCGACCCTCATAATCCCCCACAAACCGAGCAAAACGACCCCCCTCAACTCCAGAACGAAAACCATCCCCCCTCAACTCCAAATACTTCAAATAATACCTCTCCGCAGCCTCCAAATCCCCCAACTCCTCGCAAACCTCCGCCAACTCCAAATAACCACGCACAAAATACAAATCCCTACCAAGAAACTCTTCCAAACACCTCCGCGCCTCAACCAACTCCCCCTTCCTCCTGTGCAATAATCCACGTAAATACAAATACAAACGATGACCCCGCAACCTCAATAACTCCCGCTCCGCCAAATAAACCTCCCCACGCTCCAATAAACCCTCCACCTTCTTCGCCAATAAATCCTTCGAAAGAGAACGCCGAACCCTCACCTCAGACGACCTCGAAACCGGCTTGAAATATTTGGACAACTCCCCCAAAAGAAGCTGGCGTGCCGTCCCCCTTAACCCCTCCCTTCGCGAATCCGAACCCGCCCCCACCAAAATCCCTAACAACCAACGCACCTCCCGGGAAAAAGGATAAAAACGCGCCAAACGCCTTAAACTCCTCTCCGCCTCCTCATACCTCCCCAACACCAAATAAGCACACGATTTCGTAAACCTCGTCGAATAATCCCGAGGATGCCGACCCAAAACCTCCTCCCATAACCTAAACGCCTCCTCCACCCTACCCCAATGAAAATATATATCCCCCATCAACTTGCGATAGCGAACCTCCTTCGTCTCCCTCCATGCCCGCTCCGCCAACAACAACGCCTGCGAAAAACGAACCAAACCCCTCCCCCTCTGCCTCTGCAATAAACTAAAAAGCGTAAAAAACGAGGCCAACCTCCCCCATAACTCCACCCGCCTACCTACCTTCAAATACTTCCCAAGATCCGAACCCTCCCCTAAAATCGCCTCCAATATCCCCTCCCCCAACCGCCGAGAATGACGAAAAAAGGGAGCCCTCGTCTCTACAAACGCATTGTCATCCGTGTTCACCACCCCCTCCCCCACAAATCCCCTCACCTCCTCCGGACCCATCAAAAAAAGCAAATATAACCCCAACACATCCCGAATCCCTACCTCCTCAAAAGAAGACCGAAAACGATCAAACTCCTCCTCCCATACCCCCACATCCAAACCAAAATACTCCAACGATCCTACCAACAATACCTCGTTGGTCTGAAAATGATGAAAAATATATACGTAAGGAAAAACCCGCTGAAACGCCCGTACCACCGATAAAAATACCTCCAACGGCAAATGATACAACTGAAGCCACTGACAAAACTTCCCCCCCCTCCTCAAACGACCACGAACTAAACGAAAAAACTCCTCCGTAAACAACGACGCCGAACCCGCTAACCACGGCTCCGAAGGCTGAGAAATTATCACATCATAACGCCTACCACGACCATAAAGATAACTCCGAGCATCGTCAATACGCAACGAAAACCGCCTACGCCTACGACGTATCTCCTCCAAACGCTCAGAAGAACGCAAATCCCGATAAAGCCAAAATAACGCCTCCGGCTCCCTCTCGATACACCGCCGAATAGAACCCTCCAACCCAAACCTCGACGCCAACCTCAATAACCCCTCACCCGAACGCTCTAACTCCCTCTCCAACCTACCCTCTAACCTCAACGGGGAAACCCTCCCATAATCCTCCAAACACCTGCGCAAATCAACCAAATCCTCCTCCCCCTCCAAAGCTAAAAAAAACCTCCGATAACGCTCCAAACCCTCTAAGAAAAGATAACCATTGTACACATCAAACGCCCGTACCTCCCTCAAAGCACGCCATACCGCCGGCTCTATCTCCACACACTCCACCTCCACCTCCTCCCCTCTCAACGCCTCCGATACCGTAATCCCACTACCTAATCCTATCGCCAAAACCCTCTTGGCAGACCTAGGCACCAACATCAACGGCAAACGAGCCAAAAGTATCTGAGTAGGCATGTCCGCATTGCTCCGACCTGTCCCCGTGGGCGCACCACCCTCAATCTTTCCATCATTCTTAATCCACACCGAATGCGCCACCAAGTCTCTCTCCACACTCACCGTCGCATGCAAACCCTCTTGATAAAATAATAAACGCACCTTCTCCAAGCGAGAACGAAACCTCCCCAGGTCCGTGTAATAACTAGGACCAGCTACCATCATTTTCCTCTCCCACGAAGGCGCCAAAATATACATCACCCACCAACCACACAATAAAAAGAATATCCACCCCACCCGCAACCACCTCCGCCACGAAAATAACCACACCACCATCCCCAACGCAACCAATAAACACACATTCGCCACCACAATCGACCACCAAATCCCCCACCCCGGCAACAACCAAAACGCACCCAACACCGCTCCGAAAAGCGCCCCTACCATGTTCCAAGCGTACACCCTACCCGTGTCCCGCCGCACGTCCCTCAAATACAACCGCAAAACCGAAGGAAAACACATCCCCAAAAATAATACCACCGGCAAAATCACCAAACCCACCACCAATAACTTCACCGGCAACAATAAACCCCTCTCCCCCTCAAAACTACTATACCACTTCAAAAATAAACCCGGCAACTCCCCATACCACCACAAACTCAAAAAAGAAAAAAATACCGCCAAACCAACCCCTCCCATCAATACCCACAACAAAACCCTCCCCCTCACCAAACTCACCAACAACGACCCCAAACCTAAACCCAAAATCACCACCCCTAACATCAACGAAGTCGCATAAATACTCGAACCTAACAACAAAGCAAGCAAACGAGACCAAACCACCTCCAAAATAAACAAAGCACAACCCGTCAAACCCACCACATACAAAAGTAAAAAACGCTTAGGAAATTCAAAACCCTCCACATCCTCCTCCCTCACTTCTGCTACCTCCACCCTCCCCGACATCCAAATCGCCACAACACCTACCAAAATATTCCCCAACGCCGCCAACAACATCGAACTCAATAACCCAAAAACAGGTAAAAAATAAAATCCTCCCAACAATACCCCCAACGATGCCCCAAACGTGTTCACCGTATACAACCACACTACCTCCTCACCAAACTTCCGCCCCCTCGCCAATTCCGCCAAAACCGGCAAAGTGCCTCCCATCCAAAACGCCGGTAAAAATAACACCACCAACGATACCAAAAATACCATCAAACTACCCATCCCCCCACCCCAATCCCCCCACAAAACCAAACGAATATACCCTACCCCCGCCAACAAAACCGGCAATATTAACCCATATAATCCTACACCCAACTCCAATAACCCATACACCCTCAAAGGCCGAACCAAAGAACACCTACCAAAATATATCCCTCCCAACGCCAAACCCAACATATAACTCGCCCCCGACGCCGCCACCGCCACCGCTGTCGAACCTAAAATCAAATGCAACCGACGAAACCAAAAAATCTGATGCACCAACCCTATCAACCCAGAAAAGAAAAACAACAAAACCACACTATACCAAAACCACCTCTTCATCCTTTCTCCCTTACTTCAAAATTTTTTGCAGGCAAATTTTCTCGGAACCTTTTTAAAAAAAAGTTCCGCACCTCCAAAAACTTCCGAACCATAGGGGGAACCCTTTTTGAAAAAAGTGTTCCCCATACCACCCCATCCCAAAAACTTTTCGCAATTTAGAGGAAATTCCTTTCCCCTAAAAACCCCTTTTTCATATTCACTCCTGAAACCCTTTTTGAAAAAAGGTTTTCAGACTTCCCAAAAACTTTTCTCCTCGCAACCTTTTTCAAAAAAAAAGGTTCCCTACCTCCAAAAACCTAAAAACAGCGATTCAGACTTCCCAAAATCCATTCTCTAACCTCCATTTCCTACACCACTTCCAAAACTAAACGCTAAACAAAATCTTTAAAATATCCCCGTCCTCCACCACGTAATCCTTCCCCTTTAAATAATACTTCCCCCTCTCCTTCAACTTCCTCTCATCACGGCACTCCCTCCAATCGGCAAACTTCATCACCTCCGCCCGAATAAACCCCCGCTCCATATCGCTATGTATAGCCCTCGCCGCCCGTGGAGCCTTCGCTCCACGCGGAACCGACCACGCCCTCACCTCATCCGCACCCACCGTAAAAAAAGTGATTCGATCAAATGCCCGATAACACGCCTGCGTCAATCGCTCCAAACCAGAATCCCGTCTCCCCAACTCCTCTAAAAACTCCTCACGCTCCTCCTCCGATAACTCCTGCAACTCCACCTCCCACTTCCCCGCAATCTCCACCATCTCCACCCCACCCCAAGAC
>RFKQ01000002.1 GCA_003694635.1 Planctomycetota bacterium
ACCCCCGATTCAGCGGACTAGAACCCCTCGTAATCCGCCCGGAAAGCAACTTTATCAACATCGGAGAACGCTGCAACGTCACCGGCTCAAAACGCTTCGCGAAACTTATCCAAAAAGAAAACTATGAAAAAGCCCTCGAAATCGCACGCCAACAGGTCGAAAACGGCGCCCAAATGCTCGACATCAATATGGACGAAGGACTGCTTAACTCCGCCAAAGCTATGGAACACTTCCTCCAACTCATCGCCTCCGAACCGGAAATCGCAAAAGTCCCCCTCGTCCTCGACTCCTCCAAATGGGACGTCATCGAAACCGGATTGCGCTGCACCCAAGGAAAATCTATCGTAAACTCCATCAGCCTCAAAGAAGGAGAAAACACCTTCCTCCAACAAGCTAAACTCGCAAAACGATACGGCGCCGCTATCATCGTCATGGCCTTCGATGAAAAAGGCCAAGCCGAAACCGTCCAACGACGCCTCGAAATCTGCTCCAGAAGCTACCACCTCCTCACCCAAACCCTAGGCTTCCAACCCCAAGATGTCATCTTTGATCCCAATATCTTCGCCGTAGGTACCGGCATCCCCCAACATAACCAATACGCCATCTCCTTCCTAAAAGCCGTCCAAGAACTAAAAAAACGCTTCCCCCTCTGCCCCATCAGCGGAGGCGTAAGCAATATCTCCTTCGCCTTCCGCGGCAACAATACCATCCGAGAAGCTATGCACTCCGCCTTCCTCTACCACGCTATCCGTGCCGGAATGGATATGGGAATCGTGCACGCCGGACAAATCGGCGTCTACGAAGAAATCGATAAACAACTCCTACAACTCGTCGAAGATGTCCTGTTTAACCGCCGAAATGATGCCACCGAACGACTCATCGAATTCGCCAATGCCAACAAAAATCAACATAAAAAACAAAAAAACACCCACGCCGCCTGGCGAAACCTCCCCGTCGATGAACGCCTTACCCACGCCCTCGTACACGGCATCGTCCAATATATCGAAGAAGATACACAACAAGCCCTCGAAAAATATAAAAATCCCCTCAAAGTCATCGAAGGACCACTCATGAAAGGAATGGATATCGTCGGCGACCTCTTCGGATCCGGAAAAATGTTCCTCCCCCAAGTGGTCAAAAGCGCAAGAGTAATGAAAAAAGCCGTCGCCTACCTCATCCCCTTCATGGAAAAAGAAAAAAAATCGCAACAAGCTAAAAAAGCAGGCAAAATCCTCATCGCCACCGTCAAAGGCGATGTCCACGATATCGGCAAAAATATCGTCAGCGTCGTACTCGCCTGCAATAACTACGAAGTCATCGACCTCGGAGTTATGGTCCCCGCCAACCAAATCTTACAAAAAGCAAAAGAAGAAAACGTCGACCTCATCGGACTAAGCGGACTCATCACCCCCTCCCTCGATGAAATGGTCCACGTGGCCAAAGAAATGGAACGACAAGGACTAAAAATCCCCCTCCTCATCGGAGGCGCCACCACCTCCAAACTCCATACCGCCATCAAAATCGCCCCCGCCTACAACGCCCCCACCGTCCACGTACTCGACGCCTCCCGAGCCGTTGGCGTCGCCAGCCAACTCATCCACCCCAAACAACGAAAAAACTTCTGGCAACAAATCCAAAAAGAATACGAACAACTGCGCCAATCCCACCGCAAAAAACATCCCACCCTCATCCCCCTCGAAGAAGCTAGAAAAAACCGATTTCAACTCCAATCCACCACCATCACCCCACCACAAACCCTAGGCACCACAGTCCTAAACTATATCCCCTTCGAAGAAGTGCGCCAACGAATCGATTGGAGCCCATTCTTCCTCGCCTGGGGAATGAAAAAAAAATTCCCCCAAATCCTCACCGACCCAAAATACGGCACAGAAGCCAAAAAACTCTACCAAGATGCCAACCAATTCCTAAACAAAATCCAATCCCAACAACTCCTCGAACTGCGCGCCATATTCGGAATCTTCGCCGCAAACTCCATCGGAGACGATATCCAAATCTATACCTCCCCCACCCAAAAAAATCCCCTCGCTACCCTATTTATGCTGCGACAACAAATGAAAAAAAGAAATCAACAAAAAAATATGTGCCTAGCTGACTTCCTCCTCTCCCCCCAACAAGGTACCGACTACCTCGGACTATTCGTAGTAAGCGCCGGATTCGGATTAAAATCCTGGGTCAAACACCTCGAAAATCAACACGATGACTACGGCGCTATCCTCGCCAAAGCCCTAGCCGACCGCCTCGCCGAAGCCCTCGCCGAATGGCTACACGAAAAAGTGCGTAAAACCTACTGGGGATACGCAAAAAATGAAAACCTAACCAACGAAGAACTCATCGCCGAACAATACCAAGGCATCCGACCTGCACCCGGATACCCCGCCTGCCCAGACCACAGCGAAAAAAACACCATCTTCCAAGTCCTCCAAGCCACAGAAAAAATAGGCGTCAAACTCACCTCCCACTTCGCCCTCCAACCAGCTGCCTCCGTCTGCGGCCTATACTTCGCCTCCAAAGAAGCAAAATACTTCGGCGTCGGAAAACTCAACCAAGACCAAATCCAAGATTACGCCAACCGCAAAGGAGTACCCCAACATGAAGTGGAAAAATGGCTCTCCGCCAACCTCGCCTACGAACCAACCCCAAATTCCAAAATTCTTACCTGAAAATCCTCAAAAATCCAATGATCCTCATAAACTCCCTTGACGAGCTAACCAAAACCCTATACAATAAGGACTAAATTTCTTCAACGAATAAAACCCGACATCGACTCCATCACCACCTATCCCATCTAAAAAACAGCACATAAAATGAAATAAATCGAGTACCTAAAACCATAAGTTACCCAAAAACGAATAAAACAAAACCATGTGGTCCGCCCAAGAAGTAAACAACAGCCTCTGGGTCCTTACCTTTACCCCTCCACTCCCCCCACCCTCTCCTCAAGAAATCGCACAACAACTCCGCCATCAACTGCGCCAACTCCTGAAAAAAAAACAAAAAAAAATCGCCATCGACCTCAAATCCCTAGAAAATTTCTCCAGCTCTATCCTCAGCGTCCTCCTAGCCGCCATAGATAAAATCCATCACTACGGAGGCCAACTCGTGCTCCTCCACCTCTCCCCCACCGCCCAAGAACTCCTCCAAACCACCAACCTCCAACACCACTTCCAAATCTGCAACAACCTAGAAGAAGCCCTAGAAAAATTTGCTAAACCACCCTCTACCTAACCCACCCAACCATGCACCCAAGAAACCCTAGCTCCCTAAATGAGAAACCATCTAAAATCCTGCTACCTTGACAATACATACAAACCTCCTATGTTCCCCACTCTCTACCCAAATACCAACCCCAATTTTAGGAAGTAAACAACCGTGGCTTTTGTAGGCAACACCAAAACCTATGGTCTAACCAATGTCCTCAACTTTATCGCCAGCAGCCGATACTCCGGAAAACTGCGGATTTACTTCAAAAAACTCCGCATAGACCTCTTCCTCCTCCAAGGACAACTCGCCATCCCCCTAAACCAAAACTGGAAACCTATCTTCCTCCAAGATGAACTCAAAACCGAAAACCTCGCCTCCGGCACACCCCCCGAAAATCTGCGCACCCAAGTGGAAGAAGCCATCTACGAAATCTTCTTCAAAGGCGATGCCAATTATATCTTCGATAGAGATGAAGTGCCTGAACTCCTCCAAAATGCAAACCAAACCGACATATGGTTCATGAAAATCCCCACCGATAGCCTCCTCATGGAAGCCTCCCGGAGATTGGACGACTTCGAGCGAGCCCAAAATGCTATCCAATCCACCAATAACCTCTTCTACGCCACCTGCGATAGCTCCCAAGAGGAACCCGACCAAGCCAAACTCCTAAGCTATATCAACGGCGCAAGAAATCTCCACGAAATCGTCCAAGATTCCGGCTTCAGCCTCTACCACGTGGTCACCTCCCTCGAGAAATTTATCCAAGAAAAAAAAGTAAAAATCCTAGAACCCGAAAAATACCTGCATACCCTCCAAAAATTTATCCAAGAAAAAGATTACCACTCCGCCTTCTGCCTCTATAAACACCTCCTCCTCGAAAACAACGTGGACCTAGAACAACTAGGACAAATCCTCTTCCAAAACTCCGAAATTCTAACCTCCCCCCACCTCCATCATATCCAAGGAAAAATCAAAGGCAACCAAGCCCTCTGCCTAGTCTACGACTTCCTAAAATACGCCTCCAATGTGGCCCTCCAACTAAAAAGCCATTACACCCGCACCTTAATCCTAAAAAAAGATAGGCTGATCTTCAAAAAAGGTATACAGTTCCTGAGAAATCTCCTCCTCACCTGCGTGGATAGAAAAATCTTCTCCAAAGATGAAATCAAACCCTGGAAAAGCATCCTCCTCCTCTCCGAAGAAAACTTCCGCCCAAACTCCCTCATCCAAAAAGGCCTCTCCGGCGCTGTCCTCCTTATCGCCACCTTCCTAGAAGAATTAGGCCTTCTTTCCCTAGAAGAAAACTTGGATATCCACACCTTACCCCTAACAGAACTAAGCGAAGAGGAAGAAAAAGATTGCCTCTCCTTCCCCCTAACCGAAGAAACTCGGAAAATCATCCTCCAGTTTATCCTAGAATGGAAAGAAATCCAACAAAATACCCTCGAACACCAACATATCGTGGTGCTGGTGCGACCCGCACGTAAAAAATATGTGGAAACCAACTTCCCCATCATCGGCGACTTTCTGCGCTACTTCCACCGCAACCGCAACCGAATCGATGAAGTCCGTCAAAAAATGGGACGACAAGTCGGAACCGTGGAATTCTACGCCAAACTCCTCTACCACCTCAAACAAAATGATCTGCGCATCCTACAACCCAAAGAACTCAAAGAACTAGTCTGCGCCGAAATGATGATCGAAAACTATATCACCGCCATCCGTATGATCGAAGCGGGAAAAATCCAAGACCCGAATGACCTATTCTTCCAACGAAAACTAGAAGAAATCCGCCTCCTTTCCGAAGAAAGTATCGTCGCCGATGACGATAGACTCATCGGCGACCTCGCCAGCTTTAGCCTAGCCGAAGTCCTCCAAAACCTCATCAATAACCAACTCACCGGCACCCTGAGAATCACCATTCCTAACTCCAAAAAAGAAATGTACTTCGACCGCGGCGATATCTTCCTCCTAAAAGAAGAAGAAGAAGCTTCCGAAACCACCGTCTCTACCTTCCTCGATACCGAAGCCCTGAACTCCCTCAGCGAAGTGGCCGAATCCCAAGAACTCGACCTAGAAGAACTCGCCGAAATCGCACGCCAAGAAATCTATGAACTCTTCCTCTGGGAAGGCGCCTCCTTTACCTTCATCCTAGACGCACTCCCAGAAAAATACTATAACCCCCAAGAAAATGTCATTAAACTTAGCCTCGACTCCCAAATCTTCCTCATGCAAGCTATGGATATCCTCGATATGTGGGAGGAAATCTCAAAAGTGATCACCACCGAAAAAGTCATTTTCCGCTTCACCTCCGAAGAAAGCAAACTCCAAGCTCTCGCCATGGGAAAAAATCCACACATCATCTACATGATCGACGGCTTCCACAACGTAGAAGACCTAATCCGTATCTCCAATATGGGAAAACTCGAAACCTGCTCTTTCCTCTTCTACGACCTCTATATGGCCGGTTTGGCCGTTCCCCTCGATTACAGAGAACTGATCATCAAAGGACAAGAAGCCTACAAAAAAAGAGATTTTACCACCGCCCTCAAATACTACGAATACGCCCTGAAACTGGACCCCAAAAACGAACGACTCCAAAAAATTACCTCTGGGCTGCAAAAATTAGTCAACCAAAACCAAAAAAACTAAAAATTTTCAAAATCTTTCAAAGAGAAGGGTTGAAATCTAAGAAGAAAATCTTATACTCACTACAGCTATACGTTGTTCATCACGTCCCTACAAACATATGTCCCCAAAAAAACAGCACACAAAAATTCAAAAAACAAACTTTCCAATCAACTCTCTCCAACTCTCGCCTTCCCTCTACGATATTATCCACCAAGCCAGCGAGAGGAAAATGTAAAATTCACTCGAACAAAAACAAAACCAACCATTCATTTAAATGAAAACTAAAAACCGAATATAACCCCATTATACTCAGCCCAAAAAGGGGAAAAAAATGAAACTCCAAAAGCACTTCCAACCATGGACATTTCCTTTTTTCTTCATATACGCCCTCCTTGGAAGTCTACTTTTCCTTGCCTCCTGCCAACAGTCCAAACAACCTACCTCTGTAAAAGTGGGCTTCGAGAAAAAATTAGGCCAAACCATTCCCCTAGATATGAAATTCTACGATGAAGATGGTAAAACCGTCTCCCTCTCCCAACTCGTCGATAGACCTACCTTCCTCGCCCTAGTCTATTACCGCTGTCCGGGAATCTGTACCCCTCTGCTAAACGGCGTGAAAAAAGTCATCGAAAAAGTGGACCTAGAGCCCTACAAAGACTTCCAAATCCTAACCATCAGCTTCGATCCAACAGAAACCCCAAAAATTGCAAAACAAAAGAAAAACAACTACCTCAAAGCTCTAAAACGCAAAATCCCTCCCCAAACCTGGCGTTTCCTCACCGGCGACGCAGAAAATATCCGTAAAATCACCGAAGCTGTCGGATTCCGATACCAACCCGACAAGGGCGGCTTCCGCCATCCAGGGGCCCTAATCCTCCTATCGGAAAAAGGAAAAATTATCCGCTACCTAGAAGGGATAGAATACCTCCCCTTCGATTTCCAAATGGCTGTGCTTGAAGCCCACAAAGGAATCTCCAGCCCCTCACGCCTCGGCACCGGTAAAAGCCTTATCCTACGCTTCTGCTATAGTTACGACCCCGAAGGAAAAACCTACGCCCTCAATTTCACCAATATTGGAATGGCTGTCATCTTTTTTATGGTAAGTATCTTCGCCATTTTTCTCTTCCTAAAAACCCAAAAATCCGATCCAAGCTCTCTATCCGACAACTCCGACAATCACTCCCCAAAAGATAATACCCCCTAAACCAGCTTATCTTCTCGCCCCTCAAGTTTTTACTAAAGGACAAGGTAGATTTTGCACCTTTCCTTCCTATAAAAAATTAAGCCAATCATTCCATTATTAAAGTTCGTTCTGGGAGGATAAAGACGATGTCCCAAGCAACTGCCCAAAATATACCCCTCAGCTTCTACGAGGAAAAGAGTGCCTATCCCGGCATCTTCGCCTGGATCTTCTCCACAGACCATAAAAGGATAGGACTGCTCTATATGTTCACTATCCTTAGCTTCTTCCTTTTCGGAATGTCTATGGGCTTCCTCATCCGATTGGAAAAAATGTTCCCCGGTGGCCAGTTTTTCCAACCTGCCACCTACAACGCCCTATTTACCATCCACGGTGTGGTGATGATCTTCCTGTTCGTCATCCCCGGCATCCCCGCCGTGTTTGGCAACTTTATCCTTCCCATCCAACTTGGTGCAGAAGACGTCGCCTTCCCCCGCCTCAACCTACTCAGTTGGTGGCTGCTCGTTATTGGCGCACTCGTGATCTTCCTCTCCCTCTTCACCGGCTCCAAACTCCCCGACACAGGCTGGACCTTCTACGCCCCCTACAACACCATCACCACCGCCAATATCCCTATGGCCGTCTTCGGAGCCTTTCTCGTGGGATTCTCCTCTATCCTCACCGGACTAAATTTTATCACCACCGTCCACCGACTGCGAGCCAAAGGAATGACCTTCTTCCGAATGCCCCTGTTCGCATGGTCGATCTACGCCACCGCCTGGATCCAAATCCTAGCCACCCCTGTGGTGGGAATCACCCTCCTGCTTGTCATCGCCGAACGCTTCCTAGGTGTGGGAGTCTTTAATCCATCAAAATCCGGAGACCCACTGATGTATCAACACCTCTTCTGGATCTACTCCCACCCTGCCGTCTATATCATGGTCCTACCCGCTATGGGAATCGTCTCCGATATCATCCCTACCTTCTGCAAAAAACCAATCTTCGGCTACAAAGCTATTGCCTTCTCCAGCATGTCCATCGCCTTTATCGGCTATCTAGTCTGGGGACACCATATGTTCACCAGCGGTATGGCAGACCTCGCCAGAGTGGTCTTCTCCTTCCTCACCTTCTTCGTGGCCGTACCCACCGCCATCAAAATCTTTAACTGGACCGCTACCCTCTACAAAGGCTCCATCGAACTTAGAGCACCTATGCTATTTGCCCTCTCTTTTATCTTCCTCTTCTCCATCGGAGGCCTTACCGGAG
This sequence comes from Planctomycetota bacterium, assembly GCA_003694635.1. GTDB lineage: Bacteria > Planctomycetota > J132 > J132 > J132 > J132. The sequence continues at coordinate 8,300 of RFKQ01000002.1, forward strand.
TTATGCTCGGTACCCTTAACCTAGACCTACATTTGCATGATACCTCCTTCGTGGTCGCTCACTTCCACTACACCATCTTCGGAGGTTTCGGCTTCGCCCTATTCGGCGGTATCCACTACTGGTTCCCTAAAATGTTTGGAAAAATGTACAATGAAACCCGAGCCAAATGGGCCTGGCTACTCCTCTTTATCGGTTTTAACATGACCTACTTCCCCCTTTTCCTCGCAGGTCTGGAAGGAATGCCACGCCGCTACTACGACTACCTACCTAAATTCGCCCCATACCACTTCTGGTCCACCATCGGCTCCTGGATCATGATCAGCGGAATCCTGTTCATGTTCGGCAACCTACTCCATGGGCTCCTGCGCGGCGAAAAAGCCGACGACAACCCCTGGGGCGGAAGCACACTCGAATGGCAAGTTCCCTCTCCCCCTCCCCTCGTCAACTTCACTACCCCACCTGTTGTCAACAAAGACCCCTATGACTTCTCCGATATCCTAAAAAAAAGAAATTCATCCCCCACCCCCCAAGATCAAGAAGATAAAGGAGGCCAATAACCTATGAGCGCACACGCTGCTGAACTTGCTGTCCATGAACACAAAGATTACACCGGCGCTAAAATCGGAATGTGGATGTTCCTCTTCACCGAAGTACTCCTCTTCGGAGGCCTATTCCTACTCTACGCTGTCTACCGTGCAGAGTACCCGCAAGGGTTCCACCAAGGAGGCCTACACCTTGATGTCTTTCTCGGCGCCATCAATACTATTATCCTCCTTACCAGTAGCCTAACCATGGCCCTCTCCATCGCTGCTATACAACGCGGACAAAAAGGATTAGCCATATTCTTCCTGAGCTTCACCATTCTCTGCGGCGCTACATTCATGGTAAATAAATACTTCGAATGGAGCAAAAAAATTCACCACAAAATCTATCCTGGCTCAGAAGCCCTTGCCAAATACGTGGATAATATGGTGGAGGAAGGAAAAGTCCCCCCTCAACAGAAATCAGGCGTCCTACTCTTCTTTAGTCTCTACTACCTTATGACCGGCTTGCACGGACTCCATGTTCTCGTGGGAATGATCGCCATGGCCTTTATCCTGCGAAAACTCCTAAAACAGCCCTTCGTACACCATCGCTGGAACCCCTTTCAAAAACAAGAACTCCAAGGATGCCGCCTTGTACTCGAAGATCCAAACGGTCAAACCATCTGGAAAAGCGAAACCTTTGATGAAACCGTCAAACACGTGGACGTGGAATTCCAATACTACCCCGCCCCAAAACACGTCCACCCCGATGACTATGTGGCCCTGGAAAATACCGGCCTATATTGGCACCTCGTCGACCTTATCTGGATCTTCCTCTTCCCCCTCTTCTACCTCATCTCATAAACTCACCTGCTTTTGCCAAATCCCCACAAAAGGAGAAAACCCTATGGAACATCACGACAATCAACAGCACCTCATCAGCTACGGAACCTATATCACCGTCTGGCTAAGCCTACTCATCCTCACCGGCCTAACTGTCGCAGTAGCAGGGGTGCATTTGGGAAAATACAACGTCTTTATCGCCCTCCTTGTCGCAGCGTTTAAATCCAGCCTAGTACTGCTCTATTTCATGCACCTGCGCTACGAAAATCGACTCTTCCACGCCATGTTCCTAGTAGTGCTCTTTACTATCACCGTTATCGTCGCCCTAACCTATGTGGATACCCTAGCAAGATAAACTCAAATAAAGGAGAAAACAATTCCATGTTTTCCTCATTCAGCAATTTTGGCAATGTGGACCTCACCTTCTGGATCACCTTCGTGATCTCCGCCGTAGCTCTAATCGGTATCGTCGCTTTTACCCTCTACTGTCTGGTCGCCTACCGACGAAAAAAACACCCCCAACCCGCCAATATCCACGGAAATGTCGCCCTAGAAACCACCTGGACCGTCGCCACCACTATCATCGTTATGATCATCTTCGTCCTAGGCTGGCAAGGATTCCAAGAAATGCGATCAGCCCCTAAAAACGCATTTGTGGTAAAAGTTACAGCTGCTATGTGGCAGTGGAGCTTCGAGTATAAAAATGGCATCACCCTCGACCATGTCCTCGTAGTCCCAGAAAATAAACCTATCAAGCTACTCATGAAATCCAAAGATGTCATCCATAGCTTCTACCTGCCCGCCTTTCGCGTGAAAGAAGATGTCCTAAAAAGTATGACCACCCACCTATGGTTCCAAACCCAAAAACCTACCATGAAACTTGAAGACTTCCAAAAAGTCCACCAGCAATCCTATACCAACTATTGGGATAAAGTAGACGACTATGACGGCTATTATGTCCTATGTGCCGAGTATTGCGGCAATAACCATTCCTTTATGCGCGCCCGCGTGGTGGTCCTATCCCAAGAAGACTTCGAACAATGGTACAACTCCAGCCCAAAAACCAAACCATCCAAACCCAAAATCCCTCCAAAGGTCCAAGCCGTCTTCAATAAAGGCGGCTGCCTCGCCTGCCATAGCCTCGACGGAAGCCCAAAAATCGGCCCAACCTTCAAAGGAATCTGGGGACGAAAAAGCAAAGTAAAGACAGGCAACCAAATCCGTGAAATCACCGTCGATGCCAAGTATATCCAACGCTCTATCGAAAAACCTCAGGCAGATGTCGTTGTGGGCCTTGAAAGTATCCAAATGCCAAAAACCTCTCTAAATCAAAAAGATATCCAAATCTTAATAGAATTCTTTAAAACCCTAAAATAATGCTTAACCTCTAACCTTTTAAGTGAAAATGCTATGAAAGAAAAAATCTCGCCTCCGCTCGCCCTCTCACTTCTGCTGGGTATCCTTCCCTACCTCATCAGCTGTAGCCAACAAAAAGATCACTCCTACGCCAAAAAACTCTTCCAAGAGAAACAATGCATCGCCTGCCACTCCATCGACGGAAGACAAAAATCCCAAGGACCTACCCTAAAAGGTATCTTTGGCAAAACCGTCGTAGTCCTTACCAAAGATAAAAAACAAAAAAAAATCAAACGCGATATAGCCTATCTCAAACGCGCTATCCGCAACCCACAAGCTGAAATCGTCAAAGGCTACAACCAAATCGTTATGCCTACCTACGGCAAAGATCAACTCTCCGATAAAGACGTCCAAGCCCTCATCGAATATATCCAATCCCTTAAATAAACCATACTACCTCATACACAACCTCAGCAAAATGCAAACCAATTCAAAATTATGAAGCCCTTAATCACCGCAAAACACGTGAATCTCTCCCAACACCTCAAAAATCTACTCGCCCTCGCCAAAATCCGTATCACCTCCGCCGTGGTCTTCACCACCACTATCGGCTACTGCCTGGCCACAAAACAATTCCAACTCCCCCTCCTCAACATAATCCTAGGAACCTTCCTCCTTGCCTGCGGCTCCGCCGCCTTCAATCATTTCCAAGACAGAAAAATAGACGCAAAAATGAATCGTACCAAACAACGCCCCCTACCCTCCAATGCACTCACAGCCAAACAAGTCCTCTGGATCGCCCTAGCCTGGATCCTACTCGGCAGCCTCACCCTCTACTGGCAAGCTGGAACCCTACCCACCCTCCTCGGCCTAATCGCCGTCCTCTGGTACAACGGCGTCTATACCCCCCTAAAACGCAAAACCCCCTGGGCAGTGATCCCCGGCGCCCTTATCGGCTCTCTACCTCCCTATATCGGCTGGACCGCCGGCGGTGGCAACCTGCTCGCTCCCCCTATCTTCGCCTTTGCCCTCTTTATGTTTATCTGGCAAATCCCCCACTTCTGGCTCCTACTCCTTACCTATGGAAAAGAATATGAAAAAGCTCAACTCCCCTCCCTAACCACCCTCTATTCCTCCCAACAAATTGCATACCTCACCTTTATCCTTATATGGATCCTTGTCAGCTCAAACTACCTCCTCATCCAAATGAACACGCTCCGCTCAATCCCCTCTATCCTACTCCTTATCCCCCTCAACCTCTACCTCCTCCTCGTAAGCAAAAATATCCTGCAAGACCAATCCCCTACCACCGCTAAAAGGATATTTCAACATATCAATACCTACGCCCTAGCGATCTTTCTCCTCATCCTCTGGGAAACCTTCTATCTCCCAAACTAACAACAGGATAACAAAAGAAAAGGAACCTCTCGCCAACTAAGAAACTTCACTCCACCACAAATACAATGCAAAAAAAATCCTGAAATTCCATTGACCAAAGAAAGGGATAAATCCATGCTGATCGCTTTTGGAGTCGATGAACTAATCGTCCATCCTACCGTTGGAGGAATAAGCCTCATCAAATTCCTCCTCTTCCTCATGTGGATCATCCATTTCCCCTTCATCGCTATGGCCATCGGTGGAACCCTCTTCTCCCTACTTTTCGCCTTTATGGATAAAACCCACCCCAAAGGACCACTAAAAAATAGCCCCTTCCAAAGATTTTCAAAAGATACCATCACCACCCTCACCTTCCACCCCTCCACCACCTTCTTACTCGGCATCCTACCTCTACTGACCATCATCCTTTTTATGCAACAACTGCTTGTGGGTACCCCCCTTGCCGACTATAGCTCCCTCTTGGGTAAAATGGACTTTGGCTTCTCCTCCTGGGGACTCCTCATCCCCAAAGGTGCCTACAGCTGGTGGCTCTCTGTTGTTCTCGTTATCGGCGGCTTCCTCTTCCTGCATATCTATAAACATAAGTTCATCTCTCAAAAGGAAATCCACCCCATACACTTTCTTCTAGGATTCACTGCCCTCGGACTACTCCTGTTAGGATACTTCACCCTAACCGCCAACCTAAGCTTCGTCCTCTACCCCACCATGTGGAACCTCGTCGATAACCCCCTCATCCTCCTCTTTGGCTCCAATATGCTCACCCAGTTCGGTCTATTCCTCAACACCGCCCTACTTATCGCCGCTGCCGCAACACTCTATCTCCTCTGCTCTAAACCAGCTGAAAATGAAGAGGAAAAGCACTATCAACGCTTTGTAAAAATCAGCACGCTGGTGATCACCCTCGTATTTACCTTCGCCAACGCCGCCGCCACCACCCTAAATCTCCTCGTCATCGAAGAAGCCGCCACCTCCAGCGCCGTTATCGTTTGGCACGGAATCCTACTCGTCCTTGGACTACTCCTCGCCATCACCTCCGTCACTTCCCTCTTTGATCTCTCCCACGTAAAGCACAAATCCATCCTAGTCCTTACCATAGCTACCTTCCTAGCTATGCTCCTAAACCTCGAATCCATGCAAGCAAACTCACTCACCGAACACCTTGCCTCCCTCTATACCACAGCCAAAAAACATCAACCCCACGGCCCAAGCCTCGCCCCCGATCCCAAAATCGGAAAAAAACTCTATCAACAAAACTGTAAAACCTGCCATACCATCGATGGCACCAAAGGCGCAGGCCCCTCCTTCCTCAACATCTGGCACCGTACCTCCACCGTTATCATCGCCGGAAAAGAAAAACAAATTACCGTCGATGAAAACTATATCAAAGAATCTCTTATGAGCCCAAAAGCTGCCGTCGTCAAAAATTTTGCCCCCATCATGCCCTCCTTCGCTAAAAAACTCTCCGAACAAGATATCCTCCACCTCATCGCCTACCTCAAAACCCTAAAAAAATAAACAGCTAATAAAAAATATCCATATCTCGATCCCCATTCCTAAAAGGAGGCTAAATGTGAAAAAAAATCTTGCTATCTTCGCTGTACTCGCCCTCTTTACCCCATTCTTCCTCATCTTTCTCGGCTATAGCTACGGCTACCATAACTATAAAAAAGCACGTGTACAACCCATCGCCTTTACCCATAAAATCCACGTGGGACAGCTCAATATGAAATGCACCCAGTGCCACCTCTACGCCGATAAAGGCCCCTTTGCCACCACCCCACCCCTCTCCGTGTGCAAAACCTGCCACGTGGACCAAGGCGTAAAAGCCAATAGCCCCCAAATCCAAAAACTTACCGCCCATATTCAAGGAAAACTCCTCGGCGAACTCCCCCCAGAAACAGAAGGACAACTCGCCCACGCCAAAATCCCCCAAACCATCCACGATATCCTTAAAAAAAACGGAACCAACCTCTCCGAAAAATCCACTGTCCGCTTTGTCTCTTCCAACGAATGGGAAATCCTAGACGGCAAAAAACTCTGGACCGTCAAAAAAGAACAAAATAAACTTAAACTCTACTCCAATAAACCCCCCTACATCGAATGGAAACGAATACACCGCATCCCCTACGTCTCCAACGTCGGATTTACCCATAAACGACATGTGCGCTACTTCCTACCCCGATACCTCCAACAAATCCTGGAAAAAAAACAGATCAAAGACTTCTACTCCCTTCCATCTTCTCAACGGGAAGAATTGGAAAAACAAGCCCTAAAACAAACCTGCTACCAATGCCACGGCCAAGTTGAACAAATGACCATACCACGCAAAGTCTCCCCATTAAAAATGGGATGGTGCATTACCTGCCACGTCAAACATAACGCCCCTAGAGATTGTTGGACCTGTCACCAATAACGGAGGAAAATACCAAATGAAACGTAGAGACTTCCTAAAACTTCTCGGACTCAGTTCTACCGCAGCCCTTACCGCCTCCTGCATCGAAGGCTATCACTGGCTCGGAACAAAATCCAAAAACCTTATCTCCCTCGTAGACGATAAAGACTATATCCCCGGAGTGGCCTATTACCAAACCACCACCTGCATGGAATGCCCTGCCCACTGCGGTGTCAAAGTCAAACTCATCGATGGCACCCCCCTCAAACTCGAAGGAAATCCACAACACCCCCTCTCCCAAGGCGCCCTCTGTATACGAGGACAAGCCTCCCTCAGCCGACTACATCATCCTAAACGACTACAACGCCCCCTGCGCCGACAAGGAGAAGAATTTATCGAAATCTCCTGGAAAGATGCCTATAAACTTATCACTACCTCTATCCAAGAAGCAAAACAACAACAAAAGAAAAATCTCTTCCTCTCCCGCTATACCACCGGCACCCTCTGCCAACTCATCAACCTCTTCTGCAAAACCTTTCAAATCGAACGCCGACCCGACTTCGAGGTCTACTGCCATACCCCCCTGCGCAAAGCCAATCAAATCCTATTCGGCAAACAAGAAATCCCCCACTTCCACATCGAAAAAAGCGACTTCCTCCTCACCATCGGAGCCGATATCCTCGAAACCTTCCTCCAACCTATGGCCTTCTCCAAACAATTCGCCCAAGCCAAAACCAATCAACCCCACTGGCATTGGACCCACATCGAACCCCACTCCTCCCTCACAGGAATGCGCGCCTCCAAACGACTCCGACTACAACCTAAAAGCGAAGTCTACCTCCTCGCCTACCTGCTCCATGACCTCCAAAAATCCTATAAACACAAACTTAACCCCAACCAATTCGCCCCAGCTATCAGTCGAAAACAAGCCGCCCAAATCACTCAAATCCCCGAAGAAGAACTCCAACTCCTCTCCCAACAACTCGCAAATGCCAAATCCCCCCTACTCATCACCGGCGGTATCAGTACCGAACATGACCTAGGCCTAGAAGTCGCCCTCCTCAGCTCTCTACTCCAATGGGCCCTAGGAATGACAGAAAATACGATCGACTTCTCCCAATCCTTCCTCTATACCGTCCCCAACTATTTCGAAGACGGAAAAGATAGCTTCGTGGGCAACCTAGAAGATATCCGAGAATTAAGCCAACTCCTCGCCCAAAAAAAAGTTGGTGTCCTCTTCCTATGCCAAACCAACCCTACCCCCTACCTCCCCAATGACTTTAGCTTCAACGCCAACCTCTCCTACGCCTCCCTTAAAGTAGGAATGTCCGACTTCCTCGACGAAACTATGCAACTCTGCGACCTCGTCCTCCCTACCTCCCACTATCTCGAAAGCATCGGCGATACCCAAAGCAATCGACACCTGCGAAACTTCCTCAAACCTATCCTCCCCCCAAAATACCAAACCAAAACCGTCGGAGATATCCTCCTCGGTATCATGCAACACGCCCCAGAACTCGGCGGCGCTAGATTTTCTAAAACCTATCAAGCCTACCTTAAAACCACACACCCCTTCAAAAAACATGAATTCGAAACAGGCTTCCAACAACTTTCCAACCAGTCTACTAAACTTACCCTCAACCTAAAAGAACTACCTAAATTCCTACAACCAAAAGAATGGGAAAAATATCAACAACCCTCCCCCACCCTCATCATCCCCCCCTCTCTACGACACTTCGACGGAAGAAGCCGAATGATCCCACTTCTCCACGAAATCCCTGACCCCCTCACAAGCGTCAGCTGGGATAAATGGATCTCCATCTCCTACAAAGATGCCCAAAAACAACACATCCAAAACGGCGATGAAATCCTCTTAAAAGTAGGCGACCTCACCCTCAAACTACCCGCCGTAATCCAAGCCGGCCTACCCAGCGGTGTCCTCCTCTACCACCATCGACAAGACCTCGCCTCCCAACTCAAACCACTACAAAAATCCGGCAGCATCAACAGCTATATCCAAAACGTAAACTTCCAAAAAACCTCCAAAACCCTCCCCCTCTCCATCCTAAGCGGCAGTATGGACCAAACCAACCGCCACATCCTACCCCCTACCCTCAGTCAACCCGCGAATTCCAAACATAACGGCAAACAACCTAACCACAAAAATACTCAACACCATACCGCCTCAAAAGAACAACACCACAACCTCTACCCACCACATACACACAAAGAATACCGCTGGGCCATGGCCATTGACCTCGACCTATGCAACGGCTGCTCCGCCTGCGTGGCCGCCTGCTACATCGAAAATAATATCCCCGTAGTGGGCAAAAAAGAACACCTACTCGGACGAGAAATGTCCTGGATCCGTATCGAACCCTACCTCCCCGATAACACCACCCTAGACCACGATGTTCACTTCGTCCCCATGCTATGCCAACAATGCGATAACGCCCCCTGCGAATCCGTCTGCCCCGTATACGCCACCATGCATAGCTCCGATGGACTCAACCAACAAGTCTATAACCGCTGCGTCGGTACCCGATACTGCTCCAATAACTGCCCCTATAAAGTGCGCCGCTTCAACTGGTTCGACTGGGAAGGCTGGCCCGCTAGACCTCTAGGCAATACCTTCAATCCCCAAGTCTTTGTCCGATCCAGAGGGATTATGGAAAAATGCACCTTCTGCGTCCATCGCATCCGCACAGCAAGAGATAAAGCTAAAGACCAAGGACGTAAAATCCAAGATGGCGAAATTACCCCCGCCTGCGCAGAAAGCTGCCCCACTAACGCCATCACCTTCGGCAATATCCTAGATAAACAATCCAAAGTCTATCGCCTAGCTCACTCTTCCCACTCCCACCGCATCTTCGAAGAACTAGGCGTACAACCCTCTATCTACTACCTAGCAAAAGGATAAAAACAATCTTCAAATTACAAACCTCTAACCTCTCTCCACTATTCCCAAAAAAAAGATAAATACTAAACAAAGGACCAAAACCATGAGCCGAAAAAAGAAAAAGAAAAAAGACAAAAAGAAAGAAGACAAACAAAAAGAACCCCAAGAACAAACTTCCGAAGAAAAACCCTCCCAAAAAGAAGATAAACAAACACAAACCAACGAACAAACTTCCGAAGAAAAACCCTCCCAAAAAGA
>RFKQ01000052.1 GCA_003694635.1 Planctomycetota bacterium
AGGGAGGTGGTTTGAAAAATGGTTAGAACGCTTTTTTTGCCATCGATAAGTTGAAGCTGTTGCTTCTGGAGAGGGTTGAGCTTTTCTAAGGGCAGCTCGTTGGAGTCCTTGGAGAATACAAAAATTTCATGCAATGTGGGGAAAAACTGCATCATCTGCGCCCAGGATTTAAACTGGTTAAAGCACTGAATAATATGGCGATTGGTCTCCTGCATGTAGGAAGACATTTTCATTTCAAAATCTTCAGGTAAGGTGTTGGGATGAAATTCAAATCGAGCGTGTTTATTGATGTAGATGGAGAAAAGAAAACTCTCCACAAAATTTTTCAGAATTCCCATTAAAGAAGGAGGATCGACAATTTTCATCTCGATCAATACATCGCCAATAAATTTCTTGTGGCTTTCCTGGGCGCGCACCACCTGTTTGATTTGACGTTGCGTGGCCCGCTTTGCGTCCACAAGGAGCTTTTCCAGCTTCTCCAATCGTTGGGCATGGGAGTATAAAATAAATATAGCTCCTTGATAAAAGCATATTTTCTTTTGGCTACCATCTTCTAGAAGGAAGCAAAGGGTGCCTGTTTGCTGATTCATCGAAAGACTCATCAGCACCTCTGGTAAAGGATGTTCTTTAAGAGTTCCCTGAATAGGCATTCTTCCTCTGGATCAGATACTCTGATCTCTTACCTCCATTTTACATACTTGACATATTTATCCATTTTGTTTTTAATTCTTACCGAGATTTACTTTTCCATTAAAATCAATTGAAAAAATTTTTCAAGGATACTTTTCCAAACTTTCGACAATATAGTAAATTGAAATCATTGAATGAAGTTTCTCTGTTAAACGTCATATGAGGATATGTATAAAAAACGCGATTTTGTTTTGCAAATTTTAGGATTTTCTTCGTATGTTAAGGAAAACTCTAGAATGGATTCGGGGAAGTTCTCTTATGTTAAAATTTTTTTTCTTTTTGCCCCTTATTCTAGGAATTTCTCTACCTCTGCAAGGGCAATCCGCTCAGGTGCTGCAGTTGCGTTGGCGTTGGAAAAAATCCGCGCCCTATTTCTACCAGCAAACCACTCTCATACAGATTCGCACTAAAACCAAGTCAGAAAAAGGTTTTTCCCCTCTCAGAAAAGAGGAGATACGCTTGGTTCGAGATTTTTCTCTACGTTTTCTCCAGCGCTACTCCAACGGTCGCACTCTCTTAAGTCTTCGGGTGGATCGTCTTCGGTTGCTTTATAAACAAAATGAATTAGTTCAATGGAAGCTGGATTCGAAGAGCCCAACGGGGTCCCTTAACTCTCTTCAAAAAAAGTTGGCAAAAAAAATCCTTTCTCAAGCCGGAAAGGAATGGAAGGTAGAACTAGATGATAAAGGGAATCTTTATCAAGTTCAAACTCTTTCTAAAAAAAGATGGCGTCCGGATAGAGAGAAAAAGAGGGAATTGGCTTTCTTCTTTTCCATCCTTCCCCAGAAGGACCTCACTCTCGGCTCGGAGTGGAGCCGCCTCTACCGGAGAAAGATAGGGGGAATTTTTGTGGACATTTATCGAAATTTCCGAGTGGTGGAGATCCAGCCTCAAGGGGAGCAGAGCGTGGTTAAGATTGCTTCTTATATAAGCGCAAAGCCTCCGTGGAAGCGAAGCCCTTTGCTCTCTCGCATACAGCCGAAACTTCTCGCTAGCGGTGGCGAGGGAAGTGTCTTATTTCATCGGGATGGGGAGCTGATCTCTAGCGCTCAAACCTTGCGCTTTCTTTGGCATTACCGGGGAAGATTGGCGGATTTACCTGTAGATATTCGCCAGGAATATTTGATAAAAACAGAGTTTCGCGCCCAGCGTGTTCGTAAAAAATGAGCCAAATCAACCTAATTCACGGTTATTTCAAAGTATGTAAGTTTTTTTCTACAAAGAAAGGACCAATGGATGAAACGATGGATGCTGATGTGTTTGGCGTTGGTTATGTCGTCCGCAATGGCTTTTGGACAGACCACTTCTCGGGAGGAAGTGCTGCTCCAGTGGAAGTTCAAAAAAGGCCAGTCCCTGCGCTATAAACAGGTAATGAACATGGAAATGGCGATGGCCATGCCGATGGGAGAACAGAAGTTCACCATTTCTTTCTCTTCCTGGTTTACTCAGAAAGTGGTGGAGGTCAGCAAAGATGGGATTGCCACTTTGAAATTGAAATTTGATCGCGTGAAAACCAAAGTGAACGCAGGACCTGGGCGAAGTTTTAGCTTTGATTCCAAGAATCCTGATGATGCCAAAAAGATAGGCGATCCGCGATTTAAAGCGCTTACAGATTTGGTTGGCAAGGCCATTACTGTGAAAGTGGACAAAACCGGTAAAGTCCAGAAAATCCAAGGTCTTAGTGGCCAGCCCGGTTCCCCTTTTACTCTAAAAAAGCGGGATATTGAGGATATGTTCTTGAACTTTCCCATGGGTCCCATCCGCGTTGGTGCTTCTTGGACAAAGAAGCAGGTGAGGGATATGAATGGGATGCCCATGCGCATCGATGCCAAATTTAAGCTAAGCGATATCACAAAATCTCAGGGAAGAACCGCCGCCAAGATAGATACAAAAATGAAAATCTCCATGGATATTTCCAAAGCCAACAATCCCCTTTTTAAACAAATGAAAATTCAGGTAAAAAAATCGGAAGGCTCTGGAGTGTTTCACTTTGCCATTGATGAAGGTTATATGCTTTCTGCGCAAGGTACCACCACCATTGATATGGAAATGTCCGGTGCTATGGGAGAGAATAAGTTTCGTATGAGTCAGTCGGTTCGGGTGAAAAATAAGCTGGAATTGATCAAATAACTTCTCTTTTGTAAGATTTAGCGAGAGAAAAAGGGAAGGCTGTTTCGAGCAGCTTTCCCTTTTTTAATGGGAGCAGGGAGGCTAGTTTAATTTTGAAAAGCTTTTTTCAAAAAAGAAATGAGAGATTGGCGGCTGATTCTCTCATCTCTCATTTTGGATGGGATAGAAAATTCCCCCTTCGTGCTTAATACCTTTTAGTTTAACTTTTCAGTTTAACTTTTCTAGCAATTTTCAAGCCGAAAGGATGGATTTTCGGGGAAAAAAAAACGACAAATGTTGGCAAATCCGGCTAGTTTGTTTGGAATTTAGAGGAAGAGAGGCGGAAAACATGGGGAAGAGGTGAGGGAAAACAAAGGGGGAAAAGTGTCTTATTTTATTTACATTTTGCAAAAATCTGTTTTTAAGTTGGGCATATACTTGCTCCGGTCTCAGTCTTGAGAGCTTTCTGAGAACCATTCAAACAAGAAGGCAAGGCTTCTCAACAAAAGGAATCCCAACAAAGCGGCGGCCCAGAAGAGAAGCATGGCGATCATTTTGCCAATCCACGTCCAATTGGGGAGAAATAGCACCAGCACTCCCACTAGGGCAAAAAGGCTAGCGAGTAGGTAAGCGGAGAAAAGGCAAAATTCGCCAAAGGCGGTAAAGGAGGAGAGGGAAATATCAAATGTTGGCTTGGTCTCTAGCCAGCTTTTTTTTCTAGTGATAGCAGCGGGTAATTTGGAGGGAGAGGAAGGTGAGGAGGGAATGGGAGGTTGCTTTGAGTTTTCGATATCTTGAGAACTTGGGGAATGGGAGGTTGCTTTGGGTGAATTTTTTTTAACGGAAGTGGAGGGAGTGGCGGCGGTTTTAGAGTCTGGGGAGGGAGGATTTTCTTCTCCGCCGGAGGGGGAGCTTCCAGATTCCGAGTTTTGAATCTTATTGATTTTTCCGCAGTTTGGGCATACTAAGCGTTTTCCCAAAAAATCTTGGGGAACGGAGAGTTGGTAGTAGCAATGCTGGCATCGATCACGGATGATCATTTTTGTTAACAATTTGGATATTTTTTTTGGTTTTTCATCAAAAAGGCGTCTGCCCCGAGAAAGAGGAAATGGGAGCAGACGCCAGAGGAGGGGATTGCGAAAAGTTTAGCGCTTTTTCAATCGAACCATATGGCGGTAGAGATAGATTCCTTTTTGTTCAGGATTTTCCAGGTTGACTTTTCTCAGGTTGAATAGCTCCACATATTTATCGGGGGGCAGGGGCATTTTGCCAAGAGCTTGACCTGCGGCGAGGGTGATTTTGTAGGAGCGTTCTTGCAAAGCGGCTTTTAGGACGGTGTAGGCGATATCGCTGGTTTCTCTAGTTTTCTTCAGAACCTCACCTAGAGCGAAGCAGGCGGCGACGCGGGAGGCGATGGAGTTTTCGCGATTTTTGAAGTAATCAACCAGTTTATCTTTAGCCCGGCTATCGCCTAGATGGGCGATGGCCTCCATGGCGGGGATTTTGACCTCATCGGGTTGATTATCAAAGGTGCTTAGCAAGGCGGGTAGGGCCTTATCGAGTTTAAAGTAGCTGCCAAACTCAGGGATACTGGCTAGTGCTTCGGCGGCTTTTCTAGCCACTTCTGTTTTTCGGGCTTTGATATCCTCTTCGTATTCTGGCCCTTGGAAGAGGTTTTGGAGTTTTCCGGCTAGAACGCTGGAGCTAATTTCTATGGAGATCACATCCTCCGAGCGGCCTTCTTCGCCATCCTCTCCGGCTTGGTAGAGGCGTTTGGTTTTATAATCGTTTTGGCGGACCATGACGTAGATGGGGATATGTTTTGTGCGGTAGTCATTGCGCAGTTTATCGATGATTTCCCAGGCGGTGTATTTGGGGAGGTAGGGAGAGACGATAATGAGGTCGAAGTTGGGGTTGGTCAGGGCTCGTTGGATGCCTTCTTGTCCGCTGGTGGCTAGAAAAGGTTGGTAGAGGGCTTTGAGGGTGCTGGATTGGAATTTTCCCATCATGGTATTGCCCCCTTGGTCTTGGGGGGCGATAATGAGGATGGTGCGGGGGCCACGTTCTTGTAAGGCTTCGGCGAGCACTTCGATCACTCGGGAGGAGTGTTGGAAGTTGGATTTAGGGTGGAGTTTAGCTAGCGCTTCTGCGGCGGCGTAGCGCACCCGTTTATCTTTGGAGAAGAGGGCTTCTACGAGGGGGGCGCCTTTGGTTTTTTGGATGGAAGGCTTGCTGGAGGAGGTGCTGTAATTCCCGCTACCGGCGCCACCTTGAGGGAGGAGGCTACCGTCCACGCGCAGATCGCGTAGGGCTTCGATGCAGGAGACAGCGACTTCAGGGCGTTTATCGTCTAGAGCTTTTTTTAGAGCTTTGTAGAGTTGTTTTTTGCCGCGGATAGCGGTGATGATCCGGACACGTTTGAGTTCTTCCCGGGCTTTTTGTAGGTCTTTGAGCATATAGCGGTAGCGATCGGGGAGTTTGGCTTTGCGCTCTAAATCCTGAGTGACGTCAAGGGAGTCGCGTGTTTCGTTGAGTTGGGCGAAATAGACGTCGAGCAGGAGGGTCCAAGCGGGATCGTGTTCTCCGTTGGAGAAGACCAAGGCATCTTGTAGGATTTCTTCTGCGAGTGCTTCGTTGAACAGAAACGAGGGGATTTGCCAGAAGTCCAGCTGCGCTTTCTGGGAGTTCCATTTCCAGATGATGGCATCTTTGTAGGGATTGCGGGTGTAGAATGGGTCGTTTTTGTAATATTTTTCTGCCAGTTGGATATATTCTTGGAGGACGGCGTTTTTGCCGCCGGAGATAATTTGACGTCCTTTTTCCTCACCAACAATTTTCTTGAGGGCAATTTCGGCCTGACTGCGCACGCGGCTTTGTCCGTCGGAAATGGCCAAGCGGGCAAGGGCGGGAATCGCGCGGCGATCCCGGATATTGCCCAAAATCATTGCTGCGTTTTGGCGTACGCTGCCGTCGTTGGAATCGAGAATTTCGAGCAATGGCAGCACGGCCCTCTCGCCCATACGGGTTAGCAGGATGATGAGGGGGATTTGCATTTTATCCTCGGTATTGCCCAAAATGCCCGGGATTTCTTCCAGCATAAAGAGGTACTGACCGAAGCGGGAGGCGATCACTTCCATGATGTAGTAGCGTTCATCGTAGCGAGCGGTGGCCATTTTGTTAAACAATTTGCGCACATGGGCTTTGGCGGGCTTTTCCACTCCCTGAGGGATGGAGGCAAGTTGCAAGAATTTTTTGGCGAGCATTCCCAACCTCTTTTGGCCCTTGATTGACATAGCGGAGATAAACCACGCAAAGCCGGCCTCATTGCGCAATTCCAGAATGAGCTCTTGGTTGGGGTTCGAGTTAAGCTCTTTGAGTACAGCTTCAAAAATGGTGGTGGCTTCGTTGTATTCGCCTCGTTCTACGTGTTCGATGACTTGCCGGAATTTTTTGCGAATTTCGGCTTTGCTCATCCCCTGAGCGTGCAGGGATGGGGGGATAAAAGATGAGACCCACATAAGAAGAAGAAAAAAGGATATCCCAGCAAGGGCCAAAGAACGTTGGACAAGCATCTTCATTCTGCCTAACCCTTCTTTTTGATAAAAAAGACAAACTTTTTTTGCGTTGTGCCGATATTTTGGATTTAAAAATTATAGCATTGTTTTGGAGGGAAGTCAAGCTTATTCTATTCGTTCGTTGGGGTAGGTGGAGGGCATAAATCTCTTACATTTTCTCTCTCTCGTTTGTTGTGTTAAGATTTGTGAAAAGGGGTTATTAGGGGAAAGTTTTTTCCCCTAAAGTCAAAAAAGGTTTTTGGGAGTGGGTAGTAGGGGGAACACTTTTTTCAAAAAGGGTTCCCTCTACAAAGCGAAAGTTTTTGGAAAGTCTGAAAACCTTTTTTCCAAAAAGGTTTTCAGGAAAGATAGGCTGGACGGAGGGCGGAGGGTTGGTAAAATAGGTGTAGTTTTTGGGAAATTTTGGGAGTTGGAGATGGCCGGTTTTTCTTTTTGGTTCGATCACCGCATTCTTCAAATTTTTTTTAGTCTAACCTGTTTGGTTTTAGCGGCCCTTTATTTGCTTCCCTTCAATTCTGTGTTTTTAGGGGTGTTGGGGGTTCTTTTTTTGTGGATGTTTGGGGTGTTGGAGTTATTTTTTCGATTTTTTTTAGATGTTCGGAAATCCAGATTGGATTGGATTGGAGTTTTTTCTTTTCCGGAGGGCAAAAAGATTTATCCTCTGTTCCAGAGGGACATGGGGGTACTTCGGAAGTTGGCGGCGAAGATACATTTTCCTGGGGGGAAGGTGGATTTGCCTTTGGGCTATCTTACTCCCTCGTTGGTGGAGAGTGTTTCGCCCAATGATGAGAAGATGGATTTGTTGCGTTCTCTTTTGGTATTTGCTAGGGAGAATTTAGAGGTGGAGGAGATACGGGCTGCTTTTGCGGCGGTGGAGCAGATGCAGCGGGATTTGGCCGATCGTTTGAAATGCGTTCGAAGGCGGTTGGGTTCTTCCCTTTCTCCCGAGCAGGTGGTTCAGGTTTTTAATCACTATTTTTTTCATGTTCAGGGATTTCGCTTGGATCGTTCCAAGCAGAAGCACAACGACTTGAACAATCTACTTTTTCCTCGAATTCTTCGTCGTCGTCGTGCTTATTGTTTGGGTTTATCCGCTTTATATTTAGTTTTAGCGGAGCGTCTTCAGCTTCCGCTATATGGGGTTTCTCTTCCCAATCATTTTTTTGTGCGCTACGACGATGGGGAGGTGGTGCGGAACATTGAGACAACGGTGTGGGGGGAGCCTTACGGGGATGAGTATTACATACGGCGCTATCGGCTTTCTGTTGAGAGTGTAGAGCGTGGGATTTATCTTGCGAATTTAAGGAAGCAGGAGGTGTTGGTGGAGTTTTTAAACAATCGGGGAAATATTTACTATCGTTTAGGGAAGGTGGAGAAGGCGATAGAGGACTTTAATCGGGCCACTTCGTTGAGCATCAACTTTAGTGCAGGTTATGCGAGCAAGGGTTTTGTGTATTTTCGGGATGGACAGATTCAGAAGGCGATGGAGTATTTTAAGAAGGCGTTGAGGATAGATCCATTTTGCAAGACGGCGTTGGTTTGCAAAGCGGAGATTTACATGCGTTTGGGGAGGTTAGAGCAGGCGGAGTGTCTTCTTCGGAAGGTACTTTCGGTGGATGAGGAGAATACATTGGCTTGGAGCAATTTGGCGCTGGTTTACACTCGTCGGGGTTTATGGCGGGAGGCTTTGGAGGCTCATCAGCGGGCTTTATTTTCAGATCCTCGTTCGCTTTTTGCTCTCAACAATGCGGGGGTGACTTATTGCAAGATGGGGAGGTATGAGGAGGCGATAGCGATGTTTCAGTATGCGCTTCGGGTGGAGAGGAGTTTTCTTCCTGCGCGGCACAATATCGTATGGGCGATGAGGGAGGCGGGTTTAGAGCATTTGGCCCGGGAGCAGCAGCGGGGTTTGGTGCATCATTATCGTCAGCTTCTTAAGGGCTATCCTAGAGTTCATCGAAATTTTTATGAGTTGGCTCGTCTTTTGAAGGACTTGGCCAAGGTGGAGGGAAAAAAAGAACACTTGCAAGAAGCGGAGCAATTGATAAAATCAGCCATTTCTCTTGCGCCTTTGCCCGAGTACAAGGAGTTGTTGGCGGAGCTAAATCTATTGTTGGAGAGGAGGGATCGGGCGGTGGGGATTTTGGAGGAGCTTTTGGCGGATCGGGAGCACCTTTTTGATCGCAGAAGGGTGTACAACAAGCTGCAGCGTTATCTTGCTAGTTAGGGGAAGTTGGTTGTTATTGAGGTTTGATTGTTAGATGTTTTGGCCTGTTTTAGATTGCGGATTTGAAAGAAAGGGATGGCGTATTTTATGAGAGCGTTTCGAGTTTATAGAAAGCGGCTAAAGAATGTGCTGAAGGCGAGGATATTGAAGGTTTTTCCCCAGCTTGAGGGGGAATTTCCGGACATTCCTCTCACGCCCTCACCTTCTCAGGAGTTAGGGGATTTTAGCGTGCCGTGCTTTTTTTTATCCAAGCTTCTTCGCATTTCTGGAGAAGAGATTGCTCAGCGGGTGGCCAAGGATTTTGAGGGAAATCGCTACATTGGTTCTATGGAGGCCAGTGGTCCTTATTTGAATTTTCGTCTTCGGAGGGAGTTTTTTTATCCGTTGGTGATTCGGGAGTCTTTGCGTTTGGAGGAGGGGGTAGCTTTATTTCCCAAGCGTCGGAGGCGTGTGATGATTGAGTATTCTTCTCCCAACACCAACAAGCCGATGCATTTGGGTCATGTGCGCAACAATGTGTTGGGGATGGCCTTGGGGGGACTTTTGGAGACGGTGGGTTGGGAGGTGATTTTGGTGAATTTGGTCAATGATCGGGGGATTCATATTTGCAAGTCCATGTTGGCGTATGAGAAGTGGGGGGAGGGTGCGACGCCGGAGGCGGAGGGGTTGAAGGGGGATGCGTTTGTAGGTCGGTATTATGTGATGTTTGAGCAGAGTTTGCGTCGGGAGCGGGAGCGTTTTATGGCGGAGCGTTATGGGGGTGAGGGGGGGTTGTCTACGGCGTTGAGTTTGGAGGAGTTTTTGGCGCTTATTCGTGAGAGGAAGCTGGTGGAGGAGGGGCTTCTTGAGCGGGCGCGAAGGGAGGTGAGGACGCCGAAGGAGTTGGAGGCTTTTCTTAGGAAGAGTGTTGGGAAGAAGATTTGGAGGGAGATACAGCGAAGTCGTCGTCAGGAGGAGCAGAGGCGCAAGGAGTTGTTGGATGAGCGGGAGCGGGAGTTTCTTCGCCACTCCGAACTGATGGCAGAGGCGACGGAGTTGTTGCGCAGGTGGGAGGCGGGGGATCAGCAGGTACGTCGGCTTTGGAGGCGGATGAACCGTTGGGTGTATCGGGGATTTCGCCAGACGTACAGGCGGTTGGGGTGTAGGTTTGACAAGTGGTATTATGAGAGCGAGACGTATCGGTTGGGGAAGGAGCTTGTTCAGCGAGCGTTGAAGAGGCAGCCGGACTTTGTTTATCGGCGTTCGGACGGTTCGGTTTGGGCGAGGTTGGAGGGGGTGGTGGATGGGATTGCGTTGCAGGAGAAGTTATTGTTGCGGGGGGATGGTACTTCTGTTTATATTACGCAGGATATGGGCACGGCGGTGAGGAAGTTTCAGGATTTTCCCATTCACGCTTCCATTTATGTGGTGGCGAGTGAGCAGCGGTTGCATTTTATCAATCTTTTTGAGATATTGAAGCGGCTTGGTTATCGGTGGGCGGATCGCTGTTATCATTTTTGTTATGGGATGGTTACGTTGCCGCGGGGTCAGGGGAAGTTGAAATCGAGGGAAGGAACGGCGGTGGATGCGGATGATTTACTGGATGATTTGGAAGCTCGGGTACGGGAGAAGGTGTTGGAGAATGGCAATGTTCCGCCGGGTTCTGTGGATCGGGTGGTGAGGCAGGTGGCGTTGGGTGCGTTGAAGTTTTTTATTTTGTTGGTAAATCCGGGCAAGGACATGGTTTTTGATCCGGGCAAGGCGATCGAGTTTACGGGGGATAGTGGTCCCTCCATTCAGTATTCGTATGCTCGGATTCGTTCTATTTATCGGAAGGCGTCCTCTTCGTTGCGTCGGGCATTTCGTGGGGAGGAGGTGGACTATAGTTTGCTTCGGGAGGGGGAGGAGGAGGAGATATTGTTTCTTTTATTTCGTTTTGACGAGGTGGTATGGCAGGCGGCGGAGAAGTATTCGCCGTCTATTTTGGCGCACTATTTGCTTCAGCTCAGTCGGGCGTACGCTAGGTTTCAGCACAGTTGTCCGGTGTTGGGTGCGGAGGGGAGGGAGCTTCGAAAGGCTCGGTTGGGGTTATGTTTAGCGACGGCGGCGGTGTTGCGGAGGGGATGTGAGATTTTAGGGATTCCGCTACCTTCGAGGATGTAGTGTGGGGTGGATTGTTTTTAAGTTGATTTGTGAGTGGTTAGGGTATTTGGAAGAAAGGAGTGTTTGTGTTCTATGGTGGTTTGGTTGAATGAGGAGCAGATGAAGATTTATCGGCAGTTGCGGTTGGGCGAGGCGGTGCCGGTGGGAGAGATTTTGGAGCGGACGGGTTTATTGGAGCCGCCGGTGATGGGGTTTTGCGTTTATGCTCAGAGGCAGGGATGGGTGGAGATTGCGCAGGAGGAGAAGGACGAGTTTATTTTGCGTCATAGGGATTTTGAGGAGTTGCCGGAGCGTCGATTTTTGCGGGAGTTTTCTCGAGTGGTGGAGCTGGAGACGAGGGAGGTGGCTAGCAAGTGCCGTGAGTTGGGGTTAAATATGGGGGATATTTTAAAGTGGGGGGCTCTGCGGGGTTGGTTTCGCAAGGAGGGCAAGCGGTTTGAGATTTTGCCGGAGGCGTTGAGGTATTTGGATCGTTTGGATGAGGATGAGAGGGCGTTGGAGTATCTTCGTTCTCGAGGTCGGGCGTTGGTGGATGAGTTGGTGGGGGAGGGGATAGATCGGGATCGTCTTTATCGGTTGTTGGCTAGGCGTTCTTCGTTGGTGAAGGTGAAGCGGCGCACTTTTCGCACGGTGAAGTTGCTTCGTGATTTGCGTCCGAAGTTGAAGCAGGAGCGGGTGTATTTTACTCCGGAGGAGCTTGAGTCGGGGGCTTGGCGGGAGTTGCTTCCGCATTTGAAGCCGTATGATGTTCGTTTGCCGGCGAAGGAGGTTTACCCGGCGAAGGCGCATCCGTTGCAGCGGATTTTGCACCAGACCCGTCAGGCGTTTTTGGAGTTGGGTTTTTTGGAGATTGTTTCGCCTTGTGTGGAGTCGGCGTTTTGGGATTTTGATGCGCTTTTTCAGCCTCAGGATCATCCTGCTCGGGAGATGCAGGACACGTTTTATTTGGAGCATCCTCGGGAGGGGAAGTTGCCTGCATCTTCGCTGGTGCGGAAAGTGTCTCGCACCCATGAGGATGGGGGGGACACGGGTTCGAAGGGTTGGGGATATCGTTGGAGTGGGAAGTTGGCGCGTCAGTTGGTATTGCGCACACATACGACGGCTTCGACGGTGCGGGCGTTGGCATCGCATCCTCGGCCTCCGTTGAAGGTGTTTTGTGTGGGGAGGGTCTTTCGCAATGAGACGATAAGTTTCAAGCATTTGCCGGAGTTTCACCAGGTGGATGGGATTATTGTGGACGAGCGGGGGAGTTTTGCGACCTTGTTGGGGACTTTGAGGGCGTTTTATCGCAAGATGGGGTTTGATTCGGTGAAGTTTAAGCCGGCGTTTTTTCCGTACACGGAGCCGTCGGCGGAGGTATTTGTGTGGATGGAATCGAAGGGGGAGTGGATTGAGATGGGAGGGGCGGGGTTATTTCGTCCGGAGGTGACGGAGCCGTTGGGTTGTAAGGTTCCGGTGTTGGCGTGGGGGTTGGGTTTGGAGCGTTTGGCGATGTTGCGCTATGGGGTGGATGATATTCGGAGTTTGTATTGGTCGGATATGAAGTGGTTAAAGGAGGTGAAGTTGTGCCAGTAGGAGCGTTTTCCATTCAGAAGTTGAATAGGTTATTGGGGCGGGTTTTTTCACAGGCGGAGTTGGTGGAGGCGTTGGAGAATTTGGGTTGTGATGTGGAGGGGGTGGAGGAGTTGGTGTTTCATCGCTGTGGGAGGTGCCAGAATATTTTGGAGCGTTTTGTTTCGGCTTTGCCCATTGAGCGCTGTAGAGATTGTGGTTTTGAGGGGGATGGTCCGTTGGAGGAGGTGGGGAGGGATCGGGTGATTCGGTTGGATTTGTTAGCGGATCGGCCGGATTTATTGGATGTGGGGGGGTTAACTCGGGCGTTGAAGGGGTATTTGGGTTTGGAGAGGGGTTTGATATCTTATCGGGTATTTCGGGGCGATTGGAGGTTGGTGGTGAGGCGGAGTGCGCCGTCGTATCGTCCATTTATACGCTGTGCGGTGGTGCGTTTGAGGGTAGATTTGCCGCTTTTGCGGGAGATCATGAGGTTGCAGGAGCATCTTCACTGGGCGATTGGTAGGGATCGGAAGTTGAGTTCGATAGGGGTGTACAATTTAGGGGTGTTGACGCCGCCGATTTACTATACGGCGTTGCATGCTAAGAAGGGACGTTTTACTCCGTTGGGGATGCCGGGGGAGAGTTTGAGTGGGGAGGAGATTTTGCGGCGTCATCCCAAGGGGGTGGGGTATGGGCATCTTTTGGAGGGGAGGAGTCGTTATCCGCTTTTGGTGGATGCACGGGGTCAGGTTTTGTCGATGCCTCCGGTGATCAACAGTGAGGAGACTCGGCTTCGGGAGGGGGTAGAGGAGTTTTTTGTGGACGTGACGGGTACGAGTCAGAAGGCGGTGGAGGACACTCTTGCTACGTTTTTATGTTCGCTTGTGGAGTGGGGTGCGAAGGTTTGGAGTGTGGAGGTGGAGAGGAAGGACGGGGAGGTGGAGGTTGGCCCCAATTTGAGGTCGAGGTGGCTTTCGGTGGATTATCAGCGGGCGAAGGATTGGTTAGGGTTGGAGTTTAGTCAAGAGGAATTTGTTCGTTATTTAGAGAAGATGCGTTTATCGGCGAGGCCTGTGGGGGGTAGGGGGAAGTTCCGGGTATTTTATCCTCCTTATCGTTCGGACATTCGCCATCCCGTGGATATTTTTGAGGATGTGGCGATTGCGGTTGGTTATTCGAAGTTTCCGGATGCGCTTGTGCCTACGATGACGGTGGGGGAGCAGCGGGAGGAGGAGCGGATTTCGGACTTAGCTCGTCAGGTGATGTTGGGGTTAGGTTTTACAGAGATTATGAGTTTGATGCAGACCACGGAGCAGAGGCATTTGGATTCTTTTGGTTATTCTTCGTTGGATTATGTGCGTTTAGCCAATCCCAAGTCTCAGGAGAGGAATGTGGTGCGTTGTCATTTGAAGACGGGGATTATGGAGGTTTTTGTTAAGAACAGGTTAGCGGCGAAGCCCCAGAAGTTTTTTGAATTGGGGAATGTGGTGTTGGTGGATACTTCTCGGGAGACTTGCACGCGGGAAGAGAGGCGTTTGGTGTTTGGGATCACGGATCGGGAGGTGGGATATGCGCATATTCGCGCGGTGATGGATGCGTTGTTGAGGGAGCTGGTGTTGGATTTTGAGGAGGTGGAGTATGAGCCGTTGGAGGATGGGGCGTTTTTGCCCAATCGGGCGGCGCGGGTGAGGGCTGGGGGGTATTGGGGTGAGTTGGGGGAGGTTCATCCGCGGGTGTTGGAGAGTTTTGGGCTTACGCATCCGGTGGTATTGGGGGAGTTGTGTTTGAGGGAGATTGAGTTTTCGGATTAGGGGAGTGGGCGGGAGTTATAGGTATGCCAGAAGAGGATATGTTGGGGGGAGGGGAGGTGTTGGAAGAATCGTTCCAGTCCGAGGAGTGCTTTGGCGGTGTAGGTATTTTCGAGGGGGATATGGAGTTGTTGGAGGGTGGTGCGTAGGGTAGGGTTGGTCGGGGGGGGGAAGCCGTAGCCGCGCCCGAAGGC
>RFKQ01000053.1 GCA_003694635.1 Planctomycetota bacterium
CCCCTAAGCCCCCCTCCACCTCCACACCCTCCTCCAATACTAAAACCTCAGAACCTCCCTCCAAAAGCCAAGCAAAACTGTGGCAACTCTTGCAAGCCAAAGAAGAGCGCTTGGAGTACGAGTTGGCCAAAAGAACCTCATCCCCCCCTAGCTCTAAAAAAGAACAAAGTCCCCCTTATCTCCAAGCTCTTCGGCAAGGTAAGGCGCTGGAAAATCTAGAGCTCGAAGTGCTGGATCTAAGCCACGAAGTCTTTGAGCAAAAAGTGCTCCTAAAAAACGCTAGCATCCGTTATCTAAAAGCTGTTGGCAGTGTTTTTAAACAGGATTTCGTCTGTAAAAGCTGTCGTATTGAAGTCATCAATATGGGCAGCCAATTGGACAAAAAAACGAAGACTCACTTTTGTAAACAATGGATTTTGGAGGATGTAGAGGTCCAAAATAAAGCGGATTTCCGCAACGCTCTGTTTGAAGAAAAAGGGCAAATGTATTTTGTCCATTTTCCTCCTCAGGGGTATTTCACCTTTTTCCAAGCTAAATTCCAACACTCACTGGAGATTCTGAACTCCCGGCTAGGAGCCATCGATTTGCGAGAAGTGGATTGCGGCGGGAACTTTTCTATCAAAGAATCCAAAATATTGGGGCAATTTAACGCACGAAAAGCCCATTTTCAACAAAGCGTTTTGGTGGCCGATTCCCAATTTCACGATAAATTTATCCTCTCCCACGCACACTTTCAAGGAAGCGTTGCCATCGTAAACTCCCTATTTGAAAAATCCCTTCTATGGCAAGGCTCTAAATTTTCTTCCACGTTTGAAGTTCGAGATGGATGGGCCGAGGGAAATGTGTTTCTCAACCAAGCTTGTTTCGAACAAAACGCCCGCTTCTGCGCCCATTTTGAAGGAGCTGTTTACGCATCTGGCGCAACTTTTCAAGGAACTTTAGATCTCAGCAACGCCCAGTTTAGCTCCAAACTCGCCCTAAAAAACGCCCGAATCCAAGGCAAAATCAAAATGGATCACTTAAAATCAAATGAGCTGGAAATCCAATGGCAACAAGTGCACAAAAATCTTCTAAGCGAAGAGGAGGGGGATTACTCCCAAGCCTCCAAAGAATACGCGCTCTTGCTGGAGGTGTTTGAGCGCAAGCGCCACTACCGGGAATGGGATGAATGCTACCTTGCCTACCGACGAGCCAAACGATCTTCCCTAAACCCAAACACCCTCTCCAAAAAATTGAGAAAAGCACTAGAATATTGCCTCGATCTTAGCTGCGGCTATGGAGTGTATCCCTTCCGCCTTCTCAGCTTTGGCGGCGTAGCAGTGATCCTCTTTGCTTGCCTCTATTTCCTATTCGCCCAAAGCAATCTAGTCCTTGCGAACAAAGCTCTAAACATAAGCTTCGAGAAAGCCCTTTACTTTAGCCTCGCCACCTTTGTGGGCCTAGAAACTGGATGGACCCCCCATCCAAACTCTGGAATAAAATGGCTGGTAACCCTAGAGGCTTTAGTGGGTCTGAGCACCTTCCTTTGCTTCCTGCTGCTGCTAGGAAGACGCTGGTTTCGCTTTTAGCGGGCCTTGGTCTGGAAATAATGGCGAACAAGGTTGGCGATCATTTCCCAAAAAAGAGGGTGCTCTCCAAGCGGTGGAAGAAGCTGAATGGAGATATGGGGGTTTTGGGATTGGATCTGGTGAAGAAGCTGGGGAAGATGCTCTTGAAGATGCCTTCCCTTCGACATGAAGAGGGGAAGGATTTGAAAATGAGTCATATCTTTCGCCTCTCGAATGGCCTCCTCTAAAGTAGGAGAAGAATTTTCCAAATAGGCCAGAGAAACAGCCCTTTCTCCCAACTCTTGCCTCAGTTTTTGCAGCAGATCAAAAAAAGGCCGCCGCCAGGTTTGGGAAAAGCTGCCATGGGCGAAAAGAATAAAGCAAGTATCCCCAGGAAAAGAAGACTGCTCCACATTTTTCATACCCGATCACCGCTTTCTTGGGAATTTTTAGATCTTTCAAAGAGCTGGCCAATAAGCTCAATTTCCGACTTACAAGGAAGAGATAAATCCGGCCTCTCCATCGCCTGGTTATATTCCTCCCAAGTAAGTGGTAGATAAGCAAATATCAAACGCTCACGAGGTAAAGAAGGAAGGGTAAAGGTAGGGTTTTGGGAACTGGAAATGCGCGGAACAATCACGTCTGACTGATCTAGGGGATAAAAAGCTACCAAGAAGGGTTGGTACGAGTCAGGGGTAAAAACCTTTAACTGAAGCTGACCTTCGTAGCGAGAAAAATCGAGTACAGCACGATCGGCTAAAAGCTCTTTTGGCAATTGCCGCTCTAGGATTTGAGGGAGAAACTCCACTGCGCTTTGTTTCCAAAGAAGGGCAAAACTATAACTTAAATAGCTCTTTAGAGAAGAAGAAAAAAGCGCAGAAGAAGAAGTCTCTACTCCTCCATTGATAAGATCGCCGTAAAGGTAAAATTTTATACGGAAATGATGGATGTCCTGGTTGAGCTGAAAAGAGAAGAGAATTTGGATTTTTTGGCTACTTAGAAGGATTTTCTCCAGCCGAATTTTTTTCAATTCGGCCGCCATCTCACTATGCTCTTGAAGCTGAGCTAAAAAGCAGCGTTGGATAAAGTGCGTAAGCTCCTCTACAAGATGCTCCTGCTGATATTCCAACCTAAAAAGCGGCCCCCACTTTCCCGTTCGATAGGCATAAAGACAAGCTCGACGCATTTTTTTGTAAAGCCTCGGAAGGGTTCCTGAATGAAAACCAGGAATAAGAAGCTGAGGCATCCTCTCTCCATGGCTACCAATCAAAACAGGAATGGGATGCTTGGGCGCGGATTTTTTATAAAGCTTCCAATTTTCTTTGAACTCCCAGGCCATAAAACCACAAATACCCGGTATTCCAAACTGAGTAAAAAGGAAAACAAGACTAACCCCTATCCAAGCAAAAGGCCCCATAAAAGAAAGCCACTGCTCGCTCTCCTCCATCATAATCAAAGCCAGAGGAAGAATCATTTTATGAGAAATGGTAACCACAGGAAAGTGCTTGATGGGATTGACTTGCGGCTCAACAATAAGATTGATGGTAAAACGAAATACATACGTCATAGCGTACCAAATTTTGCCGAAAATCACCTTAAAAATTTGGATAGATAACCGGTCCCCCTTGCGAAATCGAAAAAAGTCATCCACGGTATAAAGCACATACTCCATCCATTTTAGAGCAAAACGAAACACCTCCATCACAACCTGAAAAATCCCAATAAATACAGTTCTGTTGAGACTGAGAAAAAGGTAGATGATAAGGTCCTCAAATTGATCAAAAATTTCTCGCCCTAAAGGTGTATTGATGATGAGGTTTGCCAAAGCAATACCTAGGAGAATCAGAGTCTGCTCAGAAGTGCGAAGGATAACTAAAATATCGGTAAAATAAATGGCAAACAAGACAAATGGCAAACTATAGGCAGCCGGCTTCAAAATAAAAATGGCCAAAAAGCGCCAGATTTTGAGCTTGTAAAACCACTGGATCCACGAAAAATTCCATATTTTCTGTGGCCATATCCAAAAACATAACCGAATTTGCCTCCATACAAACTTTGTAATAGCCCTACCTAGCGTTCGGCCTACCTTGGTAAAAAAGAAAAAAAGAATAGCAAAACCAAGAGGAATAACGTACTCTTTGGAAGTGATATGAGGCACAAAATGGTGCACCGTAAATTGATCCCAAATGGCGCCAGGGGGAAAATTTTCCAATTCTTTCTTGGGAATATTCGCCTTGGCAACACCCTGCAATTTGTAGATAAGCTCCCAAATCTCAACAATCAAAATAAGAAGAGCAAACGCTCCTCCAAAAGGCAAAAAAAGGTATTTGGAAATGGTTCGGCCAGTGGATATCCCAAACAACAAAGAACTAATTCTATGAATAAGATGCATATAAATTTCCGCTGGTCGATAAAGACCTTTAAAAGATTTGGCCATTTCTTTGTCCAAACGAAGAAGTTGATCGCCAAACAAAAACTCTTTCGGTCCCGAAAGATCTTTCATTTTTAGGTCATTGCGGCTAATTACATCCCTGAGATCGGAGTACTGCATATGCCCCTTCTCCACGATAATATCAAGGATTTCTCCCTTGATTTTGGCAAAAGCAAGTCTCTCCTGTAGAGTATTCTGAGAAGATGGCCTGAACTCCGCAGCGGTTAACGCCCGCGCAATCATATCGGAAAACTTCTCCCGCAACTCCGCCTCATCGTTATGAAAAGCTTGCCGGACAAAACTTCGAAATCGAACCAGCTCCTTATGCCCAATCTGAAGGGTAAAAATGCGTTTTTCGATTGACTTCAGGGTCTTCAACTTCTTCAATATCGGAAGAATAGGTAGGCTTTGCCTAAGGGGAATTTTCCCCAATGTAAAAATCCATTGAGCAATGCGCAAATGGAAATATTCTTTTTGGGGATCGATATAAGATTTTTGGATATCCTGCAGAAGTCGACGATGATTGGCCGGGACAATATCGGGCGAGACAAGAAATTGAAGTAAATGCTCCAAAGTTTTCCTATTCTCAATGGAATGAATACGGCAGAAATTCTCTTGAATCTCTTTCAAATACCCCTGGAGCTTTGCTTGAAGCTGTGAGCTAAGCTTCTGGCCAACGGAGGTATAAAATCTACGATTGATTTCTTGAAAATAATAAATCGCCCGTTTGTGCCAAAGCAAAGCAGCCACAAGATTGCCAAGCTCCCTCTTTTTCTGAGCTCTCTTTAGCGCTGAAATAAACTTCCGTCGTCGAAAATCATCCGCTATCCTCTGGGCAATGAAACTATGAATCTCAAGCTGAGAGACAACAAAGTCTAAAACTAGTTTAAAAGGTGCAGAAAAAACACGATATAGAAAAATGAGCGGAAAAAACAAATAAAAGAGAATCTTCCTGAAAATAGGCGCAGAAACCTCAAGTTGATTGCGAGCCTTTTGAAACTTTTGAAGGCTCTGAATAGTCATATCCTTCCTCTTCTGCCGGAGAGACTTCTCTTGCAAAAAGTCAACCCTCCGCCACTCCAATAGAAACTTCTCCCAAAATGTGGCTCTTCTATACAACTGGGATAGGCTCTCTGAGAGCAATGTGTCCAACACAAGAAGCTGATAGGCATGGATATCTACCTTCTTCTGGACAATATAATTTAAAACATCCCGAAAAGAGAGCTGACCTATGATTTTACCTTTGTATACAATTTTTTGAACAAGATTTTCCAAAAATCGGCCATACCTCTTCTCAAATTGCTCCCTGGTGAGCTGAAAACCTTTTAGGGAAGGAGAAGTGTAGATTTTTTCAAGATAGTACTCCGGATAGAAGATGGCAAAGTCTTGGCTGGGATCTTGGAGCTGAATGTCCCTCCGCTGAAAAAGCTGTTGGAGAGGAATACTGCCCTCAGGACGCGAGAGCTCTAATAAATGATGATCCTCGATGCCAAACTCTTTGATTTTGTTATAAACAAATTTTGGATCTTGGAGAAGAGGAAACAAATAAGAAAGAATTTTGGGCATAAAGTGATAGTATTGCAGATAATATGCCATAAACTCCAATACCACTTCCCGGTCGTCTTCCGGAGAAAATAGGTAATTTTCTGAATGAAGTACAGAGCGAATCTCCTCAAAAGCATACTTTCCAATACACTGAATAAAGCGGTTGATTTGCTTCTGATCAAGAAAATTTTCTTCTTGCTGATCCCGCTGAAGCTGCCATTTATGAACTTCAGCGTGAAATATGAGCCCCCAGTAATAATAGCGAAAGTACTCTATGCTGTGGTTGGACATTTCGCTAGTAGTCGGCTCATGAATCAGAGTGATCAGCGGAGGAATCTTGTCTCTCTCCCGGAGAGAGGCGTAAACGTCCGGCATCTCAAAACGGACAATCTCTAAAAAACTCTCTTTAGAAAGTACATAAAGCTCCGAATGGGGAACAAAAAGAGAAAGAAGACCTAGGTTTTTGTCCGTCTGAATTACCTTGCTAATGTATTTTTCCTTGATAAGAAAAACCCCTTTTTGAGGATGATTGAAATTTCTTAAAAGCTCATCTCGACTGGTACGCCCCCCTAAACCAAAATAGCTATCAATATAGGTTTGGATATATTTTTCTCGTTGAGATTTGCTTTGCTGAGAAGAGTTTGGAGCACTCAATCTGCATCCTTTCTAAAACTTTCTAAAAAAGGAACTCTGTATCCGAAAAGAGATGAGCACTAAGAAGCCGAAGTCTCCAAAATGCTATGGAAATCTTTTAAAAGCTTTTCTATGCCCAACGCTTCCAGACCATCTTGGATTTTTTGAAGAACCTCAGGATCCGGCATTTGATTTTTTTCTTTGTCTCTGTAAAGTTTATCCAAAATAATCTTGTAAATCTCCTTAGAAGCCCCTAGCTTGGTAAAAATTTCCCAGGCTTTTTCTAAAAAAGATTTTTCCATCTCTGACTCCTCTAACAATCGAGCCACCTTCGCAGATAAATAGTACACCCTCCCACTGAGGTGAGGAAGATTTTTTTCCCTCGCTAGCTCCCTAGCCTTTCGGATAAGAACTTCCGCTCGACCAATATCTTTTCGGCGAAGATGAATTCTTCCTAAAATAAGAAGTAATTCACACAATATCCCAGAATCCCTAGCCTGATTGGCCAACAGCAACGCCCGAAGCAAATGGCGATTCCCCCGAACGCTCTCACCTACCTCCACCTCAATCTCGCCTAAAGTACTCTGAGCACTCCACAATAACCTAGACTCTTGAAAAACCTCAAAGACCAAATAAGCATACCGGGCAGGTCCATAAGCCTCCTCAAATTGATACCGCTCCACATAAAACCTTGCCAGCTGAAGCTGGGAAAGAGCATAAAAATAGAGATGATCTTCCTGAAGAAAAATCCTGCCAGCCTGCCGAATGCATTCCTGAGCTCGAGAATATCTAGACGTAAATAGGTAAATTCTAGCTAACAAAAGAAGAATCCAACCTTCTAATTCTTTATGGGAAATTTCTTGAGCTTTTTGAAGTAGCCGCTCCAAAATATTCTCCGCATTTTTATACTCGCCGCTGTAAATAGAAAAAACAGCAAGCTGGCTCTCAAGATAAATTCGATACTTTGGAGATTGCAAAGCCTTGACTGCATCATTGAGAAGGTCTTTGACCAAATTCCCTTTGCCTACTTCAAAAAGAATCTTGGCCTCGACAAAATAGCCTTGGACAAGCGTGTCTTCATCCCCCGCAATGGCGGCCTTCTCCAACGCATCCTTGGCGTATTTCTCCCCCTGCTGAAAACGCTTCAACTCCCAACAACACCGCGCTAAAGTCTGCAATACGTAGGCCTCCTCAAAAGGCTGAAGCTGAACTTCTAAAAGGGGAGTATACAGCGAGATCAAACTTCGATATTCTTGAAGATGGAGCAAAACTTTTCCATACTCTAAAAGAATTTGAATACGAGTGGAGGTGTGCGATGGAATGAATTCCAAGGCCGCTTCGTAAAGTTGACTAGCAAGAGAATAACAACCCAAACTCCGAGCCAAGAGAGTGGCTTCGTGAAGGTGCTGGAAATAGCGAGTTTCATCCCGAATAGCCAAACTATAAAGAGCTTTGGCAATAGAGCTTGCTTCCACACTCTGGTAGAGAAGCTCGGAATACTCCCGAAGCTCCCCCTCTTGAAGAGTATGGTATACCTCCTCCAGAAAAGGAAAGCTCAAAAAAACTCGCTCCCCCAAAACCCTTACCCAACCCTGGTTGGCCGCAGAAAAAATTTCCTGAAATAGCTCCCTCTCCGAACATTGGAAAATCCGCCCCAACTGAGCTAGGGTGGCCCCCTCCAAACAAAGTGCTAGAATATGCACAAGTTTGCCAAAAGAAAAGGGAGAAAAATTGTCCCCAACCTCGGGCCACTTCTGAAGCAATTTTCCCGTCCAATAAGGATGAAAACGCGCCTTCTGAGAAATCGCCTCCACCTCCTCCCTCGATATCGAATAGCCAGCTTCCCGCAGAAGTCCCTCTACCTTGCCAGAGTCTACTCGCTCTGAAGTAAGAATATAAGCTCCCTCGCGAAGGGATAGACTCTCTTTCCACTTTTGAATATTTGCCGGGGCATGATCTTTACAATATAGCGCCAAAACCAAAAAAGATAAATCTTCCTGCAAACCGATCAAATCCAAAATCTGAAGGCTAAGCTCGTCCACCTTCTCTAAATTGTACAAAACAAGAACACCAGAAGAAAATTTCTCGCGAACCTTTTGCAAAATTTTCTGGTAAAGATGACCCCGCTGCAAAAGATCCGGCGCGATCGAACTCTCTAAAGAAATATTTTCCAAATCATTTTGTACCGAAGGCAAAATACCCGGAAAAATCGAAAGGGGAAGATTGTGGCAAAAAACCTCATAAAAAGTATCCTCGGGATCAAGAAGACTGTATTGAAATTTCTTGATCACTTCAGGCGAGAAATCCTCCAAAATCACAACGCTCGATCGACCTTGCCTCTTGCGATGATAAGCCTCCTCAAGCAAAGAAAGCGCAGAGCTTGAATGGGAAAACATCAACAAATTGAGCGGATGCGTAACCAAGTCTTCCTCCGCCTCCCAAGAAATCTCTTGAGGCTGAAGAAAAGAAGGAAGTAGCTTGGCAAGCTCGCGGCAATTGACAGGCCTCTCCAGCGGATAAGGCGCCATAAGAGTGGAAATTAGAGAAGCAAATTCCCCTTGGGAAAAAGAAGGAGGGGAGTGAAACTTTTGCTCCAAAGAACACTGATAAGGCTTTTGACCACTCAAAAGATAATAGAGCAATGCCCCCAAATTGTACACATCCGCCCGAGCATCCAAAGGCTCTTGAATAAGCCGCTCAGGAGCAAAAAAATAAGGATCACCACCAGAAAAATACACCTGAGCTAAAGGAGCTGCAGAAAATTCTAACAGAGCAATTTTATGTAGATTTTGCTCATCGTCTAAAAAAATTTGATTAGGCGCTAGGCCCCCACAAACAAATCCCCTCCGATGAAGCTCACCTATAACCTCAAAAAGCTGGCGAAAAATCCGAAACCTCTCCTCCCGACCAAGCTCCGATATCCTTCTATCCAACCGCTGAGAAGGTGAAATATACTCGCTAGTCCAAAAATAATAAACCTTCCCTCCCTCCTGAAATGAACCAAAATCCTCCAACTTTAAAGCAACTGGAAAAAGAAAAGCATCCCCCTCTAAACTCTCAAAAAGCTGAGAAAAAAATAAAATATCCTGAAGCTGATCAGGCTCCAAAAGATGCAAATATTTGAGCTGACCCCGATCTTCTATATCCTTAACC
Source organism: Planctomycetota bacterium (assembly GCA_003694635.1). Lineage (GTDB taxonomy): Bacteria > Planctomycetota > J132 > J132 > J132 > J132. The sequence continues at coordinate 9,310 of RFKQ01000053.1, forward strand.
AAAAAGCTCTTGCAGTGATAAAAATTCTCCAACTGCTCCTGAATGTGATATCTCTTCAGATTTTCCATGGAATTCCATCCAACATATTGAAAATTTTTCAATAAGAGCAAAAAAATCTTCGAAAAATAGTCTCCAGTATATCATTTCCTCACCACCACTTCAAGCCCTTTACCCCCACTTTACCCCAAAGGGAAACCCTCTTTAAAAAAAGGGTTCCCCGCCCCTCCCAAAAACTTTTTTAACTTTAGGGGAAATATCTTTCCCCTAAAAACCCCTTTTCCAAAACTTCTCTCCCTGAAAACCTTTTTGAAAAAAGGTTTTCAGACTTTCCAAAAACTCTTCTTCCCGGAACCTTTTTCAAAAAAAGCTTCCATACCTCCAAAAACTTTCAAAGAAAACGCAAAAAAACACCCAAAACTAAACCCACCCGTAATTCACAATATCCCCCCTCTCCAGACCACCCTTCCTAGCCAACATCAAAGCCCAACTTACATGCCCAAAATCCTCAACGTGATGAGCATCACAACCTATCGCAAATCTCACACCCGCCTTCTTGGCCGCCTGAATAAGACGCCAATCCAACTCCAAACGATAAGGATTGGCATTGAGCTCAATCGCAACCCCATACCTACAACAAGCCTGAAAAATCTCAACCCAATCCACCTCATAACCACGCCGCCTCAGAAGTAAACGACCTGTCGGATGCGCCAAAATATCCACATTTGAATGGGAAATAGCCCGGCATATCCGCCGGGTCTGCTGCTCCATCGACAACTGAAAATGGGAATGCACCGCCGCAATCACAACCTCCAATCGAGCCAGTAAATCCGCCTCCAAATCCAGCGATCCATCCTTTCGAATATCACACTCTATTCCAGAAAAAATACGTATGGGTAAATGAGAAAGAGCTTGAAGCTCCAATAACTGCCTCTCTACACGCTCCGGGCTTAAACCACCAGCATAAACAGCCGAAGCGCTATGGTCGTTGATACTAATCCCTCGAAATCCCCGCCGATGAGCCTCTAACGACATCTCCTCAATAGAAAATTTACCATCACTCCAATCCGTGTGATTGTGCAAAATTACCTCTATATCCTCATAAGAAACCAGCTCAGGCAGTTTTCCTTCCTTTGCCCACTCAAGCTCCTCCAACCCCTCCCGAAGCTCCGGAGGAATCCAAGGCAGATGAACCTTCTCAAAAAAAATATCCTCCTGAGGAACCTCCACCACCCCACAAGGACCAATCAACCCCCTAGGCGTGAGCTTGAATTGATGAGATAACAAATAATCCTGAAGCTTCTGAAGATGCGCAGAAGAACCAGTATAGTAGGCTAAACCAGCCCCTAAACTCTTCTTATCAGTCAAATAAAAATGAATGGGAATGGGAGAATTCAAAATCTGAATATGAACCTCGCCCCTTCTCTCTGCAACAATCCCCTCCTCTGTTTGAAGACGTTGCCACAAACTTTGAAAATCGTCCACAAGAACCAAAAATTCCAACGAAGTGATCCACTCCTGACCCCGACGAAATTCGCCCACCACATAGTATTCCTGCCCCCAACCGCGCAGCCTCTCCTCCCACTCTAAACGCCAAATCTGAGCCTGGGGCAAATGCCATTTGCCCCGGTTGCTCTCCCAAAAATCAATCTCCTCTAAAATCCTCTCCACCGTCCTCTTCCCAAAACCCCGCTGAGAAAGAAGACTGCCATCGCGACAAGCCTCCTTGAGCTGCTCTAAATTAGTGATGCCACTAAGAAAAAGCTGCCGAACCTTTGAAGGTCCTAAGCCCGGCAGCTGCAAAAGTAAAAAAATTTCTGAAGGTATTTCCTTCTGAAGCTGACGATGAAGAGGAGAAAAACCCTTCTGAAAAATAGAATTCAATTCCGCCCAAATCTTCTCCCCAATCCCTTTCTGCCGACGCAACTCTTCCCTCTTCAAAACGCTTTCCATATCCCCCTCAAAATCCGCTACGATTCTACTCGCTCGAGCAAAAGCTCGCGCCCGAAATGGATTGTCCCCCAAAATCTCCAACATCAACGAAATTTCCTGCAAAATCTGCGAAGGCGACTTCTTCATCCACAATCCTCCACTCCAGAGCAAGGGCCAAACAAATCCCTACAACGCTTTTTTCTGCCACAACCGACAATCCCAACAAGGACAGAGCAAAACCGAATCCCCTCCCTCTCCCTCCAACACCACCATCTCCGCACAACACTGGGGACAAAACTCCGTTGGATCCCGCAAGGACACCCGACAAGAAGGACAGCAAGGATGAGGTAAACCTCTTCCAACTCTCTGCGAAGAAGCAAGCTCCCAACGAAGAGAGCAAAGCCGAATCACCGCACGAGAGGAAGTGCCTTCTATCTTTAGATTTATTGCAATCCCCTCCCGAGAACTCAAAAGAACAGCGCAATACGGACATCGAACAGAAACCAAAAATCCATCCCCACCCCCCTGAGACATTTTTTCACAATGAGAAAGAAGCTCCCTCACCCTCACAACCGAACAGTGATGATAAAACTTCCCCCCAACCTCCACATTTGGCCCCAACTGACACTGACCAAAACAATGAACCCCCTCAAGGGAAAAAACTCCATCCGGCGTGACCTCTCCACTGCAAATATGAAGATAATCCTCCACAGCCTTGAGAATGTCTTTGGAAAACGCCGCCGAACAAGCAGGTCCTACACACACCCGAATGGGATATTGAACCGACGAAGACATCAAGGTAGCCTCTTGTACAAATGAAAAAAAATAAAACAAAACCATCCCCAGCAAGGGGATGGCTTCAAATTCAATAAACAGAGACCAAAATCGGAAGGATTAAACTTTGGATTGGGCGATCTTGTTGGTGGGATCGAGCTTGAGGATATATTGATAGCATTTCTGCGCCAATGCCATATTCCCACGGCTCTCCTGAATCTGCGCAATCAGAATAAGCTGCTCCACCGCTTTCTGCGTCTGCTTGGTGTTTAAATAGTGACTGAGAAGCTCTTTGCGAAGCTTTAAATCGTTCGGATTGGCCGCTAACTGAGCTAGCAACTGCTGCTCCTTGCTGTCCGCAGGAGCGGTCGGTGGCGGGGGAGCCGCCACCGGAGGCGGAGTGGGAGCCGCTGGACGCGGAGGACCAGAGGGAGCCATACTGCGCCGACCTCCACCGTGCTTTTTGTTGAGCGTCTCCAAAACCATCGTCGAAAGCTTCTTTAACGTAGGAAACACCCCATCACCCTTAAAAGCCACCGCTTCAAAAGAAGGAACTCGCATGGGATTGAGCTTCTCCTCCATCAGCTCCACCGGAATAACCTCCGGCAAATCCCGCTTATTCCACTGCATCACCAGCGGAATAGAGCGAATGTCCAACTTGTACTCCGCTAGATTCTCCTGAAGATTGCGCAAAGATTCAATGTTTTCCTCCATTTTCCCCTTCTTAGAATCAGCCACAAAAATCACTCCATCCGCACCCTGGAGCACCAGCTTCCTCGTGGAATTGTAAAACTGCTGCCCCGGCACAGTGTAGAGCTGAAACTTTGTGGTCATCCCCGCCACCTTCCCCAAATCCAACGGCAAAAAGTCAAAAAACAAGGTCCGATCCCCCTCAGTGGCGATCGAAGTCAATTCTCCAGTTGCTTCCGGGGGGGCCTTCTGATGCACCATCTCCAAATTGGTGGTTTTGCCACTCATACCAGGCCCGTAATACACAATTTTGCAATTTACTTCGCGCAAGGCAAAATTAATCTGAACCATAGTGCCGAAAACTCCTTTTTATAGATAGTTGGCAACTGGAATCCATAAATCCGGGCGCGCATACTCCTCTCGCTAAACTCGAACCAAAAGTACCTCTTCCTCTTCTATTTATCGTCTACTTCAAATCGCAGAATTAAAAAAATATTTTAATTCACGTTTTTTTAACCAAAGTTAAAATGAATTATATGCAAAGAATTCCTTATCGTCAAGGGAAGAAAAAATTTTTTTCTAAATTATTTATTTCACAAGCGTGATTTCCATCCTTCCACAAACGTGATTTCTACTTGATCGTAATCCGAGCCCGACGACGCAACCTCTCCGTCCACCGCTTCATCTGAGAAACCGTCACCTCCTCCTTTTGAAGAATGTCTACCAAATCCCTCCTACAACCCTCATCAAAAGGACGCAACGGCGGCTTTAACGCCTCTAAACGCAAAATGTGATACCCCACATCCGTAAGAATCGGTGCGGAAACCTCTCCCACTTTTAACGCAAAAACCCGCGTCTCAAAATCTTCGCCATAAATCGATTGATGCCGGCGAAACTCCAACCGCTTCCCCTCCCTCTGACCCGACTTCGCCAACGCCTCCTCAAACGTCAACTCCCCCATCTTTATCCTCCTGTAAACCCGAAACGCCTCCTCCTTCACCCTACGGCGAACCCTCCGACGCAACGAAACATCCAAACGATATTTGGGATTGCTCGTGATCGCAATATGAAGTAAATGCACATAACGGCCACGCCTGTCCTTCAAAAGAAAAATATGATACCCCACCGGCGTTCTATGTACATCACTCACCTCCCCGACCCCTAGCTTTTCAATAAATTTCCGGGTGGGCTCCGGCAAATTCCCCAACGGCTGATACCCCAAACTCCCCCCCTTGGAACTCGTCGGAGACTCCGAATAAAACTTTACAGCCTCCCCAAAAGTCAACTCCCTTTTGCGTATCTTCTCCAACACCAACTCCGCCCGCTTCCTAGCAAGACGATCCGCTTCCTTCCTCTCCGCCTCATAAAAAGAAAAAAAAATCTGCTCCAACACCGCCTTCCTACCAAATCTCTTCTCATACTCCCGCCTCAAATTCCCCTCCGATATCCTCTCCCGACGCACCATCTTCTCTATCCGAACCATCAAAGGCGCATTCCTCTCCACCTCCTCCAAATACTTCTCCAAAGTAAGCCCCTTCTTCTTCAACTCCTGAAGAAAACGATCACGACTACCATAACGCCCAATCTGCTCTGCCAACTGACGATCCACCCAACCCTTTAACTCCTCCTCCCCTACCCGTATCCCCAACTCCTCCGCTCGCCGAAAAACCAACTTCTCCGTCAAAAATGCCTCCAAAAATTTCTTCCCGATCACCCCATACAAATAATTCTTATACTCCTCCAAAGAAACCCTCTCCCCATCTAAAATAGCCACAATATTCCCCTCATCCAAACCACCCGCAGGGTGAGAAACACCACCTCTCTCCTCCCGTTGCCCTAGCTTTCTATCCTCCCCTCCACCCCCCTCCCACTTCGTCCGATCCACCACACAAGATGAAAGAAAAATCCACCCCAAACACAACCACCATACCCATAACCTCAAAATAAATCCTCTAACTCTCATCGCATCCATTCCTGTTCCCATTCGCAACCAGCTTCCTCCTCCACCTTGCCATACACACTAGCCATAAAAAAAGGAAGTAGCGCAAAGGGAGAAGAATCCAAACCAGAACTCTTCCTCCCAAAATCCGGGAGAAAACCAAACAAAGGAAAAAACAACATACTATACAACGACATCCATACCAAATACCTTATCCCAACCCATCCATACAGCCTACAAAAAGGATAAACGTTGAGCGCAAAAACCACCAACCCCACCAACAACATAACCTTCCCTCCCCCCCTCAGAAAAAACAACCGCCGCAAAACGGGAAAAAAATAAGACAAAAGAAAATAACCCACCCCATAACCATAAAAATCCCCCACAAACCCCTCTCGCATCACCCCCAACCATAAAACAAAATAAGACGGCACCGACGAATTCTTAAACATCAACCAAAATACAAAAAGAGTAAAATAATCCGGCCAAACCCCCCAAATCTCCCCTAAATAACCATAGCTCTGCACCACCAAAACCCCATATCCCACCAAAGATAAATAAATCCCCTCCTCCAAAGAAAAACTCCCCCTACCTTCCTCTACAAACCAATGTAGCGAGCGCACCAACTCCTCGCTTTCTGAAAATCCTGCGTCCCAAAAACCAATACCCTACCATCCGAAAAAATCGTGAACTCCCTCCCCTCCTCCGAACGAAACTTAAAAAAATATTCCCCCTCCTTCACCTCACCACACCTCTTCAACCGCTCCATCAACTCCAAATACGAAAAAACACCTAAACGCACACACACCACATTCTCCCCACATACCCTCTCCACCTCCGCCCAACTCCCCCTCGGCCCCAAATACCTATACTCCCCCCGCCCACAATTCAAACACTCCCTATCCCTCTTCAACCCCAACACCCTCCATTGAAAGCTCCAAATATCAAAAGTAAATAAACCCCGAAAAGAAGGCGAATCCCCCAATAAAATCCGCACCCCCTCCGTAAACCCAATCGCACTCACCAACGATACCGCCCCAGCCCAAACCCCCACCGTGTCGCAAGTCTCCAACTCCCCCGCCCTCGGCTCCTCTGAAAGATAACACCGCAAACACGGCCCCTTAAACGGCAAAATCGGCATCACATGGCCCACCGTGGAAATCACTCCCATATACACCCAAGGAAGGCGTAGCTTTAAACCAAGCTCGTTGATCAAAAACCTAGTCTGAAAATTATCCGTGCCATCAAAAATAAGCTGAACACCTCGGCATAACTCCTCCCCATTGCCCGGATGAAACTCCCCAACATACGCCTCCACCTCCACCGACGAATTGATGCTCCGAATCCTATCCCTCAACGCAAGAGCCTTCGGACGCTCCCGCAAAACATCCTCCTCCTCAAACAATACCTGACGAGGCAAATTGTGCAACTCCACAATGTCCCGATCCACCAACACAATCCTACCCACCCCCACCCTAGCCGCCAAAGAAGCAATATGGCTCCCCGTTGCCCCACAACCCACCACCAAAATAGCACTCTGCTCTAACCTCTTCTGGCCCTCTTCCCCAAGAAAAGGAAGAAGACGCTGACGTGCATACCTATCCACTAATTCTTTAACACTCCTGTGGCCTTGCGATACTCCCGACAATACCTCTCCGCCACCAACGCCTTCTTCCGATAAAAAGCCGCCACCCGCTTAAGCCGAATATCTGCCTCACTAGAACGCTCAATCTCCAAACATACCCGAATAAATTCCCTCCAACGCATCTTCTCTATCTCCTTCTTAAGCTCCCTCTCAAATAACTTCCTCAGTCGAACTACCTGCTTTTCCAACGCCTCCCCAGGCTTGGAACGCTTCCCCTCCTCCACAAACGAAGACACAAACGAAAACTCCCCTAACTTCGAACGAGGATAAGCCCTCATCACCCTTATATCCCTCCGCGGGATATAACCTAAAAGTACCAACGCCTTTGTCTTGATCAGATAAAACCTAGAAGTCGCCCTCACCACCTCAAACCGATCCCCCTTGTGAAGATACCCCACCGGCTCTTTCTCCGAAAGCCTCAAAAAAACCGGCGTATCATTCCCCACCACAATCCCCCTATTCTTTAATCCCATCAAAGCCTTTCTTCGAGAAATATACACCGGCACCTGAGAGGGCAACTTGACCAAGTAATAATTCCCCCTTCTCTTGAACACAACCAACGCTACCCCAAAATCCACCCGCATCAAAACCCTCCCCTTCGAACTAGCCGAAAGATAAATCGCCGCCTTCTCGGAAATTACCCTCCCCTCCGCAGGAAACTGCCCATAACCATAAAAAGGAAAAAAAACAAATATCCACGCCAAAAACCAACTCAATTTCCTCAACATCGCAAAGCTCTCCTTTTGCTTCTTGCCTCTAAAATAACCTAAATCCACGCAAAAAAATAGAATATCAAGAAGCAAAAGTCAACTCCAATCTCAAAAATTTCTCCCCCTTCCCCCCTAGATCACCTTCTTGCCAAATAAAAACCCCTGCGCATACCGAGCGCAAATCCTCTCATCTTTAAATATCATCTTCAACAAAAAAGATAAATTGCTCTGCAACTCAATCGAACCCTTAATATACTCCCCAAAACGCAAATTCCACGTCTTGGAATACGTAGGAATCCACTCATCCAAATTCCCCTCCTCCAAACCTTTCAGTATAATCTCCACCGCCACCTCCGAAGATAAAAACGCCGGCTGTATCCCATGAGCCGTGGTCCCTATGCAAAAACCACCCGCATCCCCCACCAACAACGTCCGCTTCTCATAATTCTTCTCCAACAACAAACCTACCCCCGCCGGGGCAAAATACCGCTTCGCCACCTCTCCACCACCCGAGGGAATATAACCGCGCTCCCATAACCTCTGCCTCCACGAACTAAAATGCGCCTCCAAACCCTCCCTCCGCTGAGCAAAAACTCCCAACTGTACCCCCGTTCGAAAAGGATAAGCAAACGCATACCCCTGCATATTCTCATAACCTAAACCAATCAGCGGTACCTTTTCCTTAAAAAGACGACAACTACGCCAATCCCCCTCAGAAATATAAAGATTCAAACCATGCACCAACGGATAATCCTCTAAACTCTCATAAATCCCCATCTGCCTCGCCACCGTCCCCCCAACCCCATCCGCCCCTACCAACAC
>RFKQ01000054.1 GCA_003694635.1 Planctomycetota bacterium
GGGGAGGGGGGGGGGAGGAGAAAAAATAGCCAAAGGACGGGCCAGGGCTGGGGAAAGGTTTTATTCTTTTTGGATTTCATAGGATTACCTCACACCTCTAAACCTTGTAGCTTCACTCATCTGTTCGGAAGATAGCCACCACATCGCCTTCTTGGACGCTATCGCCGGGTTTTACACGAATTTCTTCCACCACTCCGTCCCCGGGGGCTTCCAGAGGAAATTCCATTTTCATCGACTCCAAAATCAGCACTTCTTCGCCGGCTTTCATCCTTTCTCCAGCTTTGGCCGGTACCATCCAAACCGTGCCGGTGATTTCTGATTTTAGCTCAACTTGGGGCATCCTTCAACCTTTCCAAAAATTTATTGCTATTTTTTTTCATTTTTTTGGATGAAAAAACCGCAGATATTTTTGGGAGAAGCTCTCTATCAGCGTACTTTCCCCGTAGGGGAATTCTGGGCCAAGAGTGGAGATGAGGTGGATAAGGACGGTTGGATCTTTTTCCTTTTGGGCATGTTTTTGCAAGAAATCCTGCAATTTTTTGGTGGTATTGCTTGTTTTTTTCTCCCACAGGCGCAGGGCTTGAAGGGCGTGGCAGGAGTCGTTGAGGAGATCACGATAGAAGCGTTTTCCTTTGTTTTGGCACCACCATTCGAGGTTGGGGTAGACCTTTTGTTTCCAGAACATTTCCACCACTTGGGTTAGTTTTTGCTTCGCGGTTTGGATTTGTTGGAGTTCATTTTGAGTTGGATTCCAGATGGCCCATTCTTTTGCCCAGAAGAGGGATTCTAGACAGTGTCCATAGAATTTAAGGAGAGCTAGGTAGAGGGAGAGGAAGTAGCCGCTACTTTTTTTTGTGTAGTGTTGTTGGAGGAGGTAGCGGTAGAGCTTTTCTTCGTTTTGCAGCCGGTAGAAAAAGGCGTGGACAATGGTTTCCAATCGTTTTTTTTTGGCGGGGAGGGTTCCGTACTTCCAGGCAGCTAGCACGCCTTGGAAGAGGTGAAATCCGCCGCAGTACCAGCGATGGATTTCGGATTTGGGGTAGAGTTTGCGTTGGCGTTGCGCCATTTTCACGGGTTGGGTGAGTTGTTCCAGCCACTGCAAAGCCACTTGGGCCAGTTTATCGAGGTGCACTTCTTCGCCGTAGAGATTTTTCCAACGTTTTTTTCCCATTTGGGAGAAGGCCTGCAGGCTCCAGGCGAAATCATTTTTCAGTTTTTTGACATTTGGTCGGAATAGTTTTTGGGCGCTTATTTGGAGTTGTTTGAAGGAGACTTGGGGGTGGAATTTGCCTGCAAAGTGTTTTTCCAGTAGGATTTTGAGCAATTGGTTGCTGTGGGGTTGGACGGGTTCGCCGTTTGGGAGTGATCTGGGGAAGTAGACGTAGGCGGGGGAGTTGGGAGTGGAGGGGGAGGAGAAGCACGAGCTTAGCGCGAGCAAGCAGAGAAGGGAGGCGATTTGGGGCCACGTTTTTCGCCGCAGGGGTAGGGGATGGAGGTTGGTTGCTCTCATGTTGAGAAATCCTTGGTTGGGGCAGAAAGAGGCATGAGGAGGAAGGGGCTTGGAGAAAGGCATTTGGCAAAGTCAAAGGTTTTGTGCAGAGGGAGGCGGAGAGGGATTTGGGGGAAGTTTGCGGGGGCAGAGGTTTGGGGGAGATTTTGCAGCGGGGAGGTATGACTTGTTTCGCTATTTTCCGTGCTTTTTCTCCGCCTTTTCTTGAAAAATTTTTCCTTTTTTTTGAAATCTTTTGGCCATTGGGGAGTAGCAGTTGGAAGAGGAAAATCGCCTTTAAGGGAGTTATTGGAATTTTTTGGGGATATACCACTCTTGCAGATCCCAGCCGGGTCGGCCTTTGAGCCATCGTACTCCTCGGATTTTGGAATGGTAGATCACCTTTCGCGGGCCGGTATAGAGAAAGGTGTAGGGTTGATCGTAGTAGATGATGCGATGGATTTTTTTCATAATTGCTCGGCGTTTGGGAGCATTAAAAATTTTTCTACTTTTTTCGATGAGTCTATCCACTCTATGGTTTTTATAGCTGACGAAGTTGGAGCCGCCTTTTTTGGCCTGGCTGGAGTGCCATAGTTGGTAGGGATCGCCTTCCACAGAGGTTCCCCAGCCTAGAAAGACGCTATCAAAGTTCAGGTTGTCGATTTTTTCCAGAAGTGCTTGCCATTTTACCTTACGGATTTTGGTTAAAATCTTGGCCTGTTTTAGGCGTTGCTGGTACATTTCTGCCATTTTAGAGAGCGCTGGACTTTCTGCGATGACCAGAAACTCAAAGCGAAATTCCTTGCCTTCTTTTTCCAGCACTCCATCGTTGTCCACGTCCACCCATCCCGCCTCTCGCAGAAGGGCTTCCGCTTTCTTGAGGTCAAACGGGCGCGGCTTTAGGCTATGGTCATAGGCGGGGCCAAAGCAGTAAAATGGCCCGGTGATGATTTTGTTCATATTGTAAAAAAGTGTCTTGTTGATGAGCTGTCGCGGCATAAGGTAGGTTAAAGCTGTGCGAACTCGGTGATCTTGGAAGACAAATCGCTTCATATTCCAGCCTACGTAATTGTAGCCGGGTGAGTAGTAGGTGGCCTTGACAAATTTGGTTTTAAACTCTGGCCCCACGGCTTCTTTTACAAACATTTCGGTAGGGACTCCAGGTAGGAAGTCGAGCTCGCCATTTTTCAGAGCTTGGAGGGCTGCGGCATCGTTGGAAATGTATTTCCACACAATTACGTCGAGGTAAGCTGGCCGGCCGGTGTATTCTTTAAAGCGTTCCAGGACGATTTTATCTCCGCCTATCCACTCTTTGAACTTATAAGGGCCGGAGCCAATGGGATGGCGGCGGAAGGGGTGTTCGTTGTAGGACTTAGCAAATCTTTTGTTGTACCTCACGACCTTTCTTTTGGCTTTTTTTTGCTCTTGGGCAGAAAGTTGGTCATAGTTGTTTACGTAGCGCTCGGGTTGGAAAATATGTTCGGGGACAATCGGGAGGCCGGAGATAATGTTGAACGCGTACCAATAGGGACGTGCGTAGATAAAGCGAACGGTGTAGCGATCGATGGCAAACCACTCCTGGACATCGTTGAAATAATTGCGGAGGGAGGCCGCTTTTACCGCCTTGTTTTTCACCACATCCATCGAAAAGATCACATCGTCTGCCGTAAGGGGAACGCCGTCGTGAAACTTAAAGTCCTTGCGCAGATAGAAGGTGTAGACCACTTTTTTTTGGGCCTTGAGCACATCTTTTTTATCGATAAGCTGTTTTTTCCCCTTTTCATCGGTGATCCAAAACTTCTCCCCCTTTCTCGTCCAAATCCCGATCCATCGTCCTTGTCCACCGTATTTTTCCTCTCTTCCCTTCTTCAAGACAATCATATCTTCGATGCGATAACTCAGGGCCACGCTATCCGTATCTTGGCCCGTTTTCCATTCCAGCGTCCAGCCGTCTCTGGTGACAAGGCTGCTAAAGATATAGCTATAGATCCGCTGGGAGTACACCCCTGTGGAGGTGAATGGCTCCAGATGGTCTGGTTCATTGGACAGATGCACCACTAGTGTTCCGCCGGGCTCCCCTTTTGGACGTGTGTGGGGGCCTATCAATTTCTTTTTCACCTGGTGGTTATCCCGATCCCAGATCATCAGATCCTTTTCCCCTCCCCAAAGGGGGGAAAGGCCAAGCAAAATCCCAAGATATATCGCCAAAGTTCGTGTTATCCCACCACAAAGGCCTCGAAAATCCATAATCCAGAACCTCCTTCCCACTCAATGGGAGTAGTGCTCATAAAATTCCTACAGAAACCAGCCCTTTCAGCGGTACTCTTCAGGTTTAGCTTCGGTAAGCAATGGCCTCTATTTCAATCAAAACGTCTTTAGGTAGACGGCTGACCTCGACGCAAGCTCTGGCGGGGGGAGAAATGGAAAAATAGCGAGAGTAAATCGCATTGACCGCTTCAAAGTCTCCCAAATCCTTTAGAAAAATCGTGCATTTAATGACATCTTGCAAACCAAATTCCACGGATTTCAAGATGCTTTCGAGATTTTTCAGCACCTGTTCGGTTTGTTCTTGGATGGAGGGGCCGACCACAGTTGAGGTTTGGGGGTGGAGTGGAATTTGACCAGAAACAAAGAGGAAATTCCCAATTTGAACTGCTTGGGAATATGGCCCGATAGCGGGAGGTGCGTCTTCGGTTTGGACAATCCTTTTCATTTTCTCTCCTGAGACTCCAATTTACAAGTTCTTGGCGGTATTCCAAAATTATGATATTCTTCCATAAAACTCTTCTCATTTGGCATTTTGCACTTTTGTTGCTCCGGATAATACTAACTAAACCATTTTGTTGGGCTCATTTTAACCTTAGAAAATACATATAGCATTTCGGCGGCTATTTCTTCGCTTCTCTCTCTATATTTTTCTTCCTGAAGGGAGGTGTTATCAAAAATTTTTGGGTCTTCATAAGGGAGCGTTATTCTGTTTTCAGCACCGGGGACAAAAGGACATTTTTCGTCGGCTTGCGAGCATGTCATGATTGCCGCAAATTGGGTTTTGGGGTTAAACAAATGGGTAATCTTTTTGGAAAAAGCAATGATCGGTCGCTCGTTTTCCGAATACTTCACAATATGAACAGGATTTTCCGAACAGCCAATGGTTTGGATGGCAAAACCCGCTTGTTCCAACACTTTTAAAATCGTTGGAAAAACTGCCGTGGCTTCTGTCCCTGCTGAATAGGCATTCACATTTGAAACACCGCAGTAATATGCCGTTGTTTGCGCCCATATTTGAGACAAATGACTTCTACGAGAATTGTGTGTGCAAATAAAATTTAAGTTTACGGATTCTTGTTTTTCTTTCTTATGAGAAATATAAGCTATCAACGGCTGCAACTTTTCTTTGCGTTCGGCAGAAATTTTTTCCAGTTTTAACTGATTTAGAAAAGTTTCTAAATCCTTATACAGCATTTTGCGTTTTTCTTTGAACTCATCACCTTCGAAACCGGAAGCGCAACATGTATTTTGAATCTCAGCAAGTTTAACTTTAGGTTTTTCCGAAAGGCCGCATTTTTCTTTTGTTTTTTACTTTTATGCCCTATTTTATACCATATTTTGCCAAAAATGCAAGTCAAGATTTTAAATGACAAGTTTTTGGGAAGTGGTGAAGGTGGTGGCTAGGTGGAATTTCGAATTTATCGTTGACTTTTTGGCATAATTTCCTTACAATTCCTATGAAGTTTTCAGGAGGATGCGTTGAAATTTTCTCTTTTATTAAAATTTGCGATAGGGCATATCAGAGATGAACAAAGATTTGATTTCTTTTCAGCCCCAGCCAGATCGGTACATTCATTTTCGGTTAGAGATTCGGCCCCCTATTGCTCGTATTCAGTTGAATGTTCAGGAGGAGAAGGGGGTTCGTTCCGATTATAAACTCAAGCTGAATTCCTACGATATTGGTGTAGATATTGAGCTGGCGGACATTGTGGAACGGTTGCGTTTTGAGCATCCCGAGGTGAGTGTAGTTTGTATAGAGAGCGCTAGGCAGGATATATTTTGTGCGGGTGCGAATATTTACATGCTCGCTAGTTCCTCTCATAGTCATAAGGTAAATTTTTGCAAATTCACCAACGAAACCCGCCTTCAGATAGAGGAGGCGACGGAGAGGAGCGGTCAGTATTATGTGGCTTCTTTGAAGGGGGGAGCGGCGGGGGGGGGGTATGAGTTGGCGATGGCTTGTGCGGAAATTCATCTTATCGACGATCGGAAGTCTTCGGTAAGTTTACCGGAGGCGCCTTATTTAGGGGTGTTACCGGGGACGGGAGGACTAACTCGGTTGGTGGACAAGCGTCGGGTACGTCGGGATTTAGCGGATATTTTCTGCACTCTTCCCGAGGGCGCTAGGGGGAGGAGGGCGTTGGAGTGGAGGTTGGTGGACTTTGTTCATGCGCCTTCCGTTTACGATACGGAGCTCAATCGGCGTTTGGAGCAGCTGGCGGAGCAACATCCCATTCGTGCGGAGAGAGGGATCGAGCTCAGTCCTATACAATTTCGTCGAGAGGGTGATACGCTTGATTACAAGTTTGTCAAGCTGCAGATAGAGGGTCGCCGGGCCAACTTAACCATTGCTGCGCCTCCGGAGGAGGAGTTGGAGGTAGGCGAGGATCCCTGCCAGCGGGGTGGTGGGTGGTATCCGATTGAGCTGTGGAGGGAGTTGCGGGATGCGATTTTGCAGTTGCGTTTTAACTACGAGGAGGTTGGGTTGGTTTGCCTTTATACGGAGGGGAGTTTGGAAAGTGTCTTGAGATTGGACGAAAATCTGCATGCTAGGCGGGGTCATTGGTTGATTAAAGAGATTTTGCTTCTTCAGGCGCGGGTATTGAAGATGGTGGACGTTAGCGCAAAGAGTTTTTTTTCTTTTGTGGTGCCGGGTTCCTGTTTTGGGGGGAGTTTGCTGGAGCTTGCTTTGGCGAGCGATCGGATTTATATGCTTGATGAGGAGGGTTCGGCGGTTGGGGTAAGTCCTCTCAATGGAGGGATGCTTTTGATGGGGCACGGTTTAAGCCGTTTGGAGAATAGATTTTATCAGGATGAGGAAGCGGTGAGGAGGATTTTAGAGCTACAGGGGCAGGCCATTCCTTCCCAACAGGCTTTTGAGCTTGGTTTAGTCACGGAGCTGATGGACGATATTGACTGGGAGGATGAGGTGCGGATTGCCATAGAGGAGCGCCTTTCTCTTTCGCCGGATGCGCTGACCGGTCTAGAGGCCAATTTGCGTTTTGTGGGAAAGGAGACGATGGAGAGCCGCATATTTGGTCGTCTTTCGGCTTGGCAAAACTGGATTTTTACCCGTCCCAATGCCACGGGACAGAAGGGGGCTTTAAGCGCTTATGGAAAGGAATTTAGTCCGGAGTTTGACTGGACAAGGACATAGATTTTTTTAAAAAGGGGAAGCCAATGATCAGCCATGAGCTCATTCCCAACAACGTCAACCTCTCCCGGAATCGGAAGTTAAAGAAGGCCTTAGAGGCTTGGCATCCTAAGTTTATGAAATGGTGGAACGATAAGGGGCCGGCCTATTACCAGGATAAGGAGATTTATTTGCGCACAGCGGTGAGCGTGGAGCCTAGTGGTTGGGCGCATTTTAAGTATGTGAAAATGCCCGAGTACCGTTGGGGGATTTTTTTGGCGCCTTTGGAGGGGGAGCGCACCATTCATTTTGGCGATCGGTTAGGGGAAAAGGCGTGGGATTTTATCCCTGGTGAGCATCGCAAGGACCTTCGTCGTTTGATCGTCACTCAGGCGGATACGGAGCCGGCGTCGGTAGAGCAGCAGCGTCTTCTTGCAGCCACGGCCCCGTCTCTTTATGATATGCGCAATTTGTTTCAGGTGAATGTGGAGGAAGCTCGGCATCTTTGGGCGATGGTGTATCTTCTCCAGCAATTCTTTGGCCGGGATGGAAGGGAGGAGGCGGAGGAATTGCTCTATCGCTGTGCGGGTAGTCAGGATAGCCCGCGGATTTTAAGCACGTTCAATGAGCCTATTGAAACTTGGTTGGATTTCTTTTGCTTTGCTACTTTCACAGACAGAGATGGGAAGTACCAGTTAGGGGCTTTGGCGGAGAGTGCCTTTAATCCGCTCAGCCAGTCTACTCGTTTTATGTTGACCGAGGAGGCCCATCATCTCTTTGTGGGGGAGACCAGTATTGCTAGGGTGGTGCGTCGCTCTGCTCAGTTGGCCAAGGAAGATCCGGAGGAAGATATCAAGCGGCAGGGGGGGATTCCTCTTGAGATCATACAGAAGTACATTAACTTTTGGTATTCCTCTTCTTTGGATTTATTTGGTTCAGAAAACTCTAGCAATGCCGCCAACTTTTTTGCCTCAGGACTAAAGGGGCGTTTCAATGAGGGAAATCGGAAGCTTTACCCTGACCCAAAATGTTTGGAGGGTACTTACGTTTTGGAGGTGCCGGACAAGGAGGGCAATTTGAGGGAGGAGCATATTCCTTTGCGCAAGGCGATGAATGCCATTTTACGGGACTCTTATATTCAGGATTGTGAGCGGGTGATGAAGCGTTGGAATCGACAGCTGGAAAAGGAGGATTATCCCTTTCGCTTGAGGCTTCCCTCCGTCCGGTTTAATCGCAAGATTGGGGTTTACGCCGGGCATCATTTTGATCCGGAGGGAAATTTATTAACCGCTGAGCAGTGGGAGCGTCGGGAAGAGGAGTTTTTGCCCACCCAGGAGGATCGGGACTATGTCCAGAGCCTGATGTATCAGGTGATTGAGCCGGGGAAGTTTGCTCATTGGATTTTAGCGCCCAAGAAGGGCATCAATGGCAAGCCCATTGATTTTGAGTATGTTCGAATGTAGGCAAGGCGGAGTGCTCTAAGCAGAAGTTGTTTATGTTGCCCTCCTCCCGATGTCTAAATCATTAGAACCAATGCAAGCAGAACAAGGATATTTTTGCGTCTTTGTCCGCGGATTGATTTTGTGAAGATGCGTTGACAAGGGAGAGAATTTTGTTATTAGAAATAACCAAAGATAGATCCAGGATAGCGGCTGCAGGAGGTTTTATGAGGGCATTGTCTGTGTGTTGGTTGGCGGTGTTTTTGGGCATATTGGGAGAGGAGGTAGTTGCGATTAGTTTTCAAGATCCTTCCAACAAGAGTATAAGCCTTTTAGGGGGAGAGAAGTACGATACTTCTTATGCATTTTTCCAGACGCTAAATAGGGTTTTTAACAAAAAAGTGATCCGCCATTCCAACCGGAGGCGGATTACCTTTCAGCTTCCTCTTTCGGAGGGGGAGGATTCGAAGGAGGTTCTTACTCTACATTTGAGTACATCTTCCCATTCTCGTCAGAATATTTTGACTCTTGGATTAAACATGGCGGATTTGGCGATTTGCCAGATGGGAGTATGGGAGAGTTTGAGGAGGCAGCCTAGGTACAAAAAGGTGATGGATAATATTTTGGTAGCTATGCCTCTTTATTGGGAGGAGTTGCACCTAATTGTGAGGAAAGCTGCACAGATTTCTAGTGTTTCGGATTTGGTTGGCAAGCGGGTGGGGGTAGGGCTGAAGGGCTCGGGGACCTATTTGCTAGCTTGGAAAGTTTTGAGGAAGCTTGGGATAGGGCCAAAGAATATTTACTTTTTTACCTATGGGTTTAAGAAGGCATATTCTGCTCTTTTGAAGGGAAAGCTAGATGCGGTGTTTTATTTAACTGGTACTCCCCAACCTCTTCTCAAGAGTGGATCGGCCAAAGAGGTAAAAAAAATAGCGTTGCTAGATTTGGGGCAGGAGCTTTGCAAAAGTGTCTCCAGTCCTCTTCTTTACCAGCCTACAGTAATTGCGAGGAGGACGTATTCCTTCCAAGATAGGGATGTTTATACGATTCGTTCCCCTTTGTTGCTTTTGGCTAGGCGGCCTCTTTCCCCTTATCAGGTGTATCGTTTTTGTCAGTTTGTTTATCAGTTTAAATATCGTTTAAGACTTTATCATCCCGAGTGGTTGGAGGTGGAGAGAGGTTTTGCGATTCATTTTCATCGCGTAAGGAAGGCGCTTCATACGGGGGCAATTGACTTTTTTTTCAATCAGGTTCCCAAGGGGACGTTGAAACTGATGACAGGTTCTCGCTACGGGACTTATTATACGTTTGGCAAGGACATTTCGATGGCGGCTGCGGGGCAGGGGGTAAGGATAGAGTGTATTGCTTCTCAGGGTTCGGTTCATAATCTAGAGGCCATTTCATTGCGTCATGCTCAGCTAGGGATAGCTCAGTTAGACATTATTCATTTTATTGCTTATGGGAGACACCGGGATTTACTGAAATCCATTCGCTATGTTTTGCCTCTTTATTACGAGGAGATTCATATTTTGGTGAGGCGGGATTCAGGGATTTATACCATTGAGGATATGAAGGGGAAGCGGGTCAATTGCGGTACATCGGGGTCTGGGACTTTCATCACCACCTCATACTTGTTTAGTCTTTACAACATGCATCCTCACTACAGTGTGCGTCGGGATTTATCGCCTCCGCAGAAGGCTTTGGAGAAGCTTTTGGAGGGTAAGTTGGATGCGGTGTTTTTGGTGGGGGGAGCGCCGTTGAAGTTGTTGAAAAACCTTCCGGAGAGGTCTTATCAGAAAATTCGCTTTCTTTCTTTGACGGTAGAGGAGTTGGAGGATCAGCTAAAAAGTAAGTCTCGCTTGCGATTGGGTTTTCCCTACAGAAATGCGTTGATACCTTTAGGGGCTTATCCTTGGGTATCGGCGCAATATAAATCGACGGAGGCCATTTCCAGACTTCTTTTTCGCATTTCTATTCGTTATAAGCGGAGGTTGGATGCTGGGCTTTTTGATAAGAGGCTTCAGGAGGAGTTTTGGAAGCGAAAATTTTTTCTCTCTGCGCAATCCAAAATTCGGGTGAAGGGGGTAGATCGATGGTGGATTCTGGATCGAGGGCGTTTATTTGAGTTGAGGAGGAATGCAAAAATCAATGCTATCGATGTATTTAGTCGAGATATTCGCACGATTTCGGTTCCTTGTATTCTAGTGGCTTCCGCATTCGTACCACCGGATCGGGTCAAATCGGTTATAGAGGGGATTCGCCAGAATTACACTAAATTTTTACATCCCAAGTGGGCAGATTTTCAGATAGAAAGCGCCAGGAGACTTTTGAACCAGCAGTTGCCGATTCCTCCCCATAAGGGTTTGCGGTCGGTTTTATCGGTTTTTTCGACGAGAAGAGAGAAGTAAGCGTTTTATAGATTTCGGAAAAGAGCATTACGGTTTAGATATTTTTGTAAAGCCCTGAGAAGCCATGCATAGAATTTTTCATGTTACTGGAGATTTTCTATTACGATTGCTCACCCGTGCCTTGCAGCGTTTGCGGAGTACTCTCTATGTAGCGGGGTATACGGTGTTTTTATTTCTCGAGACGTTGGGCTGGAGTCGGCGTTTTTTTTCTAGATTTCGGGAGACGGTTTATCAAATGTATTTGGCGGGTGTGGAGAGTTTGCCTGTGGTTTTGCTGGTAGGAGCTTTTTCGGGGATGGTTCTCTCTTTGCAGAGTGGTTTGACATTGCGCAGTTTTGGAGCGGAGGAGTTGGTAGGGGTGATTGTACCTTTGGCGATGATGCGTCAGATGGCGCCGATTATGACGGCGTTGATTTTGGCTGGGCGGGTAGGTTCTTCCATGGCGGCGGAGATTGGCACCATGGCGGTTTCGGAGGAGTTGGATGCTTTGGAGGTAATGTCCATTAATCCGGTGCGGTATTTGGTGATGCCGCGTTTTTGGGCACTTACCATTATGGCGCCTATGTTGACGCTTTTCGCAGCGGTGGTGGGAACGGCGGCTGCTGGCATGGTGGCGGACTGGCAGGTGGGTTTGGATTTTCAGTCTTATTGGCAGAATGTTCTTCGGCAGGTGAGGATCAAGGATGTATGCACGGGGTTGTCGAAGGCGTTGGTGTTCGGGATGTTTGTTTCGATTATTTGTTGTAGTGAGGGGTTGCGCACTTCTGGGGGAGCGGCGGGGGTAGGGGAGTCGACCCGGAGGTCGGTGGTGGTTTCGTTTATCTGCGTTATTATTGTCAACTATTTCATGACGAGCATTATTCAACGACTGTTTTATTAAAGGGGCTTTGCGAATGAGAGAGTCGGTGGTTGGCGTTTTGTTTTTCGCATTTTTTGGGATTTTGCTCTATTTTACGGTGGTGGTCAAAAACGTTTCTTTTGTGGAAGAGCAGGGCTACACCATCGATGTTTTGTTTGATAATGCGGACAATTTAAAAAAGGGCAGTCCGGTACTCTATGCGGGCTTGCAGGTGGGGAATGTGGAGTCGATTGTGTTTGATGAGCAGGAAAATCGGGCTAGGGTAACGCTTTTTATTCGCGGGGTGCACATTCCTAAGAATGCGGAAATTGCTGTATACAACTCCACTCTTTTTGGTGGAAAGGCGATTCGAATCACTCGTCCAGCGTATCCTTTGGGGGAGTATATTGCGGCGGGAGAGACGGTTTCGGGGGTATTGCAAAAGAGCCTTACGGACAGTATTCAGGACACGGCGGAGAGTGCCACCGATTTGATTCAGAAGATTCAGCCATCGCTCGTTCGGACGATAGAGAATTTAGAGAAGACCAGCGCCAATCTTTCACGTATTGCTCAGAAGGTGGACGAGGGGAAGGGGCTAGCGGGGCGTTTAATCAATGATGAGAAGATGGCGGAGAACATTGCCAAGATTACGGAAAATGTTCGTCGTACCACCGAAGAGCTTACCAAACAGCGCAGTCTTCTGAGCCGTTTGATTTACAACGAAGAGATGGGAGAAAATTTTCAGCGTTTTAGCGCCAATCTTGCCGAGATTAGTCAAAAAATCAACACTGGCCAAGGCACGGTTGCTCGTTTGCTCAATGAGGACAGCTTGTATCAAAATCTGGATCAGATTGCGGCCAATGTCAATCGCTTGGTGCAGAGGGTGAGTGAGGGGGAGGGTACTTTGGGAAAGCTTTTTTCAGACGATAGTCTTTACAACAACCTCAATGACACCGCTGCCAATATCAAGACGATCACAAGCGATATTGTGGAGCAGAAAGGTCTTCTTGGAAAGGTGATTGGCGATGAGGAAATAGGAGAAAACTTTTCTCAGATGCTGGAGAACCTTCAGGAGGCCAGTCGTTCCATTCGCAATATAGCGGATAAGATCGATCGAGGGGATGGCACATTGGCCACACTGGTGAATTCTCGAGAGTTGATCGATACGGCCCAAAGTGCGATGGAAAATTTGGATAAAACCTTGGGGCGCGCAGCTAGGACGGAGACAGAGGTGGGATTGGGGTATTTTTTCTACGACAGGCAAGAGCTAACAGCTTACAAGGCCTGGCTGCGGATTTATCCGCGGCGCACTCGTTTTTTTCACGCGGGGGCGGTGATCATGAATCCCTCGAAGGATGGTCCTATTGATTTTGACCAGAAAAAGCAGGATGAGGGTAAATTGTTGATTTTTCCGGAGATTTTGCTGGGGAAGACGTTTTATTTCAATGAGTTCAACGATGACGCTTACGATGATTTGATTTTATCGCTTCGGATTGGTCTGTTAGAAGGAAAATTGGGGGGGGGGATTGATTTGGATTTTCTCAAACATTTCCGGCTTACTCTGGAGGGGAGGACTCCGCACAAGGACAAAGGGAAATTTGATGAAAAGATCAAAGGTTTTATGGCAAGATCTTATTTATCCGCTCGAATTTTTAAGTATTTTCAGCTCTATGTAGGAGTGGACAATTTTATTCATAGACCAGCTTTAACGTTTGGGGTAACTTTGGACTGGCGCGATGAGGACATTAAGACATTTGTGAGTTTAATAGGGTTGGCGAATTAAGGGAGAAGAAAGTTTTTGGGAGGGGGTGGTAGGGGGAACACTTTTTTTCAAAAAGTTTTTCCCCTAGATAATGAAAGTTTTTGGAGGTACGGAACCTTTTTTTAAAAAAGGTTCCGAAAAGAAAAGTTTTTGGAAAGTCTGAAAACCTTTTTTCTAAAAGGGGTTTCAGGAGTGTTGTTCATGTTTAGGTTGTTTTTATGAGAGTTGGGATTTTGGGTGGGTCGTTTAATCCGGTTCACAATGGTCATCTTTATGTTGCCAGAGAGGTTTTGGAGAGGGCTTCTTTGGACATTGTGTATTTGGTTCCTTCTTATCGGGCGCCTCACAAGGAGCAGCCGTTTCTTTTGCCGGCAGATTTTCGTTTAGAGTTGGCTAGAAAAGCGGTATCTTCTTTAGAGGGGGTAGAGGTTTTAGATATAGAGATTCGCCGGGGAGGCTATTCTTACACGGTAGACACATTGGAGCAGCTTTGGGGGGAGTGTTCTTTTCATCGGTATTTTTTTATTATTGGTGTGGATATGTTAGGTGGGTTGCATCGTTGGAAGCGGATTGATAGGATTTTTCAGCTTTGTGAGTTTATTCCTGTGCAGCGGGGGCGGACGGTTGTGCGTTGGTCGGATTTGTTGTTGCCTTTGGAGTGGGTGGAGGTATTGAGAAGAAATTTTCTTGCTATATCTTCGCCGGAGGTATCTTCAACAGAGATTCGGCGGAGGCTTTTGGAGGGAGAGTCTATCGCGGGTTTGGTTCCGGAGGGGCTGGAGGAGGAGTTGGAGGAACAAGGGCGAAGATATTTTTTGGCGTCTAGAGTGCAGGGGGAAGAGTAAAGGGACTTTTAGGTAAATTTATGGGAAAGGGGAGGAGGAAACACTTTTTTCGAAAGAGTCTTCTCGACATTTTGAAAATTTTTGGCAAGTTTTTGGAAAAAGTATGGGAAGGGTGGATTAGGTTCCACTTTGTTTTAATCTTTGTTGTGCTTTTAGGATGGCTTTGAGTTGAGAGGGAGTGAGGAATCCTTTTTCCATCATAATTTCGCCTAGTCGTTTGGGGTGGAGTTGTCGTCTTTGTTCTTCCAAGCAGAGGCGCAGTTGCTCGGGGGTGAGGAATCCGTTTTTGATGGCGAGTTTTCCTAGAAATGTATTTTCCAGTAGGATTTCGGTTGTTCTTTGTGCTTGGAGTAGGGAGCGGAGTTGTTCTTCGGTGATCAGTTCATTCTCCAACATGATGGCTCCTAGGGACTTTTCGATACCTTTTTGTTGGAGGTTTTCTTGCACTTCCAGGCATTCTTGGATTTGTTCTTGGTTGCATAGGCCGTTTTTGATGGCGAGTCTTCCGAAGAGGACATCGGCGAATTCTCCCATAACCTCCTCCTTTTCTACAGGACTTTGAGTGTAACGATGGTGATATCATCGTGTCTGGGTGCGGTATCTTCAAAGGCTTGGATAGCGGCATAGATTTCGTCGATCAGTTCTTCTGAGGAGCGGTGGGTGTGTTTTTTGACCACTTCTGCCAGGCGATCTTCTCCGAATTCTTCGTATTCTGGGCTCATTGCTTCCACTACTCCGTCGGTGTAGGTGCACACCCGATCCAGTTTATCTAGGGTTACGAGTTCTTCTTTGAGGGAGTTTTCAAACACGGAGCTGGTGGTGATTCCCATGGCCATTCCTGAGGGTTGCATGTACTCACATTGCTGTTTATTTTGGCGCCAGATCAGGGCGGGGTTATGCCCGGCGCAGCAGAAGTTGAGCGTTCGCTCACGGTGGTTGAGGATGAAGTAGAGGCCGGTGACGAACATACCCAATTTCATGTCCTTTGCGATGAGTGCGTTTGTTTCCACGAGGGTTTGCTTGGGGGAGAGGTTGTGAGGGGCCACCAGCTTTAAGATGGAGCGGACCATTACCATCACCATTGCGCCCGAGACGCCTTTTCCCGAGACATCGGCGACGAGGAAGCCGGTATGGTTGTCATCGATTTCGATGATATCGAAGTAATCTCCGCCTACGTCTTTGCAGGAGCAGTAGAAGGTTCCCACGTCATAGCCGGGGATATCGGGCAGATATTCGGGCAGCAGTTTGGCTTGTACTCCTCGGGCTTTTTGCATATCCTCTTCCATTTGAATTTGTTCGGCGGTTTTTTCCTCTTCTTCCCCCTCTTTGGTTTGTGGAGTTTCTTCTTTTTTCGGGGGGGGCATCAGCTTATCCACAGCGTCCAAAAAGGTTTTTTTCTTGACCGGTTTTAGCAGGTATTCTACTTTGGGGTAGCTTTTGATTTCGAACTCGTTTTGAAATTCGGCAAAGGCGGTGTAAATGATCACCGGCACTCGGTACTCTTTATGTTTGCGCAGAAAGTAGATGATATCCAACCCGTGGAGGCCGGGCAATTTCATATCCAGCACGATCATATCCGGCTGGTGCGATCGGATTCCTTTTAGGGTTTCTTGGCCATCGTTGCAGACCACTGTTTCAAAACCGGCGGAGTGCAAGAAGCGCTGGTATAGGCTAGCGGCTTCTTCATCGTCTTCCGCGATCAGGACAGTTCCTCGATCCCGCGCTCTTGCCACAGGCTCCACCTCCGTTGAGGTCATCAAGCCGCTTTGCACAAGGGCGGAGAGTTTGGAGATATACTTGGCTTTTTTTTCCTTATCTGTGGTAGTTAGGTCAAACTCACGAGCGATGATTTCGGCCAGTTCTACCACTTCGCTTTCTTCGTTTAAAATTTCGCCTAGGTCTTCTTTTAGTTTGCGGGGATCGATTCCTTCTTGTTTGAGCTGATTTCGGATGATATTGGCCCGGTTGCGGATGGAGAGATTGAGGAGAAGTTTATCCTCTTCTATTGCTTCCTCATCCGTGAAGGTTTCTCCGAAAATGTCCTTTTGGGCTTCGGGTGTCATCCTTGCCACGGCGCTAAAGAGGTTTTTTTTCAAGTCCTTAATATCGCTACACTGAGCGGCTAGCATATCCCCAATTTCTTCAAAGCCGCGCCTTCCTCCACCGGGCGCGGCCTGGGTGCGGGATAGGATGGCATCGATCATGGCCATGATCTGATCTTCGGAGACGGAGACCTTCTTTCCGGTTTGTTCCACTCCCTCCGCCAAAGCGGCCAGGGCCTCATCCACCACCATTTCCCCCTCCGCAGGTTCGTCTCCGATTTTGATTTCGATTTCATTGACTTTAATGTGTTGCATGGGAAATTCTTTGAGCTTTTCTTCGTTGAAGTCCCCTTTTCCCTCATCGAGAAGGATTTCTTCTCGATCTAGCCCGCAAAGGTTGGCGAAATTAGCTAGGTCTTCTTTGCTCATTGCTCGGTTCATCTCAAAGGATTTGATCTTGATATTGGAGAGCATGCGGATAAGATTTTTCACCGCTTGGGTAGGGTTTTCGAGGGGCGTATTTCCTAGGAACATTACTCCGCCCATGAGGGCTACTTTGAGATTTTCAACCTCGGCGAACAGTTCCTCTTTAGACTTCCAGGTTTCGTCTAAGATGCTTTGAATATTGGGGTGATTGGGGGGATAGAGTTTAAAGTTGCGGATGAGCTTTAAGAGAGCGAGCATAAAGCCCATTACTTTTTTTTGGAATTCTTCGTTTGATTTGTCCATAACTCTCCCTCTAAAGAGCAAATCCAGATATATTTGGAGATAGAATGATTTTTAAATCTCTCTTTGTCTAGTAGAGCTACCAACGATAAACTTAGGAGGTTTAGAATTTGGAGACTTCCGTTCCATTATTCTTCCATCACTTAGTTAGAGCATAACAGAGTATAACTTATTTTTCCCAAACTTGCAAGGGGGGGAAGGGCAGAAATAGAAGGGAATGGGATCCAAAATGCAGGGAGGGGGATGATTTGATAATCCAGCGATTATTTCAGCAAAATCAGTTTCTTTTCCTTTTCGTCCCAGCGGTATTTTTGCAATCCCTTCCATTTTTCTTTGGTGAGCTTTAAAGCTCGCTTCCACTTTTCCCAGTGCTTTTCCAGTTCTCCCTTTTGCTTTCCGAACGTTTTCTGGAGTTTGGTGCGCAAAAGGGCTTCAAAAAGATCGAAGAAGTCCTTTTCCGGAATGGCTCCTAGGACGCAGTAGGTTTTTCTTTTGGTGGTTTCTCTTTCTGTTTGTTTTTTTGCTAAGTTTTGATAGGATTTTTCTACTTTTGAAAAGAGTTCCCTCAAAAATCCTTGTTTTCGCAGAAAGCGCCAAAGCTGTTTGGCTTGGGGGAGTTCAGAACCGGGGTATTGGGTGCGAAGAATTTGCAAGTACATTGGTATGAGGGTGGATTGGCATAGCTCTCGCATAGCTTTCTTGCTCTCCAATTCTGCAGCTAGCTGAATGGTTGCTCGCTTTAGTCTTTTGTTTTGCATAGGAAATCGGCCTATGGCGGAGAATGCGTATCCTTTGAGCCCAACAAAGCGTCGTTTCCACCAGCGAAGCTCTTTCGCTATCTCCACCGCGATCCCCATTTTTGGACCTATAAGCTTAGTTTTATATTTCTCTTTCTCTTCTTTAGGGATAGCTTTTAATTTTTTTAGAAAATCCCCCTTCCTTTTTTCTTCTTTGCGGATCATAGCCTCTAGTTTTTTTATAAAATCCCTTTTCATTTTTGCTTCTTTTTTTTTGTATTTTTCATCCAGCTCTTGGCGCAGTCCCATCAAAACATAGCAATACCCTTTTTCTATATGGTACCTCAGCGCCACCACCCCCTTTACTCGTCCCTCCAGCGTGATCTGATGGCGGATGGTGCCATGGGGAGTTTTCTCTATCTTTGTGGTGATGCGGGCGCCTAGGAAGATGGCCGCTTTGTGCAGGGCATCCTGTTCGGCCTCCATTCTAGCGATCTGTAAGCTTTCTGAATTTCGCAGGGGAGCAACACCTACAAACAGGACGCTATAACCTGGTATTTTTACATCCCCCGGGGAATTCCACCACTCTTTTGAGTTGTTTTTCTCTCCCGCGCACACCGGGGCGAGGAGGACGAGAAAAAGAGCCGTTTTCCAAATAATTTTCTTCATTTTGTGACCTTTTCTAGAGAAAAACTTAGCTTGATTTTTCATTCTTTTGAAGGGATTATAACATTTCACCGTGCTCACCGCAAGTTTTTCTTTTGCTCTATTCTGAGGGGGAGGATAGATCCAAAAAATTTTAGAACATAGATAAACCACCGTCCATATGATATAATATGTGGTAAATTTCACCTAGCTCTCAAGTTTGTGTAAACTTCATCGCACTTTGTTTCTCTGTTGCCAATTCGCCATTTAGGCCGTGGTCTGCGAGCCCGGTTGAGAAATCTCTTGCGCTATTTGAAGGGATTTTTCCCTTTTGACAGGAATTTTAGAAATGCTAAGCCTATCTGAACTATTTTTCAGCAAAATTCTCCTTCTAAAGCGCTTTGTTTCGAATGTGCAAATTATCGAAGGCGTCTCAGAAAAAGAAAGGCTGGAAAACCTTGGTATCCTCAAGGACTTTGGGGAGATTATGTTGGATAAAAGATATATCACTCCCGCCCAATACGAGCAGGTACGTCTTATCCAACGCCATACTTTGCTTACATGCAAGAGCTGCGGGTTAAAATATCATCTGGACGAACTAGCCGCGGAGGACCATTTTCAGTGCGAGGTTTGCCAGGCGATCATCATCTCGTTAAGCGAGTTGGCTTCCTTGGATTTGGAGCCCTTGTTGCACGACCAGAGCAATAGCAGCAATTTGATAGAGAGCGAGTTCTTTAAGCTGGAGTCCAGTCACTCCGCCTCTGTGGATACAACTTCGCCTTCGGCTGTTGCCCATAAACATTCCACTCTTCGCTTTAGTAGTTTGGATGAGAGCCTTAGCCTGTTGGGGAGCAAGATCGCCAACTATCAGCTTTTGGAAAAAATCGGAGAAGGCGGTTCCTGTGTGGTCTTCAAAGCGGAAACTCCCCAAAAGGAAATTGTAGCGATGAAGCTGTTAAAAAACACAGGCGAGCAGGAAGAAAATATAGTTAGGCGCCTTGTTCAAGAGGCGAAATTGACCAAGAAGCTTCGTCATCCCAACATTGTCCAGTTGTTTGATTCTGGGAGCGAACAAGGGTATTATTTCCTTGTGATGGAGTACATTCAGGGCGAAACTCTGCGGGAGAAAATTCTGCGGGAAATCCAGCTCAATCCAAGCGAAGCGGTTGATATTCTCGAGCAAGTTCTTTATGGTTTAGAGGTTGCCCATAAGGCCAAGATCATTCATCGAGATATCAAGCCCGACAACATTATGATCACCCAAGATGGCGTGGCAAAATTGGCGGATTTTGGGCTTGCGAGGGGAATGAATATCGACGCCCATATCACGAAGACGGGATTGATTGTAGGCACTCCTTACTATATGTCTCCCGAGCAGGCGCAAGGTCATAGTTTGGATCATCGCTGCGATATTTATTCCTTGGGCGCCACTTTTTTTTATATGCTCACAGGGAAGGTTCCTTTTCAAGGGACGACGCCCATTGAGATCATTCTCAAGCATATCAGCAAGGATGTGGAATCTCCCAAAAAATACAATCCCCATATCCCCGATGAGATCTGCTACATTGTTTTTAAAATGATGGCCAAAGACCCGGCTAATCGCTATCAGAGCACCCAAGAAGTGCTCAAAGACATCCACCGCATTCGTCTTTGTCTTCAACTTCCCTATCAAAAAACGTTCACCTGTATCTGCGGCGAGCCTTATACTTACGTTCCCCAATACCCTTCGTCGATACGGCAGTGCCGAAAATGCTCCTATCAATTTTGGCTTCCTCCCCCCCATTCTCAGAGCAGGGTGACCTATTTTTACCCTGATTGGAAGGAAATCGTTTTGGCCAAAATAGCGATAAATCATGGATGGTTTAGCCCGCAAGAGGCGGCGCAATTTTTGATTCTTCTCATAGAGGCCAAAAACTACGGGATCGAGAAAGAGGCGGAGGATATTTTTGGGGAGCTAGGTTTGGGGAGGGATCGAGTATTTCGTCTTCAGCAGGAGTTAAAAAACATTATTCATGAAGAGGAATCCACTGCTCTTTTTGGGCAAATTGCGCTTCAAAAGGGCTACATTACCCTCAGCCAGTTGCGAAGTGCTCTTCGCCATCAGCAACAAAATCCTCTTTATATAGGCGAGATTCTTGTTCAGCAGGGCACCTTAGCCTCAAGCCATCGGGCAGATGTTCTTTCTTATCAAAATAAGCTGGTTGCTTCTCCTCTTGACATTGAGTTGAGGAAGAATCTTCTTCAGGAGAAAAATATCTCCCGCTCTCTTGTACAGACTTGTTTCCGAGAAGTTGTAGAACGCAGCAGTAAGGAGAGTAACCTAAATCTAGCAAGGCTTCTATTGGAAAGAAACGCGATTTCTCGCCATCAAATCAATCGGCAGCTTTACGAAATTTTTCAACAGATTCTGCTTTCCAATGCATTTTCATTCTGATTTTTCTGGAGGAATTATGAGAAGGGAAGAAAACTCTGTCTCCAGGCCACTGTCGTTCGTTTCTTATCTTCTTTTCTTTCTGTTTCTTTGTCCAATCCTTTTGTGGGCAGATGTTATCTTTTTGCAAAATAACGGTCGTATTGAGGGAGAGATTCTGGAATACGGCGAAGAGGTGGTCGTAATCAAAACCAAATGGGGGCGGGTGAAAATCCCCCATGACCAGATTTTAAAAATTGTCAAGGCCAAAAATATTCAGGAGGTGTTCCAAAAAAAGTTGAAAAAAATTCCTCCAGATGATGTGGATGCTCTCTATCGACTGGCTTTATGGTGTAAGGAAAATAAGCTGGAAAAGCAAAAAATAGAGTGCTTGAAGAAAATCATCCGTATCCAGCCAAACCACAGTGATGCGAGACGAGAGCTTGGGCACAAATTCTACCGTGGAAAATGGCGGACCTACCGGGAGTATATGCTTTTGCGCGGCTACGTCTTCTACGCTGGGGAGTGGATGACCAAGGAGGAATACCTAAATCGGAAGCAAGGGCTCATTCCGTATAAAGGCAAATGGATAACGCAGAAAAAATTTGAGAGAATAAGAAAGCGAAAGTGGCGCCTTTATAGGCGAAAATACAAGCGAAATCAGCCCAAAAAGCTTCCCGAAAGCATCCAAAAACTACTGGCTTTGGCAAGAAGTTTAGATCGAGAGAAACGCCTAGCGGCCTATCAAGCTCTTATTGAGAAAGGTCATCGACTTCTTCTTGCCCAGCAGCTGCTAAAGGAAAAAAATCAAATTTTAAAGAAAATCCAGCATTTTTTAAAAGGAAAGAGAAATTTATGGCCAAAAATTCTTGGGAAAATGCTTCAAAGAAGACGTCAAGAAGCTCTTAGCTTTATCCGCGATGAGGTTAAATACCCCAGCGCCAATCATGGCAAAGCCGCTCAACCTAAGGTGGATGCTCTTGTCAATAAGGTAAAGCAGATTTGGTATCATCCCTTCAAGGAATTGGTTTCGCAAAGCAAAAAACTCCAAAACTGGTTAAATCAGCTGCATCAGATTACCTCTGATTTAGAAAAGTATGCCAAAATGCCAGAAAATTATGCCTATGAGGTGGAGAAGCTGGACAAATCCTTTCAAAAAATCATTTCCATGCGCCGTTTGTTTTCACCTCCAGGCAGTTTTGCTATCCTCGAGCGAAACAAAAAGATTCGAAGCTCTGCCTCCAAAGAAGAGCGCAATTGCCTAAACGCCACCAATGAATACCGCATGATGATGGGGCTCCTCCCCCTCTTGTTGGACGAGCCTCTCACCAAAGCGGCTAGAAAGCATAGCGACGATATGCGCCGCAATAACTATTTTTCTCACACTTCCAAAGATGGACGAACGCCGGCGCAACGATGCGCTGCAGAGGGAGCCAACTACTATTCCGGAGAAAATATCGCTATGGGCATGACCACAGGCCAAGCGGCCTTTATGGCCTGGTACAATAGTTCTGGGCATCACCGAAATATGTTGGATCCAAAGCATCGCTCGTTGGGGGTAGGAAATAGCGGTACATACTGGACACAAGATTTTGGGTTTAGTGCGAAGCCTTTTCGATAATGGGGAAATGGGAGAGAAGGGGCCCGGTGAGGATTTTTTTAAAGAGGCTTTTCTCTACCAAAAAAGTTTTTGGAGGTACGGAACCTTTTTTTGAAAAAGGTTCCGAGAAGAAAAGTTTTTGGGAAGTCTGAAAACCTTTTTTCTAAAAAGGGTTTCAGGAGTA
>RFKQ01000055.1 GCA_003694635.1 Planctomycetota bacterium
GGCTGAGGGTGAGGGGCGGCCAGTTTTTTATGTCTTCGAAGTAGCGTAGGTTCGCGGCGCTTTTCCACCCGAGGTCTCCGCTTTTTTCTTTAAGTTCATCTTCTCCGTATTGTTTTGCGAGTTGTTGGATATACTGTTTGCGTAGGGTGGTTTCTAGGAGGGGTTGGAGGAGGGGGGTAGGGGCGAAGGCTTGGAGGTGTTGTAGGTTTTGGCTGAAGGTTTGGTAGCTTTTCCAGAGGCTTTGGGCTAAGGTTTTGGCTTTTTCATTGGCTTTATGATTGAGTTCATCTTGGTAGCTCCAGACGATTTTACGTGCTTTTAGGCGCATTTGTGGTCGGAGGATACGGTTATAGAGTTCTGTGCCGCCGGGGAGGACTTTAAAGACTTCGAGGATTTGGACGCTATTTTTTTCTTCGGGGCGGTTATATTGGGAGGTTAGGCCGTAGTAGGTGCGGATTTGATGTTCAGAGATTTCTGGAAAAGCGCGGATTTTAAGGTCGATAAGCCAGTGTTGGAGGTATTCTTTTTTGGCTTTAGAGAGGAGTTCTTTGCGGATATTTTCTCGATATTTATGGAATTCGGAGGGTGGGGCATCGGCGTACTGGAGGTATTTGACCAGATAAATTTTGCGTGTTGTGACGGATTCTATAGGTTTTTGGAGGATATCGCCGGGGTAGTTGAGGTCTTCGAAGAGGGCTCGGATAACTTGGTGGAAGTAGATATGACTTTTGTTGGTGATATCTTCTTTGATGAGGAGGGGGGTGATGATATGGGTGGCGTTGTATTTTTTGGCGATTTCGGAAAAGGGTCGGCCTTTATTTGCATCGTCTAGGGCTTCTTGTGCGGTGGATTTGGCTTTTTCCATCGCTTGATGGACGAGGTAATCTTGGATGATTTGTTTACGAAGATTTTGGGCTTCTTTTTCCTCTGCATCTTCGGAGGGGAAGGGGGGGAAATCCTGGGGTTTGATTTCGAGGATATGGAGGAAGTATTTTCCTAGGCGGGTATCGGCTTCTGCGATGGGGGTGATTTGGCCTTTTTTCCAGGTATCGAATTTTTCTGCTTGTTGGTGGCTACGTAGGACGGGGTGGTGTCGGAATTTGTAGAGGGAGAGGAGTTGCCAATGGCTTTCTAGGTGGTATTGTTTGGCGAGTTTTTTGAGGTAGCTTTCTTTTGTGGGGTCGGCGGAGTTGGAGGTAGGGGAGGTTTCCAGATGTTCTTTAAGGAGATTTTTGACCAAATTGAGGCGTTTTTCGGTTTCTTTTTGGAGGGTTTTGGCGGCTTTCTCGAGTTCTTTCCAGGTGAGTTGGAGGAGTGGGGAGGAGTTTTGGTTAGGTGGAGAGTTTTTTTTCTTTGGTGTTTTTTGTGGTGTATTTTTTGGGGGAGAAGGATTTTTGGGGGAGGAGGATTTTTTTTGTTGTTTTGGGGAGGAGGATGGGGGGGGTATACATCCTTTTTGGATGGCTTGGAGGGCGGTTTGATGGATTTTGACATAGGATTGGACGAAGGCGGGGAAGTCTTTTTCTTTGAGGTAGGAGGGACTTTTTTTACCTCTTAGGTAGGCGACTAGGAAGCTGAAGGGGAGGTAGGGGGGGATAGCTTTGGTTTGAATGAGTTGGCGATAGACGTCTTTGTAGGGGAGGTAGGCATATTCAAAGGCGATGCGTTTAGGTCGTTTATATTTTTCTTTTCGTTGATTGAAGAAGGATTTTAGTTTTTTTTCTGGGACTTTTAGGTAGTCTTCCAAAATAGTAGCCATAAGTTTTTTATCTTCTCGTCGGAAGGGGGGGAGGTAGGAGGGGGTACGCTGGAGGATGCGGTAGGCGAACATTCCATTGGGTGAGGGGAGGATGGGGGAGACCACGCTGATGGGATCGTGGGGTAGGCGTTGGGTGAGGGGGGAATTGGAGTTGGGGTTAGGTTGGTAGAGGAGTTGTTTCACTTTTTTATTTTTGAGGAGTTTTGGGAGGGAGAGGTTATGGATTTGGAAGTAGGTTAGGTTTTCTTTTTGGGCGAGTTCTTGGAGATTTTGGGAGGTGTGAGGTGGTAGGTTTTGCCATTTTTGGATAAATTTTTGCAATTCGTAGTAGGCAAAGCGTTTTGCTTTTTGTTGTTGGAGGCGGATTTTGATATCGAGTTTATCTTCTGGTGAGATTTCCCCGTGGCCATATTCTTCGGGGTGGTGTTGGACAAACTCGGAGACTTCTTTGTCGGTGATAGTAAAGTTTTTTTCGTAGTCTTTGAGTTGTAGGCTTACGAATTCGATGGTATATTTTTCTGGGATTCGGAAGCGTTCGGGGTCTTTTTTATAGTGTTTTTCCAGTTGTTGTGGAGTGATATTTTCTGGTCGTATTTGGTAGTCATCTGCGGAGAAGATCAGGTAGGTAGCTTGTCGGCGGTGGTAGCGTTTTTGGTATTCTTGGTAGACTTTTTCTGGTGGTAGGGAGGCGAATTTTTCGATGGTATGTTTATATTTTTCGATGATCATTTTTTCTTCGAGGACTTCTTCGAAGAGGGGGAGGGAGACTTTGGCTTTTTGGGTAACCAAGCGGAGATAGTCTTTGGGATCCCATTGGACTTCTTTTTTTACTTTTTCTTTGTATCGTCTGAATTCTTCTTCGATTTGGTAGCCTACAATTTGCCTAGCTACTTTTTGGGGAAAAGTCGGGTTTTGTTCTTGGAAGAGTTTTACTCTATCTTGGAAAGTTCGGCTAAGCTCTACTTGTTTTTGGTAAAGTTTTTCTGCGATAGCGATGTCTTTATAGATTTTTTGGATGCGCTTTGAGATTTCTTCTTTTTCCACCATCAGTCCGAGTTTTTTAGCTTCGCGCAGATAGAGGAGGTGTTCCCAGACGTGTCCATCTTGGACATCGATTCCTTGGCCTGCTAGGCTTAGGACTCGAGCGTATTGTTCCAGTCGGGATTTAGTGTGTACAAATTCATTTTGATAGATTTCTTCCTCAAAGATTTTTCCGGCTGGTTTGGCTTTTTGTGCGGTTAAAACGGCGGTCATTGTGTAGGTCACTCCGAGGGCTAGGCAGGCGGGGACAAGCATGGCCCAGAAGATAGTTTTTTCGTATTTTTTAAAGAATTTTAGCATTTATATCGCTCTCCCTTTTCTATCTAGGTGGTTTTTAGAGTTGGATTTTTTCTTTTTCCAAAATTCCCAGCATTTTATGGAAAGATTTCCCATTTCCTAGGGCTTGGATTTACCAATAGAGAAATGGTTGAGTAAGACTTCCTAGTTAGTAAGCGATTTCTGGCAAGTCCTCCAAACTTTTTAGTCCAAAAGATTCCAAGAATTTTTCTGTTGTTCCGTAGAGGTAAGCGCCTTTTGTTTTTTTTTTCTGGGAGCGGCCGATCACTTGGATAAGTCCCAATTCCACGAGTTTTTTTAGGATAGCGCTGACGCTTACCCCGCGTATGCTTTCGATTTCTGTGCGGGTGATGGGTTGTTTATAGGCGATTACGGCTAGGGTTTCCACAGCGGCGGAGGAGATTCGTTGTCGGCGTTTTTCCTCTTGGAATTTGAGGAGAACTTTATGGAATTCGGGGCGGGTTATTAGGCGAAATCCGCCGGCCACTTCTTCCACGAGTAGGCCGGCGGTTGTATTTTGGTAGTGTTCCATGAGCTGACGGATTTCTTTTTCCAGTTTTTTTTTTGAGACTTGGATATGCGCCTCTCGAAAGGCTTGATACATTTTTGTCAAGCTCACCACGCTTCCGCTGATAAAGAGCATTGCTTCCACAGCAGCTCGGATTTTCTCCGGTTCCCATTTCTCTTTCAGAGCCGAAGTTTTTAGGGCAAGAGTTTCTGTTTTTTTTTCTTCTGCGTGCATAAACCTTGGCTACTGAGACGATAGGGCCTTGACATTTTTTTTGGCTTGCGCTACCATTGAATCTAAAGATAAGAGTAGAGCTTTACTCCGATACACTCTATTTTAGGTGCATAATAACAAGGAAAAAAATTATACCAAACCCCCATCGAATGTCAAGCTGGCTTTGGAATTTTTCCGTATAAAATCTTTGTTCATTCTTTATTGGTATTAGGGGAAAAATGGAACAATGAAATACCGGAAAACCTTGCTTTTTATTCTGTTTGGTTTATGTTTGATTTTTTTGTCTAACCCCATTCTAGCTTCCCATCCCAAGGATATAGGTCGTAAATTGCGCACTCTTTTCTATCAACTGAGTTATGGGAATCCCCAAAAAGAAGAAGATTCGCCTGAAAATATCGTTAAAACTCTGGTTAAAATGGCCAAAGATCCGAAAACATCCGCTGCTACTCTTGACTTTCTCCGCCAAGAATTTGAGCGCCCTCGTCCCATTCAGCGTCTTTTGCTCTCAAAAGTTTTTATCCAGATAGGTAGCCCGGCGCTTCCCATTTTAAAAGAGTTTCTCCACCGACCTGACCTATCTTTAAAAACGTTGACTGTTTACATTTTGGGAGAAATGGGGCCTCCTGCGGCCTCTTTGGCCAAGGAAATCAGCCCTCTTTTGCTTTCTCAGCGAGATTATTTTCTGCGCCTTACTTGCGTTAAATCGCTAGGGAAAATGGGCCATTCCGCGCGGATAGCCATCCCGCAACTTCTTCCGTTTTTGGAGCATCCAGCTGTCCAGATGCGTATGGCGACGCTTCGGGCTATAGAGCGCATTGGGGTAAGCAAGCGGTGGGTGGCCTATGCTCTTGCCCAGCGCCTTCGAGATGTCCATCCTCAAATTCGGCGATACGCGGCAAGGATCTTATCCAAATTTCCTTCTCTTGCTGTTCCTCTTCTTGCTCAGGAGCTACGGAGTTCTCAGCAATCTACTCGCCTCCTTGCGGCTGCTACTTTGTGTAGAATAGGCCTTCCTGCTCAGCAAGTTCTTCCCTCGATCACCCATGTTCTGCTTCATGAGAAGGACGCTGCTGTGAGGGTATGGTTGATCAAAACCATTCAGAAAATGGGGCCTAAGGCTGCTCCTGCGATACCTGCTTTGGTGCAGGTTGCTAAGTCCTCCCAGCCTCTTTTGCGAAAAACCGCCATCAAGGCTTTGAAAAAGGTTGCTCCCCAATGCCCTTCTCAGACGGTAGTATTTCTGAGGGGGTTAAAGGATTCGTTCGTTCATATTCGGCAGCTTTCCGCTTTTATTCTTGAGAAAATGCAAATCAAGGCCATTCCAGCTTTAAGAAAAGCTCTTCGCTCTGACGACCAAGAGGTGCGTTCTTCTGCCGCTTTTATTTTGTCTAAGCTTGGCCGTAAAGCCTATGGGGCGATACCAGAGTTAACGCTTGCTTTAGAAGATCCTTCTGAGGAGGTTGTGAAATACGCTCTTCTTACGCTGGAAAGGCTGGGACAAAAAGCCCGGGCTTGTGTGCCAGAAATCCGCAGACTCCAAAAGAGTTCTTCTCCAGAAATTCGTTTAAGGGTTTTAGAGGCTATCCACCAGATTGATCCAGTTAGCCGCTACTCTCTAGCCAGTTTTGCGTATGCTCTCAACGATCCCAACCCTGCGATACACTGGAGAGCTGCAGAAATTTTGGCTTCGAAAGGAAAACATGCCCTCTTTTTTTTGACGAATGCCTTGCGTCATTCTACGCCTCGAGTCCGTACTTTAGCTGCCTATGCTTTGCAGAAAATGGGGCCTCAGGCGGCCGATGCGGTGTTTTCTCTCCTTCGAGCGTTTCAAATTCCTGATCCTACTCTTAAGAAGCAAATTTTGCGTGCTTTGGCTGCTATTGGCAAGGCGTCCGCTCCAGCAATTTCGCAGGTTATTCTTGCTAGTCAATCAAAAAATGTAGAGGTTCGCTTAGCGGCTGTGGAGGCAATGGAAAAGATAGGCACTGAGCCCGTTCGCACTGTTCAGGCGCTTATTTCGAGGCTTGTAGACAGCAGTCCTCAAGTTCAGCAAAAGGCTGCTCAGGCGCTTGTGCGCATTGGAAAAAGCCAAATCCCTCTCCTTCTCCAAGCGCTCAACCACTCCGATGCAGATGTTCGCCTAAAAATAAGTCAAGTTCTGGTGCGCCTAGCGCCCGATTCTATTCCTGCTCTTGTGGAGCTTTTGGGGAGCTGGAATTGGCGCCTGCGCTTCCAGTCCACGGCCATTCTCAAAGAGATAGGCCCGCGAAGCATTCCTTATCTACAAAAGCGTCTAGGCCATAGAGACCCGGTGATACGAAGGCGGGTGGTTGAGATTTTAGCTTCTTTTGGGGACGCTTCCGCTCAGGCTTTGCAGGTAGCTCTTCTGGACAAGGACAAGGTGGTGCAGCGTTTTGTAGTCCAGGCGTTTCGCAGTTTTTCTCCCAAGGTTGTACCGTATTTTCTAAAGCAACTTAGCTCGCCAAACTGGATCATTCGTCGGCGGGCGTCCATGGCTCTCGGATATATGGGAAAAACCGCTCAGAAAGAAGTGTTGCAGCGTCTACAAAATCCTCCTCTTTATGTCCAGATTTCTTGTATATTTGCTTTGAGTTTTATGGGAAAAAGCGCAGTGCCTTATCTGCGAAAATATCTAAAGCACCCCAATGCTCAGCTTCGCTTTCACAGTGCCAAAGCTCTTGGTCGTATAGGAGGAGACGCCAAAAAAGCGGTTCGGGCTCTGATTGAAGCTTTAGAGGATTCCGATGCCTGGGTGCGGAGGGAATCGGCCATTTCTCTAAGCCGTTTGGGGGAGGAGGCTGTACCGCCTTTGATGGAGGCGGCTCAATCGCCCTCTTGGAAGGTGCGTTTGCTGGCGATATGGGCTTTGGGGAAGATGGGAAAAATCGCTAGAAGTTCTTGGAAAGTTTTGCTGAAGAGCCTTAGAGATGAATACCCTTCGATTCGTTTAGAGGCGGTCAGGAGTCTAGGGAAGGTTCATCCGCCGGCGTTCCCGGTGCAAGGGGTTTTGAAACGCCTTGCAAGATTTGATCCCCACTATCTGGTGCGCCGAGCCGCCCGGCAGGCCTTATCTAGCGCTTTCCCAGACCGCAGGTAGCATGCGCGATAGGGGTGAGGGCGTTTTAGGGTGCAGCGCTCTAGTTTTTTTTAAAATGGCCTCTTTCTATTTTCCAAAAGTTTTTAGGAAAAAGGGGGAGGGAGGGTTTGGAAAATTTTTTAAAAAAGGTTCCGAGTGAGAAGAGCGTTTTTGCAGTTATGTTTTAGTGGTTTTTGTAGCGGGGGGGTTCTGACCAGCCGAGTTTTTGGCGCATGGTTTTGAAGAAGCTTTGGTCTGTGGGTTGGAGTAGGATGAAGGGGAAGCGGGATCGCCTCACTACAATTTTATGTCGATGATCCACGTTTTTGGTGATTTGGCCATCTACGGTGAGAGCGGCTTCTTTTCCTTTTTCTGCCACGGTTAGTTGGATTTGGGTTTTGGCGTCGATGATCAGCGGTCGATTGTTTAGGGTATGGGGGCAGATAGGGGTGATCACTAGAGCCTCCATTTCGGGGGTGATGACTGGTCCGCCGGCGGAGAGGGAGTAGGCGGTTGAGCCTACTGGTGTGGCGACGATGAGTCCGTCGCCGTAGGCGGTGGTGACGTATTCTCCGTCTAGGCGGTAGCTTATGGGGATGATTCGGGAAATTCCGATGAAGGATATGACGAGGTCATTGATGACGGGGCATTGGAAGAGGGTTTTTTTTCCTTCGAGTACTCGGACTTCTAGGGTTAGTCGTCGGGAGATTTGGAAATAGGCGAGGAGGGCTTTGGGGGGGATATTTTGTAGTTCTTGGGATGTAGCGCCTGTTAGGAAGCCCAATTTTCCTAGGTTTACTCCGAGGATAGGGATTCTTTTATAGACCAGGAGTCGTGCGGCGTAGATGATGGTTCCATCCCCTCCGAAGACCAGGGCAAACTCTGCGGAGGATTCTTTTACTTCCACATTGGGGTGGCTTAAGTCGTAGGTACGGACATGGAAATGAGGGGCGAAGAAATTTTGGAAATACTCCATTTCCTTGCGAACGTAGGGAAGTTGGTATTGCCCTAGCAAGAGGATGGTTTCCATACTTTTGCGACCTTAGAAGAATTTCTGCCACGCTTGAAAAATTCCTTCTGAGTCCAGGCCAAAGGTTTTGTACAGTTCTTTGGGTTTTCCTGAGCTGCCATAGTGGTTTACACCTAGGCATTGGAGTTTGCACGAAAGGCCGGATTTTCCCAAAATTTGGGCCACTTTTGCTCCTAGGCCCGTTTCAACATGGTGATCTTCTACCACCAAGATAGCGCCGGTTTTTGCAGCTTCCCGGACGGCTGCTTCGTCGATTGGTTTAAGCGATGCAAAGTTGAGTACTTGTATTTTTTTTCCTTTTTCAAGCAACCGTTCTCTTGCTTGGATGGCCTGATGGACGACTGGCCCAAAAGCGAGGATAGCTCCTTCATCGCCATTTCGGAGGCGATCTGCTTTTCCGGGTTGAAATCGGTAGTCCAAATCAAAATAAGGCTCTCCATTTTCCTTTAGCACAATAGGCAATTTAGATCTGCCCATACCCACAAAAAAATTGCCTTTATGGCCTGCAATATAGCGGATGATATGATCGCACTGATTGGGATCTGCGGGAAAAAAAATGGAGAAGCTAAAGAGGTTGCTGAACAAGCCGATAAAATCAATACACTGATGCGTTGGCCCATCCTCGCCCACATCCAGTCCACAGTGGGTGGCCACCACTTTTAGATTGGTGCGGTTAAAATCGTTTAGCCGTTGCTGGTTGTAGACCTCGCTTCCTGCGAATACTCCAAAGGTGGAGAAGAATACCACCAATCCTTCCTTGCTTAATCTCCCGGCTAAGGCGGCTGTGTTGTGTTCTTGAATTCCGCCTTCAAAAAAAGCCTCCAGACTGGTTTTATGAAAGGCGTTCATTTTGACCGAGCCTTCTAGATCGCAGGTAAAGCCGACGATTTTTATTTTCTCTCTATTGTTCCGTTTGGCCAGATCCTCCAGCGCTCGTCCATAGGCGCTTCGGCAATCCGTGAGCGTTTGGGCTGGATAGAGCATGGGGGCGCCCACCTCGATTTGCGGTGGCTCCAAAAACGTGTGATCTTTGTGCAAGGATAGAGGAAGGGTGCCTAGTTCCTTTCGGTTGGTTTCTAAGGTCTCCAATCGATTGGGCTGGTTTAGCTCTTGTAGAGCTTGTATCGCTTGTTCTTTTGAGGGGGCGGTGCCGTGAAACTTGGCTTGGTTTTCCATAAAAGAAACGCCTTTTCCCATAATTGTTTTGGCCAAAATTACCGTGGGCGCCTCGGGCGTAGGAGTTTGGTGTAGGTACGCCTGGCGAAAGGCTTTGTACAAATGCTGGGGATGGTGGCCATCTTCCAGCTCCAAGACGTTCCAGCCAAAGGCTTGCCAGAGGGAGGGCAAATTCAGAGGCATGATTTTCTCCGTTTCGCCTCCAATCTGCAGCCCATTGACGTCCACAAATGCCACCAGATTGTTGAGGCGATACTTTCTAGCGAAACGGGCTGCCTCTGAGATCTGTCCCTTCTGCTGCTCCCCGTCTCCCATGCAGACGACTGTGCGAAACTCCAATTTGTGGATGCGCCCTGCTAGTGCAGAAGCCACCGCTGCTGAGAGGCCCTGCCCCAAGTTTCCCGTGTTCCACTCCACTCCCGGAACGCTCCACTCCACATGTCCGCCAAAGGGAGAGTTGGCTTTGCGAAACTGCACCACCGCTTCCTCTAGGGAGAAGTATCCGTACGCTCCCAATGCGCTGTATACTCCGGGGCTAATATGGCCGTGGCTGATAAAAAGCCGGTCCCTCTCCCTCCATCCGGGGCGTTTTGGGTCGTGGCGCATGCACGACAAAGCCACCAGCAGGAAATCTAGCGTGGAAAGGGAGCCCCCCGGATGGCCGCATCCGGCTAGGTACGTCATTTCAACGATATGGGCTGCGCATTTGCGGCGCAAGGGATAAAATTCCTCCACGGGAAAAACCTCTTGGGTATGCAGATCTACTCGGATCATGGCCTCCACTCCTGCTTCATCAAGTCTTCAATCTCTTCCACTCGTTTGGGAGCTGCATTGGTGAGCACTTTGCAACCGTCTGCATTGACGTAGACATCGTCCTCAATCCTCACCCCGATCCCACGGTATTTTTTGGGGATATCCTTCTCCACTGGAATGTACAGTCCCGGCTCCACCGTCAGCACCATCCCTCTTTTCAGGGGCCGCCATCCTTCTTGGGTGCGATATCTTCCTACGTCATGGACATCCAACCCTAGCCAGTGGCCGAGGTTGTGCATATAAAAGCGGCGGTAAGTTTTGGATTTGACGGCTTTTTTCCAATCCCCCTTCAAAATTCCAAGCTCTATCAAGCCTTTGGTCAAGATCTGCACAGCTTTCTCTTGTAGGGCGGAAAACGCCACTCCAGGGCGGATAAGGGAAATCACAGCCTCCTGCGCCTTTAAAACCAAGTTGTAGATTTCTTTCTGAGGCTCACTAAACTTGCCGTTGACCGGAAAGGTGCGGGTGATATCGGAGGCATAGTAGCGATAATCTGCCCCGGAATCCACCAGTAAAAGCTCCCCCGAGCGTAGAGTATCGCTGTTTTGGGAGTAGTGGAGAATAAGGGCATTTCGTCCCGTGGCAACGATGGGCGGATAGGAGTTGCGCCAAAGGCCGCGGCGTCTGTATTCGTATTCCAGCACCGCCTGCACCTCGTATTCCTTCATCTTGGGACGCGTGGCCATCATCGCGGCCCGGTGGGCTTGGGCAGCCGCAGCGGAGGCGTACTGGATAAGCGCAAGCTCGTATTTATCTTTGATCAGGCGCATCTGCCACAAAAGCTCCCGCAGGGAAAAAAACTCGCTCGGGTAGTTACTCCCTTCCCGAACCTTTCCTTGGAGCTTGCGAATTAAGCGGTGAATGCGTTGGTCGTTGGCGGGATTTAGTCCAAAGTCATAGTAGAGTCTATTTGTTCTTCCCAAGGCTTCCTCTAGGTAGGCCTCAAAGTTGGAAAGGGGGAGGATGCGGTCAAAGAAGAGTTTTTTGGCATCCCTCGGCCCAATCATAGGGCCCTCCCATTGTTCTTTTTTCTTGTCTTTGGGGGGGAGAAAAAGAACGGAAGGATGCTTTTCCTGAGGTGCAAGCAAGAGGATGGCTTCCGCCTGCTCCACACCGGTTAGGTAGTAGAAATCGCTATCCTGTCGAAATCGGTACGCTAGATTGGGAGAAGAGGTGCCTCCGAACAAAAGAGCCACACCATTTCCTATTGCTTTCAGGACCTTCTCCCTTCGCTTTTGGTATGCCTCGTAAGGCACGGTGGGGGGCATTTTATCCAGGGTTTGCTCGCTCATAGTCGTGTTCCTAAAAAATTAGAAAAGACTCGAAACGGGGAAAATTTCCCTCTTGACATTTGGCGTTTGGTGCGTATAATGAGGAAAAAAAGTGGCGGCGTAGCTCAGTTGGTAGAGCAGCAGATTCATAAGCTGCGGGTCGTAGGTTCGAGCCCTACCGCCGCTATTTTTATTTTCTAAACTGATACACTTTTCCCCCCACCGTGATCACAAAAAGATCCTTCTCACCGTTTAAAATCGGGGCGTAAATGGCGGCATCTGTGGGATAGAACCACTCCAACTGAAGCCGTTCTCTATCTTCTTCAAAGGAGAAGGCGTAGAGCATTCCGTTTTGGCAACCTACGTAGATCCAGCGGTTGAGGATGGTAAACGGAGTGGTGGCAAATGTGCCTCTAAAACGGTACCTCCAAACTGTTTTTGGTGAATGTTTGTCCAACTTTA
This sequence comes from Planctomycetota bacterium, assembly GCA_003694635.1. Lineage (GTDB taxonomy): Bacteria > Planctomycetota > J132 > J132 > J132 > J132. The sequence continues at coordinate 11,689 of RFKQ01000055.1, forward strand.
TACAGAGAAGTTCTCCCCCCGAAGTGGAAACTAGGAGGTAGCGTGAGCGCAAGACCGCTAGCCCAATTACTCCTTCTGGTATGGGTATTTTCCAAAGGGTTCGCTGTTTGGCCACGTTGTAGGCAATGAGAGAGGAAGTGGTGGGCAAAAATAAAATTCCTTGTGCCACCACGAGGGTAGATGAAAAATCCTCCTTGGCTTGGTAAATTTTTTGGGGGGGGTGGGAAGAGATGCGGATGTTCATCTCATAAAGGCTGCGCTTTTGGGTAAGGAAGTAGACCATATTTCCTACCTGCACCGGCTCTCCTACCAAAGGGGCATCGAGGGAATAGGACCATAGAATGTAGGGATTTGGGAGATAAATGGAGCTGATTTTTGCACCTTTGGCGAATAGAAGCTGCTTGTTTTCTACTCCCAAGACGGGAACTCCCAACGGCTCTTTTTGCAAAAGATCTACTTTGCGCGCCTGTAGCTGTCTTCCTTTCAGGGAGAAGCGATACACTCCCTCTTTGAGGGATAGCCAGAAGTGTTCTTTGGCAAACACAGGCTTGGCCAATCCTATCGTCATCCAACCTTTAAAATACTTGGGAAAATCCAGTTCCCATTCTTCTGGAAAACTTCCCAACTCACTGGATAGAATTTTCTCACCTTCGATATCGTAGGCTGCGATGTTTTGGCCAAAGACAAATAGGGTGGATTTATCTGCGTTTAACGCTGCTCCGTAGATCATTCCTCCGAAGTCCAAGACGCGCACAAAAGGATGCAAGGACAGGCGTACCACGCCTTTGTTCAAGTGGTTGAGCGAAATTATGCGGTTGGGAAATTCATAATCCTCCATTTTCATCACTAGGATGTTCTTTTCTAGTGGGGAAAAGACGAGATGGGCTCTCTCTTCCCCATAAGGGAGTGGATTTCCATTTAGAATCAGCTCAGCGCCATGTGGATAAGGATAGATGCGCATAGGAAGGCGCGGTTTTTGGATAAAGCTGCCATATTTTTTTAGCAATCGCTTCCGCTGAGCGAACACCGTCTCCACTTCCTGATCGGAGGCTTCTTGTAGAGAGGAGAAGGAAAGGGATTGCTCCCATTTTTTTTGGACTTTTTCTTTTTCTTTGCTCAGCCTTTGCAAGCAACCTTTGGCTACTTTCTTCACGGCTAGGGAAGTAGACGAGGCTAGTTCCTGATAGAGTTTCAAGGCGGAAGCATACTTGGCCTGAAATTCGTATACCAAGGCTTCCTCTAAGCGTTGAAGGGATTGATTCTGCTTCTCTATGGCTTCCAATTCGTTGCACTCATCGAGCAGATCCTGGGCGTACAATACAATTGTGCTCAGGGGATAGTTGTTTTTCACTTCTTCGAGGGGTTCTCGGGCTTTTTGAAATTCTTTTTGACGCATCAGAAGTCGGGCCTGGTTGCCGGCTTTTACGAAGGCGGAGCGGGCCACTAGTTCATAGCCAAAAGCAAGGAGAATTAAAGACGCCAAGACGCCTATAAAAATTTTTGTAGTTAGCCAAAAATCCAGATCCTGGAGTGACCATTGGCTTTTTCCCTGAGCGAGACGAAGGCGTCGGCGGATTTGGATGTTGGTATCGTCCAGTTTCTGCATTTTCTCCAATGCTTGGATGTACTCTTTTTGGTTGTTTTTCTCTTTGGCAAGTTGGGCGTAAGCTTCGTACTGTTGGAGGGCTTCTTGGCGTTGATCCAGTTCCTCGAGTACTTCTGCGTAGCCTTTACGAATCTCTGGTTTGCGGGGAGCCATTTGGACGAGCTGGACAAAGAATTCTTTCGCCCGGTTTAGCAGTCCGAAGCCTCTCAGAAGGTTGGCAAAGCGAAATCCCCTCTCGGTTGCTTTCTCAATTTGGTTTGTATTGCGGTAGTAGTTAAAAATCTTTTTGTGCAGAGGAAGGTTTTGAGGATCGTAATCCACTGCCTTTTCGTAATATCCGATCGCTTGTTCGGGATTTTCCTTGGCCACCAAATCTCCGAGTATGTGGTAATTTTGCGCTGCTTTATCAACGATTTTATTTTTCTCGTAAAGCTTTACAAGGCGCATACGAATTTTAATTTGTTCTACGGCTTTATCTAGGGCTTCTTCTAGTTTACGGATTTCTTCTAGATCCGCTTTGCTTTCTATTTCTTTTTGTTTAGAGGCAGATATTTTTTGAATGACCTTCTTCCGCTGCAAATTGTATATTGTTTCATAAACTTGATTGCGAGCAAGTCCTAGTTTTTCTTCTAGATTTTCTATGGAGGTATTGCCATCCAAACTTTCCAAAACTTTTTGTTCTAGTTTGTCAAATTGGGTAGTGTCAATGTTTTCTTCTGCTTTTTCGAATACAAGGCGAGGGGAGTAGATTTCTTTGGCAATGCTATCCCACTTCTTTTCCTTCCCCTGAAATTTTCTTAAAAATGCATCGATGTCAAAGCTGATACTCAGGGACTGCTGTTTTTTTTCATAAAATTCCGGCGGCGGATTGCCTTCACTGAATTGAAACTCCGCTTCCTGCCAGACGAATAAATCCTCTAACTCACGCTCTACCTTTTCAATCACCGCTTCTTTGAGTTTTTTTCTATCCAGATAGCCCATTTCCACTAAGATTTGTCCGAGAGTTTTCTCTTGCTTTTCTTTTTGTTCTTCTTTGGCCTTCTCCAAGTGTTTCTGTTGGGTATAGCCTTTTTGGAGAAGGATTTCTTCTAAGGTTTCCACCCGTGCTTTACCATCCACCACCATACGCAATCCACCCATTGAAAAATAAATAATTTTTTCGGTGATTCCATCTCCCACTATTAGAGTACCCATTAAACTTTTTTTCTTTAGGGTTTCGAAAAAGTTTTTTAGATTTTCTGGGCTTGCTTTGCCGCTAATCAAGGGCTTTGTCATTTTACGCTTTTCCCTCCTTATCGGGAGTAGCTGTAGTTGTTTTAGGATATTTTTCTAGGCAGTACCCTGGTGATTTTCCTATTGATTTTTGAATATTATACCTTACAAAGTCCGAAAGGCAAATGATCTTATGCCCAAGAAACTTAAGATTAGGTCTTTTATTTTTATCTAACTTTTTTTTTCTAAGGTCAAACACTAAAATGGAAGTCGTTCTAATCGGTGTCGGAGAGGTGTAGCCAGGCTTAGTAGAGTTTGAAGACAAAAATTTTTGTAAGTGGCGGTAGGGAAGACCAGTTTATTTACAAAAAGGTTTCCTCTACGGTAGGGGAATTTTTTGAGGTTTGGAGTATTTTTGAAAAAGGTTTTGAGTAAAAAGTCAAGGAAAGCTGCAACCATTTTAGGAAAAATTTGTTATAATGGTATTCACAATTACGGTAAGGTCCAAAAGTCCAACTAGGTGATTTTTGGAGTTTTTCAGATTTCTGGTTTTTTAGAGGAAAATCTATGGAAGATTTTTGTCGAGACTTGACGGACTGGTTGCATCGTCTTCTTCGCTCATCTCTAAATCCTACTTATCTTAAAATTGTTGATGAGACTCATCTTCATAGGGGGCATTCGCAGGCGAGGCGGGGTGGACATTTTCGCGCTGTTATTGTTTCGGACGTTTTTTCTGGAAAATCACTTCTCCAACGCCACAGATTGGTGTATCAAGCATTAGGAAGCGCTATGGGCAGGGAGATTCATGCGTTTAGTATGAAGGTTTTTTCCCCGGAGGAGTTTCGGGACCATCCCCTCAATCCAGAGCGGCAAGCTGAGCCATCCACTTCTCCTCAATGCAAAAATTCTTAAGCCCATCTTTTGCTCTAGGGAGCGAACTCATTCTCAATCTACATTTAGGAGGTAAAGGAAATGGCAAATGGCGCTGGTATTGAAGGAATGATTTTGGGGAAATATAAGATTATCCAAAAGCTTGGCTCTGGGGCTATGGGGGCGGTATTTAAGGCGCAGAACACAGAAAATCAGCAAGTTGTGGCTTTAAAAATTCTCTCTCCGAAGCTTGCCAAGGATGAGCAATACCTAAAGCGTTTTCAGCGCGAAGTGAGAGCTGCCCGGGAATTGCAGCATCCCAATATCATTGCCGTTTATGATGCGGGTGCTTATAAGGGATTTCATTACTTTACAATGGAATTTATTGAAGGCGAATCCGCTTTAGATTACATAGAAAGGGAGAAAAAGTTTCCCATTCCTCTTGCTCTAAAGATTATTTATTACGTCGCCAAAGCCTTGGATCATGCCCATTCTAAGAATATCGTTCATCGCGATATCAAGCCTGCCAATATTATGATTTCCAGAAACGGGGTGGTGAAGCTCGCCGATATGGGGCTGGCCAAAAAGATAGGGGAAGGCGCCTATACTCAAATCACCATGGCCGGACGTATTATGGGCACTCCTTATTATCTTGCTCCAGAGCGAATTTCTCAGGAGGGGGATAAGAGCGATACCCGCGCCGATATCTACTCCTTAGGTGCCACTTTTTATCACATGATTGTGGGGCGTGTTCCCTTTGTGGGGGATCCCAAGAAACCTTTTCAAATCTACCATGATATTTTGAACAGACCTGTGGAATTTCCTCCAGAGGCCAATATTCCTTCCGCCATCCAAGGGCTGATCCAGAAAATGATGGCCAAATCCCCTCAACAGCGCTTTCAGACCCCAAGAGAACTTCTTCAAACCATAGAGGAATTGTTTAAAGCTGCTAGAAAAACGCAATCCACTGCTTCTTCAGCTACCTCGACCGCTTCGGCGACCTCTGCGAAAAAAGGATGCTTAGGCGTTTCTATTTTTGTTGTTTTCCTCTTTGTTGTTGTCGTTTTTTTGGCGGTATCTACTTTTTTTTTCTAACTTCATCAAAAATTTCTTGCGATCTTTTTTTCCGCTTTCTTTGATGAAAAATTTTGCTATTCTTATCTCTGGTCGCGGTTCGAATATGGAAAATCTCCTGCGGTGCTACCAACGGGGTGAGCTGCTAGCTAGGCCTGTGGTTGTGCTTAGTAACACCCCAAAAGCTCCTGGTCTAGAGAGAGCTGAGCGTTATTCTATCCCAACCTATGCAATTTCTTGGAAAAACCGGGAAAGAGCCGAGAGTGCCGCCATCGAGATTTGTCAGAAATTTCAAGTTCAGTTTGTGGTTCTTGCGGGCTTTATGAAAATTTTAACCCCTCTTTTTCTGGAGCATTTTCCTCACAAAATCATCAACATTCACCCTTCCCTACTTCCCGCTTTTCCAGGAAAAGATGCTGTGAAGCGGGCTTTGGAATATGGCGTTCGTTTTAGTGGCTGCACCACTCATTTTGTCAGCGCCGAAGTGGATAGGGGGCCTATTATTCTTCAAGCGTTGGTACCTGTATGGGAGGAGGATACGGTGGAAACGCTAGCTCGGCGTATTCTTCGGCAAGAGCATCGCATTTTGCCAAAAACCGTCAATCTCTATAGCGCGGATGCGTTGGAGCTTTGCCACGGTCGCATTGTTCGGATTTTTTGGGATCGTTTACCTGTATTTTATCGAAAAGGGTGTAGGAGACCATGAGTAGACAGCAACTTGCGACTCTCTGCTACGTTAAAAAAGATGGTAAAACCCTCATGATGCATCGGGTGAAGAAGGTGGGCGATATTCATCATGGCAAGTGGAATGGCTTGGGGGGGAAATTTCATCCTCAGGAGACACCGGAAGAGTGTGTTTGTCGGGAGGTGTATGAAGAGAGTGGTTTGGAAATCCGCAACCCTATTTTGCGGGGGATTTTAACCTTTCCCCAATTTCAGCCTATTGAGGGGGTGGATTGGTATGTTTTTGTTTTTGTGGCTAGGGAATTTAAAGGGCAGCTCAAATCTTGTGCGGAGGGGGATTTGTGTTGGATTGAGGATAAGGAACTTCTTCGACTTCCTCTGTGGGAGGGGGATCGTCTTTTTTTGCAGTGGCTAGAAAATAACTCTGGTTTTTTTTCCGCTAAGTTTGTTTACAGGCAGGAAAAACTGGTCGAGCATCAAGTCAATTTTTATTGAGCTAGAGCGCTTTCTTTTTTCAGTTCTAGGGAAGAGATTTAGAAAAGTGGTTTTTATGGGAAAGGTATTTCTCCTAAATCTGAACAGTTTTTGGAGGTACGGAACCTTTTTTTGAAAAAGGTTCCGAGAAGAAAAGTTTTTGGGAAGTCTGAAAACCTTTTTTCTAAAAAGGGTTTCAGGAGTA
>RFKQ01000056.1 GCA_003694635.1 Planctomycetota bacterium
TATTTTTAGTAAGTATGTATCGTTTTGGGACATCTTACTCCAAAAAACGATAAAACCTTTACCCATGAAAAAATTTATTCCTCTTTTGAAAAAAGATAACTTCCTAAAAATAAAGAAAATATAAAAAATTTAAAAAAAATTTAAAAAATCTAAATCAAATGGAATGATTTTTGCTAAAAAATACCCGATATCATATCGGGTTTTCTCCTACTCCCTCGCCCTCGGGAGGCGGGTCGGTATAGGGCGAACCTGGATGGGAGAAAACCCTCTTTTCCAAATAAAGTAAGCTGTTCTCTCATTTCCCCAAGTGAGAAGCACCAGACTTATAAAGGGAGGGTTTTGTCAATCTAATATCCCCACCCTGGGTGGGGATGCTAAAAAAGTATACCAAAGTACAGCAAATTTTCACTCAAATAAAAATTTTGAAAATCCAGCCAATAATCATTTTGCAAAAGTGAGAAATAGGGCAAAAATCTTAATAGAATCTGCAAATTTAGTAAAGTGAGATGACATAGAATCGAAATTTCGTATGAATCCACATACTTGTCTTACCTAGTTGATGGCTCACTTTGTCCGTTTCGCCTTGATAAGCCTTATGATGTTGAAAAACTACAGATAGAGAGTTTGAAAAAATCGTCGTTTTTTCTTGACAATACTTCTGTTTCCCCTTATAATTCTCAGTGGAATTAAAAAAAGCGCGCTCTGACAAAAAGTTGCTTGATGAAAGTTTGACGGTAGTCATAAAATAATGTTAGATACGACTATGCGTCGATTTGAGATGAGAGTTTCCCTACGGCCCAGCCCTTAGGAGGCGATTATGAGTGATGATTTCAAGCTAATTTTAGCATCTGTAGATACTCCCCGCTCACCTCATCTTGTCCGAGAACTAGCGAATCTATTCTGCTTAGATGAAGAGACCGCACAAGATATCTTAGAAAGCCCTCCGATTATCCTTCTAGATAGTCTTAGCTTGCCGGTAGCAGGACGGATTAAGCAAAAAACAAAAAAATTAGCCTCTTTGGGAGCAAGGCTTACGATTACAGATAACCCTTTAGAAGAGGAAATCCTAAAGGTAAATTGGCCGGAATTGCCGGAGATTGTGCTTCAATCTCAACAAGAAGTGGAAAACCCACAGCAATCTGCCTCCGCTGAGGCAATAGAGACGACCTCGAATTCTCAAGAATCAGACTTGGCTTCAGAAGTTCCAATTGTCTTAAATTACAACGGAGAGATGAATCTTTTTGTCTGTCCTTGCTGCAACGCCGCGTTCCAGATGCAACAAGTCAAATCCAAAGATATGGAGAGTTTAAAAGAAAATCTCAATATACACTCCTCGAAAACCCCTCCTATGGGAATCATCCAAACTTTTACCAAAGAGACTGAGGAAAGAGAGACGCCTCCAGCAAATTTTACTAAGCCAGAGGCGGATGAGGTTTCTTCTGCCTCTGGCATCCAGTTAGGGCAAAGCCAGGAAATCTTCGTAGAGGATGAAGTTCAATCTTTTGAAAATTCGCCCCAAACGGATCAAGTTGCCCCTTCTTCTTCCAAGGAAGAGCTTGAGATTGTTCATGAAGAGGTTCTCCCTGAAGAAGATCCTCCCCTGAGAGAGGATAGTGAGGAGGTGATTTCCCTCGCAGCAGAAGAAGTGGTAGAATTTGAAGTAGAATCGGAGGATGCCACCATCTCCTTCGATGCTCAGACATCTACCCAACCGACTTCCTCCATTTTGGAACTAGAGGAAGATGCCGTTCTGGATTTGGCTACCCAAGCCGCCTCAGAGGAAGAGAGTTTGGATTTGGAAGAAAGCCAGCCAAGCCTTCCGGTGGAGGATCCAGTTATCGAAATCACCGATGTTCCTCCAGCAGATTTTTCTGAAATGGAAATTTCCTTTGATTCTCAAGCTGATTCCCAAGAAGAACCGTTAGAGTTGACTGGAGATCTCGACCCTTTAGAAGAGCCAGAGAAATTGGAGACTACGTCCTCTGCTTCATCGCCACAAGAATTGGAAACAGAACAAGCCCTCCAGTCTTCCAATGCTCCCTCCTCACTGAAGGAAAAATCAGAGGAAATCGATCTCGATGCCCTTAGCCCCATGGAAGAAGAGGAGCTAGAATCCGAAGATGATCTAGAGGTTTTAGAATCGGATGCAACTTTTAAAGCTGTCGATGATTCCGGAGACGAATTGCTGGTCAACTTAGACGGCCTTCTTCCCATATACGAAAGCGAAGAAGAGTGGGTGGATCCGGCCAAAGCTTTGCAAATTATTCAAGAAGATAAGGTAGAAAATGATCCCATTCTTAGCTCTCAATTATCGGAGCCAAGTGATCCAGCTTTTGAGCCCTTGAGTAAAGAAGAAGCGCTCCAGATGATGGCCACCTTAGCACCAGGAAAAAAAAGCAAATCCACCACAAAATCTGCTCGCTCAACTGCACTTTCTAAGTCCAAAAAATCCGTAAAATCAGCAAAATCTTCCCGCGTCTCCTCTCCCAAAAAAAAGGAGCCCCCCCCCTCCAAACTTTCTTCCGCCTCCCCGCCTTCCGAAGAGCACACAGGCCCCCATGGGGTGGTGATTTCGAGGATTACAGGGGAAGAAAAAAAGAAAAAAGCGGCCAAGCTTCTCGCAGAAATCAAGCAAATCCCTCTCAAAGAAGCCATGAAGCTCACCTCTCAAACCATAATCTCGGTGGTGAAAGGGGTGGATAAAGACTATGCGGATTCTATCTTCCGCAAATTTAAGTCCGTTGGCATCTCTGCTCGGGTGGTTACCAGACGAACGTAGTTTCCCCTTGACTTATTAGAAGCCTTGGCTCGATGTTTTAGTTTAGAATGTTTAGGAATTTTAGAAAAAACTGAACTTAGCTATTAAAATTTGGCGCCAGTGTGGATCCCTTTTACACTCCAACCTTAAAGCCCAAGTAGCTCAACGGTAGAGCACAGCTTTCGTAAAGCTGGGGCTGTGGGTTCGAATCCCACCTTGGGCTTTTCTAAAGAAAGCTCCCAATGAACAACTAAACCAAAAAACATTGGCTGTATTTCAAAAAAATCGGCGCTGGAAGAGTTTTTGGGAATGCCAATTTTTCTCACTCCCCAATAATAAAAAAATTCATCCTTATGATGTCAAACTGAGATATGGATAAAGGAAGTGTCCCGGTTAGTTGCTATCAGTATTCCCCCTCTCCAGCAAAACCGCAAACTCAAAGTATTTCCCGCAACCCCCTAGGTATTTTATTGATAAAATATTAAAAATATCAAAATCATAACTGCTAGCTCAAGAAAAATCCAATCCAAATCCGTGGAGGAAGTATGGCGAAGAAGAGGAGAATGCTCGGGCAAATCCTCCTAAAAAAGGGCAAGATCACCCAAGAACAGCTCGAGGAAGCCCTGGAATATCAAGAAGAACACGGCTGCCGTTTGGGCGAGGCGTTGATAAAGCTAAAACACGCTGACCCAGAAACTATCGCAAAGGCCATTGCCAAACAAAACTCCCTCCCTTACGTCAACCTCACCGGTGGTGAGCTATCCAAGTCCCTTGTCGAAAGCGTTCCTAAGGACGTGGTCTCGGAGCATTTTATCGTACCCGTCAAGAAAAAAGGACGCTCTCTTATCGTAGCTTCTGCCGATCCCCTTGACTATATCACGCTAGAAAACCTACGCTTCCTCCTGGATGTGGACTCGGTAGAGTGCGCCATTGCCTCCCATGAAGCCCTAACTATGCTGATTTCGAAATACTACGGTCTTGAGGATAAAATCGACGATATGATCCAAGACCTTACCAACGCAGATATCGCTGTGCGGGATGACCTGGAAGACCTAGAAGTTCCAGAAGATGAAGAGGATGGCGATGCGCCCGTGATTCGGCTGGTAAATCTGATCATTTCTGAGGCCGTGAAAAAGCGAACCAGCGATATTCATATCGAGCCTATGGAGAAAAAACTGCGGGTACGCTATCGCATTGATGGAATGTGCGTGGAGCAGGAATCCCCTCCAAAAAAGCTGCAAAACTCCATCATCGCCCGGGTAAAAATTATGGCCAAAATGGATATGGCTGAAAAGCGACGCCCCCAAGACGGTAGAATCAAAATGAAATGCGAGGGCAGAGAAATCGATCTCCGGGTAAACTCCCTACCCGCCACCCATGGCGAAAGCGTGGTACTCCGAATCCTAGACAAGGAAAAAGCCCTCAAGGATTTAGAAGACTTAGGCCTGCACGAAACCGATTACAACCGCTTTCAAAAGATCATCAAACGCCCCAACGGCATCTTCCTGGTCACCGGTCCAACCGGAAGCGGCAAAACCACCACCCTCTACGCAGCCCTGAAAAAGCTCAACCGCCCCGAGGTGAAAATCATCACCGCCGAACACCCCATCGAATACAACCTCCCCGGCATCAACCAAGCCGAAGTAAAACACCAAATCGGCATGACCTTCGCCAAAATCCTTAAGGCAATGCTTCGCCAAGCTCCCAATATCATTCTGGTAGGCGAGATTCGGGACAAGGAAACCGCCGAAACCGCCATACAAGCCGCCCTAACAGGCCACTTGGTCTTCTCCACCCTCCATACCAACGACGCTCCCTCCGCAATCACCCGCCTGATCGATATGGATGTCAAACCATTTCTGGTGGCATCATCGGTGATCGCCGTCCTAGCCCAACGGCTCATCCGTCTCCTATGCCCAAGCTGTAAACAGCCCTACGAGCCAAGCGAGGCGGAATTGCGTTCGGTGGGTTTAAGTAGAGAAGAGGCCATTGGCAAGCAATTCTACAACGCTGTGGGATGCGAAGATTGTGGACAAAGCGGCTACAAAGGGCGTCAAGGCGTCTATGAACTCATGGAAGTGGATTCCCAAATGCGGGAACTAATCTTCGCTTCCGAACCCACAGAGCGTATCCGAGAATACGCTCTCTCGTCCACGATGACCTCTCTCCAGCAAGATGCCCTTCGCAAGGTGATGGAGGGCAAAAGCACCATAGATGAGGTTTTGCGATTGACCCACCGAGCCGATTTGACCCTGGAATACTAGCGCAACTAGAGGAAAAACCCTTTTTTTCTGCAAAACGGAAAAACCCGTGAAAAAAAATAGGTAGAAGCGATGACCATACAAATCGAAAAACTTCTTGAGCTTGCTATCGATAAAAAGGCCTCCGATATCCATATCGAGGTGGGGCGCCCCCCTACACTGCGCATCAATGGACGCCTAAAAACCCTCAACACCCCGCCTCTTACCCCCGATGATACCATGCGTTTGATGAAAAGCATCTCCTCGGAACGCTGCCAACAAGAACTTAACGAACAGGGAGGAAGCGATTTTGGATTTGCCTTCGGAGAGAAGGCCCGCTTTCGTGTAAGCTTGCTCAAACAAAAAGGCAATGTGGGAATGGTCCTGCGCCAAATCTCCAATACCCTCCTAAGCCTGGAAGAAATTGGCCTCCCCCCCATCATCAAAACCTATTGCCTCGCCCCGCGAGGCCTGTTTCTTGTCACCGGCCCCACCGGCAGCGGCAAGTCCACCACCCTAGCCTCGATGATCGACTTCATCAATCAAGAAGTAGACCGGCATATCATCACCATCGAAGACCCCATTGAGTTTTATCACACCCATAAAAAATCCATTGTGATTCAACGGGAAATCAATGTGGATGTGACCAATTTCTCCGAGGCGCTCCGCCGAGCCCTCCGGCAAGATCCAGATGTGATCCTAGTAGGGGAAATGCGCGATTTAGAGACCATCTCCGCCGCCATCACCGCCGCGGAAACCGGACACCTGGTCTTTGGCACCCTCCACACCACCGGGGCAGCGGAGACTGTCAACCGCATCATCGACGCCTTTCCTACCAATCAACAAGCCCAAGTGCGAGCCCAGCTTTCTGTGGGCCTTTTGGCCGTGCTCTCCCAAACCCTGCTACCCCGCCTAGACGGCAAAGGACGCATCGCCGCCTTTGAGCTTATGGTGGTCACCCCCGCCATCTCTCACCTCATCCGCGAAAACCAAACCCACCGGATCACCTCTGCTATCCAAACCGGGGCAAAGTATGGGATGCAATTGCTCGATGACCACCTCTTTCGACTCTTTAAAGAAAAAAAGATCAAATACTCCGATATGATGGCCAAGTGCGTCCACAAAGAGGAACTGCAACGCAAGGTAAAAGCCTACACGGCAGAACAAAATGCAAAAAAATAAACGGAAATCCTTAAGGGAGACTTGATTTCTGCAAAAATTTTAGTATTCTTAAAAGAAAGACAAAGCGGAGAAAAAGTTTCTCTATTTGCGCTCTAAATTTTTGACAAATCCATAAGGAGAATGGGGAAAGCACACCCAAAACATAGCATTTCCCCCCCTTCAAAAATGGCGAAAAGTCTGGGTGAATTACTAAAAGAAATGGAGCTCATCACAGATGAGGAATTGAAGAAAGCCCTAAAAATCCAGCGCAAAAAAGGAGGCGCCCTAGGGAAAATTCTCGTGGATCTGGGCTATATCTCAGAAGAAGATGTAGGCTTTGCCCTAGCCGCCCAAATGGGAATGGATGTGGTGGACCTGGATGAGATTGAAATTCCCCAAGAAGTCCTGGATATGGTGGATCCCACCTTTGTGGAAACCTACCGAGTTATCCCCTATATGCTCGAAGAGGGGGTTCTCTATGTGGCTCTCGCCGATCCTATGAATATCAATGTTCTTGACGATTTGCACTTTATGGTCAACTGCAAAGTCCAAGGCGCTGTGGCCACAGAAGAACAGGTCAACCGAGCCATCGAAAAATATTACTCCTCCGAAGAGGGAGAAAGCATCGAAGATATTCTCCAAGAAATGCGAGAAACCGAAGAGGAAATGGCCCTGCTCGAAGAGAAAAAAGTCCCCGACCTCGCCGACCTAGAAAGCCAAGCCAACTCCACCCCCGTCATCAAATACCTCAACCTCATCCTCCTCCAAGGCATCAAAGAACGCGCCGCCGATATCCATATCGAACCCTTCGAAAAAGAACTAAAAATCCGTATGAAAATCGATGGCGTCCTGCGGGAAATGATGTCCCCCCCTGTCCACCTCAGTATGGCCATCACCTCCCGAGTGAAGGTGATGTCCAAACTCGATATCGCCGAAACTCGCCTCCCCCAAGACGGCCGAATTGAACTCACCATCGGCGGCCGACCAGTGGACCTACGGGTGTCCACCCTCCCCACCATGCACGGCGAAAGCACCGTGATGCGAATTCTCGATAAAACCAATGTCAACCTAGATCTGGAATGCCTCGGCCTAAAGCCAAACGAACTAAAAGTCTTCCGAGCTCTAATCGCCAAACCCAACGGTATTGTGCTTGTCACCGGCCCCACTGGAAGCGGCAAAACCACCACCCTCTACTCCGCTCTCAGCGAAGCCAACACCATAGATACCAAAATTATCACCACAGAAGATCCCGTCGAGTACGACCTCGAAGGCGTCATCCAGGTGCCCGTGAACGAAGAAATCGGAGTCACCTACGCCTCCTGCCTGCGGGCTATCCTACGACAAGACCCGGATAAAATCCTCGTAGGCGAGATCCGAGACAAAACCACCGCCCAAATTGCCGTCGAAGCGGCCCTCACAGGCCACCTCGTCCTCTCTACCCTCCACACCAATGACGCCCCCCTCACCATCGCCAGAATGCTGGATCTCGGCATCGAACCCTTCCTGGTCTCTGCCACCCTAGAAGCGGTGATCGCTCAGCGCCTAGTGCGAAAAATTTGCACCAATTGCATCGAAGAATATGAACCCACAGATGAGGAACTCTATGAGCTCAACCTCACCAAAAAAGATGTAATGGGAAAGAGCTTCTACCGCGGCGCTGGATGCAAAACCTGCAACAAAATGGGCTACAAAGGAAGACAAGCCCTCTATGAAATCCTCCTTATCAACGAAACACTGCGCAACCTTATCCTCGACGAAGCCCCCGCCTCCCAACTGAGACAAGCCGCCCGTGAGAACGGAATGCGAACCCTGCGGGAGTGCGGAATAGCGAAAATCCACGAAGGAATTACCACCATCGAAGAAGTGGTCCGCGAGACCGTGTTTGCTTAGATTTTCATCACCCGTTCATGGGTAGGAATGGAGAAGTTGGAAATCATTGTAAAATAAATAGGGCAATTTCTAGGGACTAGAAAGGAGTTCCTTCAAGGCCTCCTCTTTCGAAATTGAGGAAGACCTTGTAAAACTAGGTTGGAATGCCGCTCTTTACCATCGAGGCAATGGACCAAAAAGGAAATAAGCTCAGAAAGGATATCGAAGCCTCTAGCAAACAAGAAGCCGTAAAAAAAGTGCGAAGCATGGGATATTATCCCACAAAAGTGAAACAAAAAAAAGGGGGAAGCGGGAAAAAAGAAAAAGAAACCTCCCCCGGTATGAGCGCTCGTCAAGCCATCGCTAAACAGAAAAAAAGCAGCTTTACCTTCGGCGGCGTCTCCCAAAAACAACTCACCCAATTCACCCAACAACTCTCCATCCTTCAAGATGCCGGCCTGCCCATCGTGCGCAGCCTCCGCATCCTCGAAGGACAACTCAAACCCTGCGCCCTAAAAACCCAATTGGAAGCCATCGCCAACGATGTGGAAGGCGGAAGTACCTTCTCCGAAGCCCTAGCCAAACACCCCAAAACCTTCGACAAACTCTACGTCAATATGATCAAAGCTGGTGAAGCCGGAGGTGTCCTCGATACCATCCTCGAACGCCTCGCCATCTTCCAAGAAAAATCCCTCAAACTCCGCAAAAAAGTCCTCGGCGCTATGGTCTATCCCGTCGCCGTGATCACCATCGCTGTCCTAATCCTCACAGGAATTATGATCTTCGTCATCCCCGCCTTTAAAAAAATGTTCAAAGAAAGTAACGTCCAAACCCCCATGATGACGGAACTTCTTCTCTCCATCGCCGACTTCGTCAAAGTCTGGTGGTGGGCCATCCTCATCGTCATCCCCGCTACCATCATCATCACCTATAAAATGATCGTAAAAAGCCCTAGCGGACGCTTCGCTGTGGATAAAATTAAACTCAATATCCCCATTTTTGGAATGATTATCAGAAAATCTACCATCAGCCGCTTCACCAGAACCCTGGGTACACTCATCGCCTCCGGGGTGCCAATCCTAGAAGCTCTAGGGATTGTGAAAGATGCCGTTGGAAATGAAGTTGTGGCCAAAGCGGTAGAAAATGTATACAACAGCATCAAAGAAGGCGAAAGCATCGCCGGCCCCCTCAAAGAAAGCAAAATCTTCGACGATCTAGTGGTGAATATGATCGATGTAGGGGAAGAAACCGGGGAATTGGATAAAATGCTAATGAAAATTTCCGATACCTACGACGATGATGTGGATGTGGCAGTGGAAAGTATGACTAGCCTTATGGAACCCATCCTCATTATCGGAATGGGGGCTACCGTAGGCTTTATTGTGATCGCCCTATTTATGCCACTCATCTCGCTAATCAGCAATATCGGCGGATAAATCCATCCCCAACCTCCCACCATTTCCCCTATCGGGAGGAAGAAGAGCTTTATTCTCTTCTCCCTCCCTGCCGCCTCCCCCTCCGATAGAGATGAATATCAAACAAAAAATTGTCTTTGGCTTCCTCGTCCTAGCTACCCTCCTCTCCATTGTTCATTTCCTTACCCTCCAAAAGTACGAACACCTCTACCACTCCCTCCAAAAAAAAAATCAATTGGAACTCCCTCTGCTACGAGTATTAGAGAAACTCTCCACTCTACTCCAACACCTCCATATTCTTCTAAAAAGCGAATACCCCTCCTCCCTTCTCCTCAAACACTGGCAAAATGTAGAAAAAGATCTGGTTCTATGGAAATCTCAATACCAGTTTTTGGCTCCTGTCTACTCTTACCAGGATTCGTTCACTATTTCACAGCAATATAAAGAACTCTATCGGCTTGTCTTCAGAATTCTGCAACTGAAAAAAGAACAAAAACACACGCTGCTGCTATTTTCCAAAAAGCTTTGCCCAACTTCTCCGCTTCTCTCTCCTCTCTCCTTTGCCTACTTTACCACCATATATTCTCTTAAGCTGTGGAAAAAATTCCAAGCTCTCCAATCCCAAATCTACCCTCAAATCCGCAAACTCTCCCTTCTACAAAAAAAAATATCCCCACACATCCAGAAACTTACCCATCGCTACCAAAACGTCCTAAAACAAAAAGAAAATCAAATCAATCAATACTTCCAACAAACCAATTTTTTAAGTGCGATTGCCATTGTTGCGGTAACCCTCCTTGCTCTCCTTCTAGGACTATTTGCTTCCCATCGCATCGCCTCCCCCATCATCGAGCTGGAGAAAGCTACCAGATTCCTAGGCGAAGGTAATCTCCAAACCAGAGTTCCTGTGCAAGGAAAAGATGAAATCGCCTCCCTGACAAAATCTTTTAATAAAATGGCAGAAGAACTCAGCCAAAAAACCGTAAGCACTTCCTATATGGACAGAATCCTCAACACTATGCCAGACGCTCTCTTTGTCCTCAACTCAGAAGGAAAAATTCAACGACTTAACCAAGCTACACTTTCTCTACTCCAATACCAAAACACTGAATTGCTCAACCAACCTATCCAAACCATCCTCGTGGAGCATCAATTGGCCAATCCCCAAAACCCATACTCTATCTATAACCACGATATTCAGAGCCTAGAGACCAGTTTTATCACAAAAAATAAAGAAAAAGTACCCGTTCTCTTCTCCTCTAAACGAATGGAACAACAAGTGATCGCCGTGGCTCAAAATATCTCCCAATTGAAACAACTGCAAAAAGAAATCCTCAACATCGCCGAACGTGAACAACAACGCCTAGGGCAAGATCTACACGATGGAATCGGCCAACAACTTACCGGCATCGCCTTTTTGGCCAAGTCTCTTGCTCAAAAACTAAAAGAACAGCACCCCTCTCAAGCCAAAATCGCAGAGCAAATCAATTCGCTGATCAACGAAGTAATCAAAGATACAAGAAACCTCGCCAAAGGACTCTATCCCATCGAATTGCAACAAAATGGCCTGCAAGATGCCGTGGACGAGTTTGCCCAAAATCTCCAAAAACTCTTTCATATCCAATGCCAAACCCACTGGAAAACCCAAAACACCCCTCCCCCCGATCAAGCTATCCATCTCTATCGCATCATCCAAGAAGCCTGCCATAACGCCTTAAAACACGGAAAAGCCACCAAAATTACCATATCCCTCCACCAAGACAAACAAAACTCCTACCTAACTATCCAAGACAATGGAAAAGGAATTCCCCCCCAGCTCCTAACGCAAAAAAAATACCTCGGCCTCGGCCTCCATACAATGCACTACCGAGCCAAAATCATTGGTGGCCATCTCGAAATTCACTCAGCACCTCAAGGCCTCAAAGTCCTCTGCATCTACCCCACCAAAACCCCATCCAACTCCCTTATAAACGAGATAACAAACAATGAAAAACCCAAAAAAAACAACAAAAAAACAAGTCCTCCTAGTTGATGATCATCCCATCCTACGACAAGGACTAGCGTTTCTTATCAACCAAGAAGAAAACCTACAAGTTTGCGCAGAACTCTCTTCAGCTAGCGAAGCCTTAAAATATCTACAAAAAAATCGCCCCGACATTATAATCTTAGACCTTACCCTAGCCAAGGGAATGGGAGGACTAGAGCTAATGAAACAGCTAAAATCCATGGGAGTGGAAATCCCTATCCTCGTGCTTTCTATGCACGATGAAAATATCTACGCTGAACGCGCCCTACGCGCTGGAGCAAAAGGCTATGTCATGAAAGAAGAAGCTAGCGAAAAAGTAATAGATGCCATCGAAAAAATCCTCAACGGAGGCATCTTCTTTAGCGAACAAATCACCGCCAAAATGCTACACCAATTCTCCAATAAAGGCCAACATCCCCCTCAAACCTCGCCGGTCGAAAAGCTTAGTGATAGAGAACTAGAAGTCTTTACCTTACTTGGGGAAGGAAAAACCACCAAGCAAATTGCTCAACTCCTCTGCCTAAGTGTAAAAACCATTGAAACCTACCGCGCAAACATCAAAGAGAAACTGGGAATAGCCAATTCTACCGAACTCCTCAAACAAGCCATCGAATGGAACCAAAAACAAAAAGGTATCCTTTGAATGAGTCATTGGAAACACATTCGTAAAAGTTCTTCAGCTACTCTCCCCTCATTCTATCCCTCTTTCTCATCACCAATTTCCCTCCTTCTTATGGAATCTAAGTTTAGCCTTAAACTAAAGGGAAAAAACGCAAGCTTGGATGGCTAGAAAACCCGCTTTTCGATTCTTGGTGTCCCAAAATGAGACAGGGTTACTCTAAAGATTTTGACTATTTTCTGCCAAATCCGCTCTCTTGGAGCATTCCCCTTTTATTACATTTTCTCTTACAAAGTAATGTAAATACTTTAAAATAAATAAGATATCAAAATATATGTTTTTTTTTCTGCACATTCAAAATTTTCATAAAAATGGCATATAATTTGCTAGAACATTGAACTAACATACCGGGTTTTCTCCTATTCCCTCGCCCTCGGGAGGCGGGTCGGAATAGGGCGAAAAGGAAAGGAGAAAACCTTTTTTAAAACATAAGCTAAACTCTAAAGCTTATGCAAAAGGAGAGGGTATGCATTTATTTCTTCCCCCCACCCTGGGTGGGGGTGTGAAATTTTCCAATCCCACCAGACATCCCAATCTTCGATCTTAGTTTTTAAGTTTTTAAATAGTTATCCGGGGAGAAGGCTTGCTCTTTTCTGGAGTGAGCGAAATTATCTAATTGTTCGTCTTGCTTGTCTTTTGGAGTATTTGGTATTTGGGCAAGATTTCCTATGTTCTTAACTTTTGCTTTATAGGGATAGAGGGAGAATGCTGGGAGGTATTTTGGATTTTCGCCCTTCACTCAAAGCGATTGCTTCAGAGGTTTGCGGCCTCCCTACAGTGAGAGGACTCTATCCTCCCCGAAAACGGGGAGGAAATCCTACTGGTTTACGGTCTCCCTACAGTGAGAGGACTCTATCTCCACGTATGCGGCACGGAGTTCTCTTCTAGTGTGGAATTAGGACTGATGATAAGAGGGAGCGTTGAGGAGTTGTAGAGGCGGAGGGGAGGCTGTTTTGGATTAAGTTTTTTCTTTTCCTAACCGATACAGGGAATAGTAAGGGTGAATTTTAGTAAGGGTGAATTTGATGGAGAGTAGTTATATTTTGGGAAAATGTTTTCATTTGCTTAAATTTGCTTTTGGTTAAAAGGAAAGAGTATGCAAGCGCCATTATTTTTCAGGAATTTTGCTAGCTGGATAGGGATTTTTTTCCTTTTGTTCACAGGGTGCACGACACAGAGGTCCTCTTCTTCCTCAGAGGTGCTTGATCCTTATATTCCCTTGTCTGAGTTGAAAAAGCGTTTCCGCTGGGAGGTTTATGGCAAAGATGGAAAGGTTATTTGTAGAGATAGTCAAAACCAAATCGTTTTTCTTCCGGGGAAATCCTATTTTATTTCCAATTCTCGCACATATTCTCTTAGTGCTCCTGTGTATACCTTGGGGGGGGAGGTTTACATCCCAAGGCGTTTTTTAAGAACCTATGACAAGCTTCGCCCGGTTGTTTTCTCCCCCCCTGCGCCTACAGATTCGAAGGCAGCTTCCTCGCCTTCTCGGCGTCGTCTTTCCCCTTCTGTTTTGCCCTCTGTTCCCCTTCCTTCTTCGCTTCAGCCTCGTGCTCCCCTTACAAAGCGTTGGCGATATATCGTAATTCATCACAGTTCCACTCCAAGTGGCAATGCTGAGATATTTCACCGCTTCCATCTTCGTAGGGGTTGGCAGGGTTTGGGCTATCACTTTGTGATTGGAAATGGCACTCGATCAGGGGATGGGGAGGTGGAGGTGGGTTTTCGCTGGAGGCTTCAGAAGTCGGGGGCTCATGCTGGAAATCGGAGGTACAATCGCCATGGGATTGGGATTTGTTTGGTAGGCAATTTTCAGCGCACTTCTCCCACGCCTAAGCAAATTTACGCTCTTTCCCACTTGGTAGCTTATTTAATGCTCAAGTACCGAATTCCTTTAACCCATGTGCTTCCCCACTGGCGTGTACGGCGGGGACATACGTTATGTCCAGGGAAAAAATTTCCTTGGAGTCGGTTTATACGATATGTTCGGGCCAGTTTAGCTCAGTATAAGATGGCCATTAGGCACTTTGGTAGAGTAAAAAAGGGTTAAAGGCTTTCTTCCAGAATCTGGCTAAAAGATATTCCTTGCCTTTGCGGAAAAAATTGATATAATAAGTAAAATTTTAAGATTGTTTGGAAAGAAATTCTGCAAAGGTGGAAAATGCCCTGGATTTGGAGAAGCGATGGAGATTATGTGCGGGATTTACCTCCAATTCGCCGGATCATTCCCTTTATTATGCGGGGGAAAAATGAGGCAATTGCTTACTTTCAGTACAAATTGGACGTAAGCCGAACGGAGGATTTCATTGAGAAATTTCGTCAGTCCACAGGAAAGAAGATCACCTATCTTCATCTAGCTATTTTTGGGGCAATCCAGACTTTAGCTCGGAAGCCCAAGCTCAATCGGTTTGTGGCGGGCAAGCGTATTTTTCAACGGCGAGGGATTTGGATTAGTTTGAGCGCAAAGAAGGCCAAAGAGGAAGATGCGCCCATTGTGACGGTGAAGCGTTTATTCACACCAGAGCAGTCCCTAGGGGAGATTTTCGATACCGTGCAAGAGGCGGTAGAGCTTTCTCGCAGTGGAAAAAAGACCGCCACGGATAAAGAAATGCAATTTCTGTTGCGTCTACCTGTTTTTCTTCTTTCCTTAGTTGTGCGTTTTCAGCGGATGCTGGATCATTTTGGCCTTTTGCCCGCTTCTTTCATTAGGAATGACCCTCTCTACGCCAGTCTTTTTATTGCAAACTTAGGTAGTATTCAGGTGGATGCTGCTTTCCATCACCTTTATGAGTACGGCAATATTCCCATTTTTCTCGTGATGGGCAGGGCTCAAGAGGAGGTGGTGGTAGGAGCTCAGCGTCAGCCGGAGGTGCGCAAGCTTTTGCCGATTTGCATTTCTTTGGATGAGCGAATCACGGACGCTTTTTATGGCATTCGAGCCCTGGAGATTTTTCGCCAAATTTTTGAGCATCCACAGGAGCACATTTCCATCCCGACTTCTCAGGAAAAAGGAAGTAGCGACAAGGGAACCTCATATGACCAATAAAATTCTTGAAAAACTCCGACCAAAAAAACTTTGGCAGAAATTCTACGAAATCAGCCAAATTCCTCGTCCTTCTGGCAAGGAGGAAAAGATTCAAAACTATTTGGTAGAATTGGCCCAAAAGAAGGGGCTAAATCACCGGATGGATGAGGCCAAAAATGTTTTGATTGAGGTCCCTCCCTCCAAAGGGTATGAGCAGGCTCCGGTTGTCACTCTCCAAAGCCATACGGACATGGTTTGCATCAAGAGGAAGAGCAGCAAGCACAATTTTGAGAGAGACCCCATTCGATGGAAACTTCTTGACGGTTGGCTAGGCGCCAAAGATACGACGTTGGGGGCGGATAATGGCATTGGAGTGGCCGCGATGCTCGCTTTATTGGAGGAGCGCAAACTTTGCCATGGGCCTTTGGAGCTGCTTTTTACCACAGATGAAGAGCGGGGATTGGTCGGGGCGTTTTGTGTTCAGCCCTCTTTTTTAAAGGGAAGTTATCTCTTAAATCTAGACAGTGAGGAGGAGGGAAGCGTGTTTATTGGATGCGCGGGGGGAGTGGATACCATTGGTACGCTTTCGCTGAAATGGTCGTCGCCCCCGGAGGGAAAGATTGCCTATCGCGTTGGCTTGCAGGGGGGAAGTGGAGGCCATTCGGGGCTAGAGATTCATCGCCCGCGGGCCAATGGGATTAAGCTGCTTGCTCGGGCATTGCACCATCTTTGGGAGGCGGGGATTCAGTTTTATCTGGCCCATTTGGAGGGGGGGAGCAAGCGAAACGCCATTCCCGATCGGGCGGAGGCGGTGATTTTTTTCTCGCCTGCGGACAAAACCAAAGCCCAAGTTTTATTGGCCAATCTAGAGACACAATTTCAGCAGGAATTCTCCCAAAGCGATCCCCAGCTGGAGCTCAGTGGGAAAAAGGTCTCCGCTGCGAAGTCTCAGCCTGTTCTATCCCCCGCTCAAAGTCAGAAGATAGTTCAGCTCCTTCTTGCGTTGCCCCACGGAGTGATCGCATTTGACCAACATTTGGAAAATTTTGTGCAAACCTCTACCAACTTAGCCATTGTCTCCATTCAAGAGAGGAAGTTGGTGGTGGAGACCAGCCAGCGCAGTTCGCTGGAGAGCGCCAAGCAGGCGGTGCAGGCGTTTGTTCGCTCCGTTTTCCAGCTTGCCGGGGCCAAGGTCAAGCATGCCACAGATTATCCCGGCTGGCAGCCCAACCCTCAATCCCCTCTTCTAAAAACCCTCAAAGAGACCCACAAAAAGCTTTTTAAACGTGAGCCCGTTGTGAAAGCTATCCATGCCGGGTTAGAGTGCGGGGTTTTCAAGAGGACGTTTCCCCATATGCATATAGCTTCGTTCGGCCCATCTATTGAGGGCGCCCATACCCCGGAAGAAAAGGTAAATTTGGCGAGCGTCCAGCGCTTTTATCGCTGGTTGAAAGAAATTTTATTTCATCTAGCAAAAAGCAAAAAATAAATCCACTCGGTATTTGGTATAAAATTTGCTGAAAATCTGTAGATAAAATCCTGTAAAAATCTAAAAACGTATAGCAGAAATCCAAAAACAATCGCTTTTACAACATCAAAGTCGCTCACCAAAAGATGGGGCAGAAGGCCCTAAACAAAAGCTTAAAGAGCAGACTGCAGCTTTAAGCTATGATTTGCGAAGAAAGTAGCCGCTGCCGACGCAGGAAGTTCCTCAATTTATGAAGAAAGCGCTCACGGTGAGCAAACCCTTGTTTCCTTGGTTTGGGTGGGCAGGGAAACTTTTCAATTGGATCGGGCAAGTGTCGCATATTTATGACACTGTCGCATAAAAGTGTCAGGCCTTCCAGCGGAGGTATACCATGAAAACCTTAAAAACTCCTCACCTTCTCCCCAAAATACTCCTGCTCCTCCTCCCCCTCCACCTCTCCCTCACCGGATGCGGCGAAAATAGCATCAACCCCGGCCCTTTCTCTACCCCCGGAAATACCCTCAACTCCGGCATCACCATCCCACAAAATATCAAACCCGCCCCCGACCTAGAAATCACCTCCCCCACCCGAGGATCCGTCTTTACCACCACCAATACCATCACCGTCAAAGGCACCGTACACGATAGCCAATACGGCGTCGAATCCCTGCGCGTGGGACTCGGACTAAATGGACAATACCTCACCCCTGCCCCCGATGGCTCCTTCCAAACCCAAATCACACTCCAACCCGGGCTAAATATCATCTGGGCCGTGGCCAAAAATAAAATCTTCGGCCGAAGCGTCACCGCCATCTCCGTCCTCTACGGACAATTCCAAGATGACTCCCAAACCATCTCCAACGCCTTCCAAATGCACCTCAGCCAAAGCGCCTTCCAAAAAATTCAACAAGCCCTCATCCCCCTCCTCTATAACCTCGACCTAGAAGCCAAACTCAAAGCCCTAAACCCCCTCTGGGCCGATACCTACCTCAGCATCCTCGACGTCTCCGTCACCCTCGAAACCCTACAATACTCCAACCCCAAAATCTATCTCGCCCCCGATATCGGAAAACTAAACGTCTGGATAGATCTCGAAAACTTCCAAGTCTCCATCAAAGGCAATCTCGACGTCTTCGGCGTCGGCATCTTTAACCTAACCGCTACCGTCGATGCCACCAAAGCTAAAGCCAATACCCAAGCCCTCGCCTCTATACAAAACGGTCAACTCAATATCAGCTTCCAAAACACCAACCTCGACCTCGAAGGATTTAACCTAACCCTCCAAGTCTATAACTGGACCGTACCCTCCGGATTTGTGGACTTCTTCGAAAACGGAATCAAAAACGTCCTCATCAGCGAAGTGATCAAAGTCCTCAACGATAAAGTTCCCGGCTTTCTCCAAGATACCTTCAAAAAAGTCTACGACCCCCTCAGCTTCAACGTCCTAGGCAAAAATATCAACCTCTCCCTCCAACCCCAAAGCGCACAATTCCTCACCTCCGGCCTCTCCCTTGCCGCAGACGCCAACGTCCAAGCCGGCACCCCTGTCAAAACCAACCTGCATAGCTCCCTAATCACCCCAGGCCTCCCCCCAAATCCCGATACCACCAAAGAAGTCGCTATCGCCCTCAACGACGACTTCCTCAACCGTATCCTACACGCCGCCTGGAAAGCCGGTATCCTCGATATCGATATCAACGACCAATTCTTCCAAAATCTAGGTACCTCCGCCCCCATCAACCTCCAAGCCTCTATGCTCATGAGCCTCTACCCCGAATTCCAAAACCATCTCAACAACAACGACCCCCTCACCATCAAAATCCGACCCACCCTACCCCCCATTGTGCAAAATAAAATCGGCTCTCCCCAAACCCTCTCCTTCAAAATGGGCGAAGTGGAACTCATCCTCATCGCACACCAAGGCGCCCTAGAAAGAGAATTGATGAGAGTACGCCTCCAACTCTCCGCCGATATAAAAGCGAAAATCCAAAACTCAAAACTCACCGTCGAATCCTCCAACCGACCTATGTTCATCGGAGACGTCACCGCCGAACCACTCGTGGACTTCGATCAAAATAAAATCGAAACCCTCCTCAACGTACTCGTCCCTATCATCTACCCCCAAATGATCAAAACCCTGCAAGATATCCCCCTCCCCTCCGTCGCCGGAGTCAATATCACCCAATTCCAAATCGAACATGGAGGCAATTCCCTCGATTTCCTCAACATCTGGGGAACCTTCGACGTCCCCTAATACCCACCTCCCAACCGCCGTGAAATCCCTCAAAAAAAACAACCTCTTCCCCCCCCCTAATCCCAAACACTCTCTTCTCTCAACCTACCCCCCGCCAATTTCCCACAAATTTCAGAAGAGGGTGTTTTCTTTTGAAAAACCGCTTTCTCAAACCACAAATTTTTACCAAGGAAAAAACCATGATCAAACTTACCTCCTCTCTCAAAATCCTTTCCAATCCCTCTCAACAACAACTCAAAGAGCTCGCCCTACAAATCCCCTACGTGGTCATCCAAACCTACCACCAAAACCTCAACCGCATCACACGCAATAAAGCTAGAATGGCCCAATATACCTACATCCTCGATAAACCAGAAAACCAACACCTCTACTCCAGCAAAGTCCTAGACCCCAAAATCGCACAAAATTATATCCAACTCCAGCAAAACTATATCCAAAACGTCGGAACACTCATCCAAATCGACGGATACCTAGGCCTCGGCCCCAAAGCTGTCCCCACCCGATGGCTCTATACCCCCGAAGCCGCCAATATCGCCGGTATGCAACAACTGCTCGCCTTCCCCCGAAAAGCAGTCGAAAACCCCCAACAACTCCAACAACCCTTCCAACCAAAATTCCACATCCTCTACACCCCCGATTGCTTCCCCCAAGACCTCCCCGGACAACAAGCCATACTTGTGGACCTAAAAAATTGGACCACTTACATCATGGGCCCCGACTACTTCGGAGAAAGCAAAAAAGCCGCCCTCCGAATGCTCAACGAATACGTCTACCAACAAGGCGGCCTAGTCCTACACGCAGGCGCAAAAGCCGTAAAAGTAGGAAAAAAATTCTTCACCGTCACCATCCTCGGCCTCTCCGGAACAGGAAAAACCACCACCACCTTCTCCAAACAAGGCGAACTCACCCAACCTATCCAAGATGATATGGTCTGCCTTTGGCCAAAAGGAAATTGCACCATCACCGAAAATGGCTGCTTCGCCAAAACCTTCGGACTTACCCCCAATACCGAACCCATCCTCTACCAAGGCTGCCTAAAACCCACCGCCTGGCTCGAAAACGTCTTCCTCGATGAACAACAAAAACCCGACTTCTCCAAACAACTCCTCTCCCCCAAAGAAGTAGAACAATACAAAAAAATCTTCCTCGCCAATAAAGAAAATCCACAACACCTCCACGACTATATCCAAGGCAAAATCTCCCCACAAGAAATCCTCGATGAAAACGGTATCCCCAAAGATGGCTGGGACTTCGTCGTCTGGACACAAAACGGACGAGCCGTAATACCCCTGAGCGAAATCCCCAACGCCGCAAACCTCCAAAATATCCCACCTGTCCAATCCATGGGCATCCTCAACAGAGACGAAGGACCCGATGCCGCTACCCCCGCTATCGTCCAATTCAGCAGCCCCGAACAAGCCGCAGGCTACTTTATGCTAGGCGAAACCAGTAAAACCTCCGCCGCAGGCAAAGAACGCGGTAGAACCCGCTCCCCCTTCACCCAACCCTTCTTCCCCAGCGCCTTTGGACTGCAAGCTAAACGCTTTAGCCAACTGCTAAAAACTATGGAAAATGTCCAAACCTGGATGATGAATACAGGTTATATCGGTGGTGGTCAAAAAGAAGTAGAAGAAGGAACAGCCCTTAAAATCACTATCCAACACTCCAGCTCTATCCTAGAAGCCATGTTCCGCGAAGAAATCCAATGGTGCACCGACCCCAATTTCGGATACCTCGTCGTCGATGTCCAACACCCCGCCAACCAACCACTCCTCAAACTCGTCCCCCCCGAAATCCTTCAACCCTACCTCTTCTTCAAAAAACATCACCGCCTCCACCAATACCAACAATGGGTAAAACAAATCCAGAAAGAACGCCAAGAGTTCCTAGAAAAATTTCAAGTGGATCCCCTTATCATCCAAGCTGTGGTCCAACCAAGCTAAAACTTTCCTCCCTACCAAAGCTCTGAAAACCACTGAACGCCTCCCCCCCCCTAAAACCCATGGAAAATCACCCACTCCCCAAAATCTACCTTCTCCTCCTCGTCCTCTGGCCGCTGAGCTGCTCCGTCCTACTCTCCACCCTGCCCGTGCGGAACATTATGGAAGCTAGAAACCTAAAATCTGCACAAGAAATCCTTGACTCCCAACACTGGCTCCTGCCTACACTCAACGGAAAACCCCGCATCAAAAAACCACCCCTGCCCACCTGGGCCGCCGCCGCCTCCGCCAAAATCTCAGGTTCTAACCACCTCTTCTTTCTACGCCTCCCTAACCTCTTCATGGGAATTCTCTTCCTCGCCGCCTTTTATTTGCTAACTCAAAATTTATTTGGCAAACAATACGCCCTCCTCCCCACCCTCATGCTCCTCACCAGCGCCCAATTGCTCGCCGAAATCCCTACCGCTCGCTGGGACCTCTTCGCCACCGCTCTCGGCCTAGCTGCCCTATGGGCCACATGCCGGTGCCTTCACCACCGCAGATCTCTCAACCCCTACCTCCCCCTCTCCATCCTCCTGTGGACCGCTTCCTACCTCAGCAAAGGCCCCCTCGCGTTTTACCTTATTGCCCTCCCCTTTTTTTCCACCACCTTACTCGCTCAAACTCTCTTAAAACCTAGCTCACCTCCCTTCCCCGCCCTGCCAGACCTCTCTTTTCAAAAAATATTTCAACTTCTCCTCATCCTCACTATCAGCCTTGGCTTCGGCAACCTCTGGTGGCTTGCAATCTACCTCCAACAACCCAATACCTGGAAAATCCTCTACGCCGACATGGTCTCCCTTAACCAAGGCCACGCTAAGCCCGTTTATTACTACGTACTTCGCTCCCTCGCTCTGATGGCCCCTTGGAGTCCTCTATTCCTCGCAGCCCTCTTCCAACTTCGCCAAGAAATAAGAATTGTACGAAAATTTTTTGGCAAAATTCCCACCGCAACTCCCTCCACCCAAAGCCTCTCCATCCCCCACTGGAACCTCCTCTTTAGCATTACTTGGTTCCTCCTCGCCTTCGCTTTGCTCAGCGCAGTGCCCGCCAAAAAAAGCCGCTACTTTCTCAGCCTCCTACCACCCGCTTGCCTAATGGCCACCTTCGCCTGGCAAAACTACCGCTACCTACTCTCTCCCCTCTACCACTACTCCAGCTCCCTACTCTACTTCTCCCTCCCTCCACTCGCATTCTACCTCCTTTGGAAAACAGGCCCCCATTGGACCAACCTTCCCCTACCCCTCCTCTGGCTAACCGCCCTCCCCCTCTTCCTTCGCAAGGAAAATCCCCTTGAAAAAACCTCCATCGCTCTTCTGCTCACCCTCCTCCTCCTGCCCCAAACCCTCCAGCTCCTCCCCCCATACCAACAAAATAAATACCACCAAGCCCTCAAACTCCGCCCCCTACTCCAACACCAGAAAATCTACCTGCTTGGCCACGCCTCCCCCCAACTCCTCTGGGCCCTCAACGCCTACCTCCTTCCCCTCCCAAGCCTCCAACAAATCCCTACCCCCTCGCCCATTTCCTACCTCCTCGTCGAAGAAACCAACCACACCCCCCTACCCAATTTCCCAAATCTAGTAAAAATTTACTCCTTTACCATCCATAAATCTCATAAAAAACTACAACATTGGCACCTCTATCGCATATCTCCCACCACACCCAAAAAAAAAGGTCAAAAGCATGATCACCATCGAAAACCTAACCAAACGATACCAAAACTTCACCGCCCTTGAAAATATCAACCTGAACATAAACCCCGGCACCATCGGACTCCTCGGACCCAACGGCGCAGGAAAATCCACCCTCATCAAATCCCTCCTTGGACTCGTTCGCCCCCAAAGCGGAAAAGCACGCGTCCTAGACTTCGATATCTTTTCCCAATACCAACAAATCCGCCAACATGTAGGCTATATGCCAGAAAATGACTCCTACATCAGCGGCCTAGAAGGCGTCCACTACGTCGCCTATTGCGCCCAGCTCTGCGGCATCCCCGCCAACACCGCCCGCTCCCGCGCCCATGAAGTCCTCGACTTCCTCTCCATGGGTGAAGAACGATACCGCCCCCTACAATCCCTCTCCACAGGCATGCGGCAAAAAATTAAACTGGCCCAAGCTATCGTCCACGACCCACAACTCGTCCTCCTCGATGAACCCACCAACGGACTGGATCCCGAAGGACGCGAAGAAATGCTCCAACTCATCCAAAATCTCTGGAAAAAATACCAAATCTCCTTTATTCTCTCCACCCACCTCCTGCCCGATGTGGAAAAAATCTGCCAATCCATCGTAATTATCCACGAAGGAAAAATCCTCGCACACGATAGCCTAGAAAAACTCCTCGCACAACAAGAAGAAAACTTTATCATCAAAGCCCGTGGTAATCTAAAACCCTTCCTCAAAGAACTCCAAAAACAAGGAATCCACACCACCCACCTCCATGGCGATGAATTCAAAATCCAAAACCTATCCCAATCCCTCCCGCTCTTCCAAATCGCCGCAAAACAAAATGTGGAAATCCGACGATTCCAAAAAGTAAAATCCTCCCTCGAAGAAATCTTCCTCCATACCCTCAACCTACAGAAAAACCATGAAGAATAAAACAAATCGCCTCCCCCATACCATCATCGGACTTATCTTCCTCAGCATCGGAACCGCAGTGCTTGCCACCACCCCAAACGATCCCCTCGCACTCAAAGACTCCCTCTTCATCGGCGGTATCTACCTCATCTGCGCAACCCTCATCCTCCTCAATCGAAACCCCTTCGCCAATTTCCACTCCGCCACTAACGAACCTCCACCTACCACCACCTTCCCCACCCTACCCCCAGGTGCAGAATTCGCCGCCGCCTCCCTGCTCCTCCTCGCCGCCGCTGCCTCCCTCTACCTGCAACTCCAAAAAGGAATCAGCCTCCGCCAATCCATCACCTTCTCCCTCCTCTTCGTCGCCCTCTCTCTACTCCTTACCCTACAAGGAATAAAGAAAAAAAATTAATTTTTTTCCTGAAACCCTTTTTAGAAAAAAGGTTTTCAGACTTCCCAAAAACTTTTCTTCTCGGAACCTTTTTCAAAAAAAGGTTCCGTACCTCCAAAAACCTTTGTGATTTAGGGGAAAATCTTTCCACTAAAAACCCCTTTCCACTTACTCCTGAAACCCTTTTTAGAAAAAAGGTTTTCAGACTTCCCAAAAACTTTTTCACCTACCATCCCTTCCCAAAAACTTCTCTCATCTTCCCCTAAACAAGAAGCTCGGATTTGCACCGCTGAATACTCTCAATCAAATCCTGAATCTCCAAAGTCGAAGCCTCAGGATCAACAAGATGCTGCTCACTACACCAAACCAAACACTCAAGCGCACGGTGATACTTGCGCTGATACTGCAAAATCTTCGCAAAACTAAACACCAACCGCAAACTTTTTTCCAAACCAAGCTGCTCCCTGGCACGCTGAAAGTCCTCTCTACTCCCAAGCGGAAAAGGATAACCCTCTTTTAAGTCCCTATAATCTCGAAAATAAACTGGAATAGGTTCCCTCCCCCAATGGGGATGAGGAATGGAAAACTCGCAAAGGTCATTCAATAGCATAAGCAAGTCATCCTCCTCAATATAGAGAAGAGCTCTCTTAACAACACTATAACCAATCAGCTGCTCCAAAGTCGTAGAAGGAGGATGAGTCCGCCAGGTTTGCAGAAAAGATTTGAACAACTCCAAAGAACGAAGAGACTCTAGAAATTGATCCAATTTTTGCACCACCCGCCTGTAGTAAGGAAACTTCTGGAGAAAATTGAGCTGAAAACAGTTGGAGAGATGCATTCGACAAGTAAGGAAATCATCTTCTTCTAAAGCAATCCAAGCCAGATAAATATTGGCGAGGATTTCCCAATCGGTATTTTTAGCTAGAATAAATTTTTTTTTAGATTCTTCTATATAAAATTTACTTTTTGCAAGATCCTTTTTCTCTAAATAAAGCATTGCGATCTGCCAGAAACAAAGTCCACTACCTAGCTGGTTTTGAAGACCTTGGTAAATCTGGGCTGCCTCCATATAAAGACAAAGAGCTGTTTCTCGTTGCTGATGAAGTTGGAAAAGCTGTGCCTGCTCAAAAAGAATGTCAGCTTCCTGGGAAATTTGATGAAGTTGTGCAAAGATTTTCCGAGCCTTGGAAAGAAGAGGAAGAGCCATGGAAAAGCTGGCATTTTTCCAACTCTTCGAATACTGAGCTAGTTCCCAACAAAGATAAGCAGCATCCATTGTTTGGCAACGATTCAGCCCATCCCAAGCTTTTTCAAGACTTTCTAAGGCCTCTTCAAAGTTGTTTGCCGCTTGATAATATTGGCAAAAAGTTAGGTGAGCAAGAATTTGAAAAAAACTACTTTTTCTCTTCTTAGCGGATTTTAGCAATAGAGTAAGGTACTTTTTGGACTCTTGTCTTCGATGGTGGATGAGCTCAAACTTGGCTAGATGATAAAGAGCGTTTAAATAAATCAAAGAGGGAAAGTCTAGAGCTTTGCTCAGGCAAATCTTAGCATTGGCCCAGTCTTCTTTTGCCTGATAAATTTGGAAATAAGTAAAATAGATTTCTCCTAAAAATCTTTTAGGAGATTCTCTGATAATCTCATTCAAAACTCCGGCAGCTTTAGAAAACATTTTCTGCTGAAGATAAGTCTGGCTAAGTTTTATGGCCGTCTTAAATCGAAGGGACAGAGAAGGAGCTTGAAGTAAGATTTGCTCAAAATAATAGATGGCTTGCGTGTTTTGTAATAAATTTTTATACGTACAGGCCAAAATAAACTGTATATCGAGGCATTTTGGAAAACATTTCTCCGCCTCTTTGACAATTCGCAAAAAATTTAGCTCTTCTGAGGTGGTTTTGGACAAAGCAAAAGTTTTCTCCAAAGCGACTACCAACTTTCTCTTTTGCCGAGCTTGAATAAAATGATAGATTTTGGAAAGAGGCAATAAGCCTTTCTTTTCCAAATATATGGCTACATTCTTGTGAAGAATTTTTTGCCGATATGGAGAGATATGACTTCGAAGAAAGGCTCCAATTCGAGGATGCCGAAAAAAAAGTTTGGGTGTAGAAGGAAGTGAAAGAGGAGTCGGACGATATTCTTCGCAGATTACCCTCCCCTCTAAGAGGGTTTTCATCGAGTGGAAAGCGTGTGGAATTCTGAAGTGCTTGGCGAGTTGAAGGAACTCCTGCCGACTCCACTCCCCCTCACAGATAGCGAGCAAATCAAGAAAATTCTGGATAGGTTTTTGTTTTAACCACTCTAACAACCTCTTCCTTAGAATTCCCCAAACCTCATCTAGAGGAAGCTGCTCTAGAAGAGCTTGATTCCAAAATGCTTTTTTACAAGAAATTCTCTCAGGCGTGTTTTCAAGAAGTAAATCAAAAATTTCCTCACTTAAAAGGGGATTTCCCCTAGCTTTGGAGTGGATAAATTGAGCCAAAGAGGCGATTTGACCTTTCGAATAAAAAGGCAAAAGAGCTTGCAACCACTGCTGAGTCTCTGACTCCCCCCAAGGGCTAATCTGAAGACAAATCGCTTGAGGATGCTGGCAAAATCTATCTGGAGGCGGCCGGAGAATGGAAAAAAAGAAAATCAAAGATGTGTTAGAAAATTTATGGAAAAGCTTTTCAAGAAAGTCCACCTTTTCATGCAAAGAAGGAATTTGAATCGCCACCCTCAAAGGGATAATTTGACTACATTCCAAAAGAAAATCCAAAACGGTGTTATCTAAGTCTAAAATTTTTTGATCTAAAGATAAAAATCCTTCAGAAGGACCGGAGAAATATCCTCTCCATTTTAACACAAGAGGATGCTTTGGACCTAAGTAGTGGACAATTTGCTGAAAAAAGCTCTCCAAAGGGGATTGCCAAAGCACTGCGGAGTGAGAAAAATCCCATAAAAAAAGACCTTCAGTGTTCTGGACAAAATATTCAATTTCCCGCAAAAGACGAGATTTCCCCACCCCCTCCTGACCTTGCAGAAAGATAAAGTTTTTGAGAGGACGGGGATGTTGTTGAAGAATTAGTCGAATTTTCTGAAGTTCCTCAAACCTTCCAACAAAAGGACTCTTTTGGAGCATCTTACTAAAGATTTGAGGGGTGTAGAGGCTGTATTGCTTTTTAAAACACCGATTGATCTCTTGAAGAAGCTCTTCGGCGCTTTGAATGCGCTGTTTTGGATCTTTTTCAAGAAGCTTTTGGATGATAACGGAAAACTTTTTTCCAACGGCAGGATTGATTTGATGAGGAGGAATCGGGGTTTGAAAAAGGTGCGCCTGGAGAACTTGAGCTTGATTTGCCCCCCGAAAAGGGTAGGTTTTGGTCATTAAAAAATAAATCAATACGCCCAAGGAATAAAGATCACTCGCCGATGAGGGAGGGAGCCCCTCAATCCTCTCAGGCGCTATATAGTAAGCTGTTCCTGCCAGTTGTTTCGAATGTTGTGGACTTTTCCAAGAATGGGATAAGCCAAAATCAATAAGGTATGGCTGGGATGAATTTTGGCAGATGAGGATGTTGCTGGTTTTGATGTCATTGTGTAAAAACCCTTGATGATGAAGATAGCCAAGAGCTTGAACAACTTTGATAAGATGCCGGAAAAAAGTATCTTGGCTTTCAAAATCTTTCCAGACATGGCCTGAAATATACTGGCTAGTAAAGTAAAATGTACTTTCGCCTTCTCTGGAAGCTATCTTTCCAAAATTGTACACGGATGTGATGTAGGGATGAGAGAGCTTGCGCAATAGTTCAAATTCTTTTTGAAAAAAATTGGCTGAGGATAACAGCTTGAAAGATTTGCCCGGCTTCATCATTTTAAGAGCAACCATTTTTCTATGCTCCAGTAAGTCCTCAGCCAAAAAAACCTCTCCCATCCCCCCTCTGCCCAACAGCCTCAATATCCGATAGCGGTGGTGAAAAATCTCCCCCCAACAGCCTTCAAATGAAAGAGAAGACAAAGAAAAAGGCTTTTCTATTTCCATAAAAGTAAAAATATTTTAGCGCACTTTTAAACTTTTAATCCTCAAAAATTTTCTAAATTCTCTCACCACAATTATAAGCAGAGAATAGAGAGAGGAAAAGAGAGAGGATAAAAATTTTTTCCCTAACACCAAGGGAATTGGATACGTACTCTTCCATTGAATTGATATTGAATTGAAGGGTGAGTTTTTTTTACTTAATTTTATTCACGATATGTGAAAATTGCCGTTTTCATCCTTATTAGAAAGGAGCAAAAAAATGAAGAAATTGAAAGCTGTGCGCAGCCTTTTAGGCTCCCTCTGCTTGATGCTGGCTCTGGCCTCTTGCAGCTTAAAATACCGCCATCAAGTGGAAGCTCCCGGCACCATCCCACATTGGAAATATAGCATTGGAAAGTTTATCCGCTACGATGGATATAAAAATGTAGCGGGAGATCTGGAAGTAGCGATCACAGACTACGCCAAAAAATCCAGCCTAGTGCAGGTCCAACTCGTTGGCGTGGTCCATATCGCAGATAAGGACTACTACCATCAGGTGCAAAAGTATCTTGATTCAGCGGACTTGGTCCTCTTTGAAGGCGTTAAAGTTCAGGGGCGCAAGGTGGATTTTGCTAAACTAAAAGGCAAGCCAGGTATGTACGCTCCGATGGCCGCACTGTTGGGACTGAGTGAGCAAATGGCTGAAATTGATTACAACCGCAAGCATTTTAAGCACTGCGATATCACCCTCAAAACCTCCCCTTTCCGCTCCAATCTCCAACTCCAACAGATGAAGCGGATTTTTCAGATTATGCGAAAAATCGTCGCTATCAAGGAGCAACTGCGTGGCATCCTTCCTATCCGAAAAATGGAAGACTACCTCAAACACTTCAACGCCCTCAATATCGTAAAAATGGGCGCCAATCCGTTTCAAAACATGGGCAAACAAATCGAACCTTTGCTAAAGATACTCCGAGGTTATAAAAAATATTATCCCGATAATCCCTACGTTTTAAAATTGGAAAAATACCTTCTGCAACTTAAGAAAGCCTATGCGAATATGGGTAAAATGATTGTGATGCAGCGGAACGCCTACGTGCTCCGAATGCTTAAACAGGAGCTCCAAAAAGCGGAAAAAATCACCCAAAAAACAAAAAAACCCTATCGAATCGCAATTTTCTACGGAGCGGCCCACAACTACGATTTAGAAAAGCGCCTCCAAAAACTTGGATATCATCCTGTCAAGAAGCATTGGCTAAAGGCCTGGAAGATGAACTCCCGAAGATAGGTGATCCCTTGATCAGTGCCTCTTCTCGCATTTGATTTCCCTATCAGCCATACAGCCTCAGCTGTATGGCTGTGTCTTTTTTGTAAAATGGAGGGGAGCTCTGGCAAAATGGCTATTCGGAATTAAGAGCACAAACCTCAGCATAATTTTTTTCCGTCTCATATAGCCGTATTTTCACCAGCTGGTACTCCTTGTCCCGAAGAGCTTTCTGGAGCGTCTGGAAGATCCATAGGGCGATATGCTCGGCGGTGGGGATTTCAAAAAAATGATTGAGGTGTTGGTGGTCGAATTTATCGATGACATGGCGGTGTACAATGTCTTTTAGCTCAGCAAAATCACATATCCACCCCCGAGGGTTGAGTTCGCCTTCGATCTGCACTTCAAGCTCATAGCGATGGCCGTGAAGATGGCGGCATTTGCCATAGCATTCGTGCTCTTGGGGAAGCTGATGGCTTGCCTCAAACTGGAAGTGTCTGCCGATGCAAATTCGCATTTGAAACAACACTCCTTATTTTCGGGGAAATTTCTTTTTCTTTTTAAGACGCTTTAAGGTATCTTGAATCTGCCTAGCGTAAGGGGAGCGGGGAGATTTTCTCAACGCCGTTTCCAAGTGTTGGATGGTTTGAGAGAGGGAGCGCTTGCGGTAGGAAACAATGGCTAAAAAGTAGTGAATTAGCTGGGCGGACTCTCCGTTGGGGTGCTTGGCAAGGAGGGTTTTTAGCTCCATTTCCGCTTGTGGGAGTTTGCCGGGTAGAATTTTGTTGTTATAAATCCGATAGCAGGCTTGGTAGATCATTTTGCTTGAAAAAGTGGGTTTAGACTTTGAAGGTGGGGAAGTGCTTTTTTTAGCCGCCTTTGTTTTGGAGTTTTTTTTCGATGTTTTTTTTGCATCTTTTCTCGATGCTTTTTTCTTGGGGCGTTTCCTTGAGTTTTTTTTGCCGCTTTCGGGAATGGATTTGCCGGATTTAGAGGATTTTTGAGCGGGGGTAGAGGATTTTTTGTTGGCTTTGGAATTGGTGCGAGAAGAAGCTTTTTTCGAGGATTTGGAGGATTTTTTTGTGGTTTTAAGGGTGGCGTCCGATGCTTTTGAGTTTTTTTTTCGGGGGGAAGAAGATTTCTTTTCTTCTTTTTTCCCCTTTTTTGCGGAAGCGTTTCCAGAAGTTTTTTCTTGGGCCAAAAGGCCGAAGGAAAAGAGCATAAAAAACAAGAGAAGAGTAGAAGAGGGTGTGATTCTCATGGTTATCCTCCTGAGCGCAAGGTTTTAAAAACTTTTCCAGATCAAAGTGGATTTTGGAAAGAATGTAAAAAGCGGCCATTTGAAGGCTTTACTATTTGGAGAGATATGTTAGAGTATAGTATCTAAAATCGAATTTGCCAGCGAAAACTTAGACGTAAGTTTGGCTTATTTTGACAAACTTTCCTATGGAATCCACCCTCCAATGGACAGAATATGTGGCAGTGGCTTAAAGAAAAACTGAGAAAGTACGTCCGATTTATCTTACAGCTGGAGGACACGCCGGAGTCGATTGCTCGTGGAGTAGCGATTGGGATGTTTGTGGCGATGACTCCAACGGTTGGTTTGCAAATGTTGATTGTGGTATTCATTAGTTTTTTTATTCAACTCAACCGCTTGGCGGGGATTGTGATGGTGTACATTTCCAATCCGTTTACGTTGGTCCCGATTTATTGGTTGGATTACCTCACGGGAGCGTATTTATTTGGGTATGAGTTGGTGAGCTGGAAGGAGTTTCAGAGCATATTTCAGCTGGAGGAGACGGTGTTTTATAGGCAATTTTGGGAGTTTTTGGGAAATTGTCTTAGCTTGGGGGCTGAGGTGCTAGCGCCTATGTTTTTGGGGGGAATCTTCTGGGGTGCGGTGTTGGGTTTGCCGCTCTATCCCCTCACACTTTACGCGGTTCGGCGCTACCAGAGGCAAAAAAAGCAACCGGCGCTCAAGGAGGGGGATAGATGAAAAGGATGTTGATTGTGGGGGTAGGAGGATTTTGTGGGCGGCATTTGGAGGCGTATTTTCGCAGAAGCTCGTGGGAGGTGGTGGGGTATAGTTCGTTGCAAGGGGAGGGGTTAGATCGAGAGACGGGGAGGTGGAGAGGGGAGTTTGGGATACCGGAGGGGACGGAGGTGGTGTTGTACCTTAGCCAATCTCCCTACTATCATAGCGGAAGGGAGAGGGTGGAGCACTTGCTTTCGGTGAATTATTTGAGTGCGGTGAAGGCGGCGGATTTGTCTTGGAGGGCGGGAGTGAAAAAGTGGATTTATTTTTCCACTGGCAGCGTGTACCGGGATGTGGGGGGAGGTCCTTTTAGAGAGGGGGCCCCTTTGGATAGGGAAAACTGGTATAGTTTGAGCAAAATTCACGGGGAGGAGGCATTGTCCCTTTTTCGGGACAGAATGTCGGTGGTGGTTTTGCGGCTATTTGGGGTGTATGGCCCGGGTCAGCGGGAGAAGTTTATCCCGCGCTTGGTGGAGCGAATCGGTGCTTCTCGGCCGGTGGTTTTACATCCGCGGGAGGGGGAAGAGGTGGTGGAGGGGTTGCGGATATCGCTGTGTTATATTCGGGATTTGGCCCAAGTGGTGGAGCAGGTGGTCGAGGACGAGGATCCGCCGTTTTGTTTGAATGTGGCGTCCGATGAGGTGATCACGCTTCGCCAGGCGGCTTGTAAGATTGGAGAGAGCTTGGGCAAAGAGGTGCGGTTTGAGCTTTCTGAGGAGCCAAGGAACAAGGATTTAGTGGCGGATATTGGGCGATTACGGCGCCGTTATGGTGTGGAGTTTACTCCTTTTGCTCGTGGAATAGAGTCGGTGGTGAAGGAATGGTTGGCGGGGAGGGGGGGAGGATGAGGCGGGTGTTGCGGGTGTTGCATTTGCCTACGGATGTAGGAGGAAATGCGTGGGGCTTGGCGCGAGCAGAGCGGCGGTTGGGGTTGGCGTCGCAGGTGTTGGTAAAATCCTCTTCTCGGTTTGGATACCCGGCGGACATTTGCTTGCGCTTGGAGAAGCGGCCAAAGTGGGAGAGATTGGTGCGGGTGATGCTCGAGTTTTGTCGAGTTCGGCGGAGGTTCGATGTATTTCATTTCAATTTTGGCTCTTCTTTGATAGATTTTCCCTCCTATGGGATGATGTTATGGGATTTGCCGTTTTATCCTCGGGGGAAGAAGCTGGTTTTCACCTACAATGGTTGCGACATACGCCAGAAGTACCCCACGCTATTCCGCACGCGCTTTTCTGCGTGCCACCAGAGGGAGTGCTATGGGGGCATTTGCAACAGTGGGCTTTTGGACGAGCGGCGGCGAAAGCGATTGAAGAAAGTGGAGAAGGTGGCCCATCATATTTTCGCGCTCAATCCGGACCTATTGTATTTCTTGCCGGAGGGTTCGACATTCCTGCCTTATTCGGTGGCTTTTTGGGAGCGGATTTTGCCGGAGAAAAGGCGGGTAGCTCAGGAGAGGTGTTTGAAAGTGGTCCATGCGCCTTCGGAGCGGGGGGTAAAGGGAACGAGGTACATTTTAGAGGCCTTGAAAAAATTGAAGAAAAGGTATAATATCCACGTCATTTTGGTAGAGAAGTTGCCTTATTCTCGAGCGCTGCAGTTATATCGGCAGGCGGATTTGGTGATCGATCAGGTGTTGGTGGGCTGGTATGGGGCGTTTGCAGTGGAGGCAATGAAGATGGCAAAGCCGGTGGCGGTTTACATACGCAAAGAAGATTTGCGGCATATTCCGACGCAGATGGCCCGGGATTTGGACGAAGCGGTGATAGGGATTTCGCTGGAGAATATCGAGGAGGTTTTGGCGTATTATTTGGAAAATCCTTCTCTACTTCGTCAAAAGGCCAGCGGGGCGTTGGAATATGTGCATCGTTGGCATTCGCCTGAGTACGTAGCTGGTTTAACAAAAGCGGTGTATGAGAGTTGATTTTATGAAAACCCGTGTGTTGATCTTAACCTTGGATTCGCCCCATTTAGACAGAAGGACGTTGCTTTTTGCCCAGGCGCTGCAGCAAGAAGGCTTTGAGGTGTGTGTACTCACACCTTACGCTAAGGCGGAGGAGGGGTTCGAAGATATTCATGTGGTGGATTTAATCCAGGAGAGTTCGTCCACAAGATTGGTGTTTGGGCTAAAGGAATGGTTCAAGCGCTGGAGTCCTTGTTGGGTATTTCGTTTCTTGAAGCGGTGTTATAAAACGTTGTTTACCCGCAATGGTCATCTCCACCTTTTGTTTACTTCCAAGATGTTGGAAAGAGCAAAGGAATTTCGCCCTTCGGTTGTAATTGCCAGCGATCTTCCTACTCTACCGTTGGCGTGGCAGTTAAAGCGGACGTTGGGTTCAAGGTTGATTTACGACTCCCACGAGTTTTACACAGAGCAGGCATTTCTTTCCTCAAAAGATAAAAGGGAGCTGCGCAAGATTGAGGCGAGGTTATTGCCATGGGTGGATTTGCTGATCACCATCAACGGAGACATTGCCCAGTTATTTCGTCGTCGCTATGGGGTGGGGGACGTGCGGGTAATTCAGAATGCGTTTTTATCCTCTTGTCCGGAGAAGAAGTATATTCATGATCTTTTGGGGATTGGGCGGGAGCGGCGGTTGGTATTGTATCAGGGGCAGTTTTTAAAGTACCGCAATTTAGAGCAGCTGGTAAAATTGG
The DNA here is from genome assembly GCA_003694635.1 of Planctomycetota bacterium. GTDB lineage: Bacteria > Planctomycetota > J132 > J132 > J132 > J132. Next base: position 33,800 of record RFKQ01000056.1, read on the forward strand.
CACGATATTTTCGCGAAATTGCGTTGGTGCTGGTGGGATGGGGAGAGTTGGAAGCGGTTTTAAAAAAGCGTTGCCGGCGGTATGGAATTTTAGATAAGACGGTGTATTTTCTCCCGAAGATTCCCCAAAGGGATTTGGTGGCTTACGCTTCTTCTGCAAGTTTGGGGGTTATTCCGTATCCGAGCGTGGATTTAAATACGCGCTACTGCACGCCGAATAAGTTATTTGAGTTTATCAGCGCCTCTTTGCCGGTGGTGGCCAACGAGAATTTGGTGATGTTAAAAAAGATTCTTCGTCGCTATGGCATTGGGTTTTGCTTGGACTTTCATCAGGCGGAGGCCGCGGCGAAAAAGATCGAGGAGGTGGCCTCGGAAACGGAGCTTTTGAGGTTGTATCGAAACAATTTGGAATTGGCCAAGCGGGAGTTGTGTTGGGAGCGAGAGAGGAAAAAACTGGTCGCTTGGGTAAATGGGCTTTTTGCTAAGAGGGCCAAATGTGCGGAATAGGGGGGGGGGTTTGTTTGGAGGGTTTTTCGCAGGAGTGGTTAAAGCGCTTGGCAGGGGTTTTGCGCCATCGGGGGCCGGATGATGAGGGTTATTTTTGCGAAGGGAAGGTGGGTCTGGCACACCGGCGCTTATCCGTGATCGATCCTCAGAGGGGGAATCAGCCCATGTCGGATGAGGAGGGAAGGTGCTGGATTGTGTTCAATGGGGCGATATACAACTATTTGGAGTTGCGGCAAGATTTGCTAGGACTGGGGTATCGGTTTCGGACTCACAGCGATACGGAGGTGATTTTGTATGCGTATCGCCATTGGGGGAAGGATTGTTTAGAGCGGTTGAATGGAATGTTTGCGTTTGTGATCTATGACAGGGAGGAAGGCCTTCTTTTTGGGGCGAGGGATCGGTTGGGAATTAAGCCGTTGTATTATTATCACGATGGGAATCTGTTTTTATTTGCTTCGGAGATCAAAGCCATTTTGGAGACAGGAGTATGCCGGGCCAGGGTGGATAAGCGTTCGTTGTTGGATTATTTAGCGTTTCAGCTTTATTGGGGGGAGAGAACGTTATTTGCGGGCATAAAGAGGGTGTTGCCGGGGACGTTTTTTACGCTAAAGGTGGGGGAGCGATTAAGTTTTTTCCGGGGCAGTTATTGGAATCTTGAGCCAAAGAAGGAGAAAAAGAGAGGAGAGGGATATTATTTACAACGTTTAGCTTTTTTGTTGCAGGATTCGGTGAGATTGCGTTTAAGGGCGGATGTCCGCTTGGGAAGTCATCTGAGTGGAGGATTGGATTCGTCATTGATCGCTTCTTTTGCTAGTTCTTTGTTGGACAGGCCGCTGGAGACCTTTACGGGCAAATTTTCAGAAAAAGACTTTGATGAGAGCGATTATGCCAAAATGGTGGCAGATAGTCTAGGGGCTCGTTTTCACTGTATAGAGATTGGAGCGAAGGATTTTTTAAACCATATCGAGAATGTGATCTACTATATGGATGAACCTCAGGCGGGACCTGGGGTATTTGCTCAGTATATGTTGAGCAGGTATATTTCTGAGAAGGTGCGGGTGGTTTTAGGAGGGCAGGGAGGGGATGAGTTGTTTGTGGGGTATGTGCGCTATTTGCTGATGGTATTTGAGGCTTTATTTTCGGCGGCGATAGAAGGGCAAGAAGCAGCAGCAAGGGAGTTCCAGGGGATTTTGGCGAATTTAAAGCAACTGAGGCGATATCGTCCTTTGGTACAATTTCAGTTTAGAGATGGGCTTTTTGAAGAATCTTCTTCTCGTTATTTGCGTTTGCTTTATCGATTTGCAGGGTTTGAGGATTTGTTAAATTGGGAGTTTTTCGAGGGAGTGGACTATGATCCCCGGGAGGTATTTGAGGAGTTCTTTCGCTCCATTCCCTATTCTTCTTTGGTGGATAGGATGCTATATTTTGATTTAAAGACTTCTTTGCCGGCGCTTTTGCATGTGGAGGATCGCACTTCTATGGCGTATTCTTTGGAGAGCAGGGTGCCTTTTTTGGACCATCGTTTGGTGGAATTTGCGTTTTCGACGCCGGTAGAGATTAAGTTTTGTGGGGGGGAGTTAAAGTATCTTTTGCGCCGGGTGGGGGAGAATATTTTACCTTTGCCGGTGTTGGCTAGGCGGGACAAGATGGGGTTTCCGGTGCCCTTGAACCTTTGGTTGAGGAGGGAGCTGAGAGAGTGGTTTTTGGATTTGGTGGCTAGCGAACAGATTTGGAAGATAGGGATATTTCAGAAGAAGAAGTTGGGAGCTTTGTTGGAGAATTTATCGCTTTATGGGCGAAATAGTTGGGCGGTGATTTGTTTGGGGTTGTGGCTGAAGCGGTTTTCTGTAAGTGAATAAAGTCTTGGGAAGGAAGAAAATCAAAAAGTTTTTGCCCCAACAAGCGAAAACTTTGAAAAGAAAAATATAAAAATCTTTTTAAAAAAGAATAAAAAAATAAAATCTTCTCCCATTTTGAATTTACTCTTGATTTTTCTATTCCCTTCCTTAAGATTTTATAATAGGGTATTGATAAATAAGGTCCTAACTTCTGCAGAATTCTCGGCAAAAAAATGGAAAAAATTACCGTCTACAAAGACAATCAGCCCATCGAAGAAATTCCCCTTACCACCGAAGCCAATGCCCAATACAGATTTGGCAGAAGTCTAGAAAACGAAATTATCGTCCAAGACCAAAAAGCCTCCCGCCACCATTGTCTTCTTCTCAAAAGAGAAGGGAAATACTTCATCAAAGATCTTGGCAGCACCAACGGAACCTTTCTCAACGAAAAACAACTCCCCCCCCAAGTGGAAACTCCTCTTCAAAATGGGGACGTGGCACGCATCGGCTCCCATCACTATCACTTCACCCTCCCTAGCCTCTCCCTCACTATGGTCGGGCAGGAAGCGGTCCAGCCATCCCTCACAGATAAAGAGCTCCCCCCCACCCTCGTGGACCCCGAGGCCATAGACTTTTCCTTTGAAGAATTTTTCCAAGAAATGGGGGCACATCTCCTCATCTCCTACGAAGGAAAACGAGAACTTTACGCTCTAGAACAAAAGGAAATTACCATCGGCCGCTCGGATGAAAACGATATCGTCATCTCCCACAGCTCCATCTCAGGACACCATGCCGTCTTTCGCCTAATAGGTAGTTGCTTTGAACTAGAGGACCTGCGCAGCACAAACGGAACCGTGGTCAATGGCCAGCTCATCCACAAAACCCGCCTTAGCTCCCCCTCGCTGATCTCCTTTGGGGATGCCGTCTGCTTGTACACCACCAAAGAGGCGAACACCAAAAAACACAGGGAACAACTTGAAAAAACCGCCAAGCTTCTTCTCAAAGCCGGCCTGATTAACAAAAAGAAATGGAAGCAAATTCTCTCCGATCCCAACCTAACCCTACGAGACCTTGGCGAGGATCTGATTCTCAACAACGTACTCACCATTGTGCTATGGCATAAAATCCTTATTGGCGAAACAAAAATTCTAGAAGAGGCAAGCTCAACCAAAATTGAAAAAAAACTATTCCTCGCCCTTACCCTTTTCTTCCTCCTCCTAGGAACTCTCTTTGTTGGGCTATATTTGATCAAAAATGCAGACAACTCTATTCGAAACCTCTACCAAAAAGCCAGAAATGAATGGAAACTCACTAAAAAAGAGCCCTTAAGGGCAGAAGACCATTTTCAATCCTCTCTGCAAGCCTTTGATAAGGCTCTCAAAAATATTAAAATTACCCTAATCAAAGAGAGTATCCAATCCCTTCTCTCCGAGGAAACCACCAGCCAACTGAAAAAGAAAATCGAGCAAGAAAAAGCGAAGATGACGTTGGACTACGCCAAATTTCTTATCTCAAAAGGTAGAGCCAAAGAGGCGATAAAAATTTTGTCTTTCCTTTTCCAAAAAAGCAAAAAAAAGAAAACCAAAACCGCTCTCTTCCGAGAAGCAGTCCTTCTCATCAATAACCATTACTGGAAAGAATTCCAAAAACTAGAACGCTCCCAAACCTCCCTCCAAAACAAAGCCAAAGCCCTTATCCCTATCGTCTATCCCGAAGATACGGATGAGCTCACCAACTACTACTCCAGCAAAGACATAGAACACTTTTTGGTGTACAAAAAATCCCTACGAAAACTCGCCCAAATCTATATTTCCTTAGCCCTAGAATACCTGATCCAAGAAAAGATCAACGCCACAGAAAATCTCTGCAACCAAGCCAACTCCCTGCTCGCAAAACTCCCCCCCTCCACCGACCCAAAAAAAGAAATCATCCAATGCATTTCCCTCGCCTGCGAAATCTATCGACAATCCCAAGACCACGGCGTACCCGAACTCAAACAAAAAGCCGTGAAACAATTTCAAAAAATCTGGCAAAAAATCCAACCCAAACTCTCCGCCATTCCCCAAAAGGAGTTCCGAGCCGCCTTAGAAAGAATGCACCGGTTTGTTCAACAATTTCTCCGAAAACCTAGCTAGCCTGAAATTTTTAGAAAAAAAAGTGCTAGGCTCTCTTAAAGATTTTTATGCCTTTATTTTTAGAACCTTTGCCAAAAAAAGATTCCATACCTTCCCAAATGCCTCGAAAAAAGATCTCGATTTTCCCAAAAACTTACCCCAACCCTTTTATCATAAGAAAGAAAAATCCGCTAATGCCAGCTCAAACTCTTCCCCCAATCCCTATCCCCTTTTTTTCCCCCACACTCCTCCTCCTGCTAGCTCTAGGTAGCTTTGGACTTGGATGCTCGTCTTCAGAAAAAGTGGACAGGTTTTGGGAACACCCCGAACTCTACCAAGAGGGAATGGCGTTTATCGGCGCCTCCTCCGAACAAGACGATAGTCTTGCCTTCCAAGAAGCCAAAGCTCAAGCCTACGCCAGAATAGCAAAGTTTGCCCAAACTCAAATGAAAGCCATTCTCACCCAAATCTCCCAAAGCTCCTCCAAAGGTAGAAAAGTCTTCAACTCCCAAACCATCACCTCCATCAGCCAAAATATCCCCGTGGTGGGCGCCCAGGTGGTAAAGCGAGGACGAGATCCGGACGATGGCACCTACTACTGCCTGGTGGCGCTAAAGAAATCCTTTCTAGCCCACTTCCTCCGACTTTGCCGCCGCCGCGCGCTAAAAAAATTAGCCTACCTGTTTAGCTCTCCCTCCGGGGACGCTTCCCAAGAACTGGACCAAAAAAGATTACCCCTAGAGCTTCGCCAAGATTTCCAAAATACCGGTATCCAACTCTCCCCCCCTCTCCAAATCATCGTCAAAAAACAGGGAAAAGAATGGATACTTCAAAGTCGCAACCACGCCTACTTCATAGAAAAAGCAGATAAAAAAATCCTCGTGGTCTACGAAAAAACCAAAGACCTCGAACAAGTGGAAAATATCCTTCAAAAAGCGGCCCAGGAAATCCAAAAAAACTGGCGCCAAACCCGAAAACCTTCCCCCCAATCCTAGCCTAGCTGTTGGCTGCATTTTTAGGAGAAAATATCAAAAATGAAATGGCATATCTACGCTCTCTCTCTTCCCATTCTTCTTCTTCTCTTTCCCGGCTGCTCCAGCTCCAATCTCCACAAACGCCCAAAGTGGGCCAAAGAAGGCACCCTCCCCAAAGATCTCCAAAAAAAATATGGTGAAGACAAATACGAGGTAAAAGTGGTCAGCGGCACAGGCCCTACCCTGCAGGCCGCCATCGAAAATTGCGAGGCAAATGCCCATAAAGAGTTTGCAGAAACCATCTCCAGTCGGGTCACCAGTATCTACCAAAAAAAAGCTCAACTTGTCTCCTCCCACTACCAAAAAACTTATAAAAAGAACGTAAATACATTTGTGCAGGTGGTAGCAAAAGAAGTTTTTACAAACAGCTTAAAAAAGGTGCGCCAGTGGGATGGCTACGAAGGCGATCTCAAATACGTTTTCGCCTGCTATGTCCTAGATAAAGAAAAAGCGGGAGAAGTGGTCCAAAGCAAAGCCATCGAAACTTACAAAGGGTTGCAAGAAAAAAAACAAAAACTCCTCTCCAGCCAAGAAAATCAAGAGGAAACCGCCACCGATGCCCTAAAGCTCATCATGGAGCTGGAAATTCTCCAAGAACAAGCCATCTACTTTCAAAAAGAAATCCCTATCTTCAAAGACGCACAAAAACTAAGAACCCAATGCCTGGATATTATCTACAAAGGCATCCGACGCCGAATTGAGATGGGAAATGAAACCGAAAAAGAAAAAGCCCTCGAATTTGCCGAAAAAACACTTGAATATTATCCCTCTGGAGTCGTCAAAAGCGCTATCCTTACCCTAAAGCGCATGCTGCCCTGCACCGAATGCGGACGCAAAGGGTACTGCATCGTCTGCGAAGGAAGAAAAGGTGAATGGAAAACCTGCCCCCGTTGCAACGGGACCGGAAAAGAAGATATCGATTGCCGCCGTTGCAACGGGACCAAAAAAGAAATTTGCTCCCGTTGCAACGGGACCGGATTGGAGTCCAAACCCTGCAACAAATGCACCACCGGCTACCTCACCTGCCCTACCTGCAAAGGAAAAGGCTTCGTGGTCGGCCAGTGCAACCGATGCCACGGCTACGGCCATCTTCAGTGCGGAGATTGCGGTGGAAGCGGTACCATCACCGACCCAACAGGCCGACCAATCCCGTGCCCTACCTGCAAAGGAAAAGGAAAATTCCTCTGCTCCGCCTGCCAAGGAAGCGGCCGACTGCGCTACAAATGCGAAGCTAGCGCCCTCGAACATATCGCCGCTCTACTCGGAGATTCTACCGCTAAGTACAAATACTGCGACGGCACCGGAAAAGTCTCCTGCGACCGCTGCGGCGGCGATAAAATCATGGAAGTTCCCTGCTCCCTATGCCGGGGCGAGGGACGCTACGGTATCTGTAAACTCTGCCGAGGAACCGGAATTAACACCATCTCCTGCAGACGCTGCCCCGCAAGAAAAAAAGGATTTATCTTCGTCGAATGCAAACATTGCAAAGGTACCGGCAAATGCCCCGTCTGCAAAGGAAAAGGACACCGAGTCTAAAGCCCCTCTTTTCCCCCTCTTCTCCAACAAACCTTAAAGGCGATAACCGAGGAAAAAAGCATTCCGATCCCAAAAATAAAATACCAAATCCATTTTTTCCCTCTTTAGGAGGCCCTACCCCAATGAAAGGTAAAGCATCCCTCTTCTACCTCCACCCCCTCTGGCTTACCCTACTCTGCAGCTGCACCCTCAGCGGGCCTGCCCCCTGGTGGGAAGAGCCACCCCAACGAGAAGGAAAGGTGGTCGCCGTAGGAATGGCAGAATTCCGAGGCAATATCAGCGCCTCCCGGGCCGCAGCGGAAGCCGTGGCGATGAAATCCCTCGCCCGATTTGTGGAATCTCAAATCACCTCCCTCACCGAAACCTGGGCCAAACAAGCCGGCGATAAAAAAATCACCTCCGCCATCACCAATTACTTTAACGATGAAACCGCCGTCCGAGAACTCATCAACACCTCCGTGCGCGGCGCAAAAACCCTAAAATGGAAAGATAATCACAACGGCTACACCTACGTTTTAATGGAAATCGATGCCAAAGCCTACGCCAACTATTGGAAAGAAGCCGCCTCAAAAAGAATACTCGATCCAACCCTCCTTATCAGCCAAGCCTTGAAAGATAGCTACCTCGACCGAATGGACAAATACGTCGACCAATACCTCAAACGCATCGGCAAAGGTGCGGTGGCAAAATAATCCGCGCCATTTTGTATTTGTTGGTCAAATTCCCTTTGAGCAATAAAAAAAATCTCTTGAAAATCCCCAAAAAATTTCTAAAATAACTCAACACTTAAAAATATAGCTCTGTTGGAAAAAATATGACCGTTTTTCCCCTCCATTCAGCTCCAAACAACGAAAGGACTTCAAAAAACATGAAAATCTTAAAAAAATATCTCCTCCTCTTCCTCATCCTTCTTCTAGGACTGACCATCCAATTCGGCTGCAGATCCTCCTCCCCCACTCAAAAACCCTCTTCCCAACCAACCCAAAATAAGCAAGAAACCGCCGATGAAGCCCTAAACAAATCCCAAAATATGAAGGATCTCAACCAAGAAAAAATCGACGAAATGGCCGAAGAGGAAAAATAATCCCCTTTGCGCCCGCCGAATCCCAAATTCTTAGAAGAAGTGCGAAAAATCCTCTTCTCTAACCTCTTAATTAAAAAACAAAATTGCCATGTATTCCCCTACCTTTCCCAAAACCATGCGAAAATTCCTCCTCCTCCTCCCTCTTCTTCCACTCTCCCTCCACTGGAGCGGCTGCTGTATCCGCAAAGAAGTAGACTACAGTGAAATCCCCGAATGGATCCACAAAATCCCCCTCGATGACAAATACACCTACGCCGTAGGCTTCGCCGCCCCCGCTGTAGGAGGCAACATGCAAATGGTGATACGCCGCGCCCGAGATAAAGCCATCAGCAAACTAGCCCAAATCGTAAGCTATCGCCTCTACTCCAATAGAAAAAGCTGGAAATATTCCGGCAATTGGGAAAAATTTGTCCTCTCCAAAGAATATAGAGAAATCCTCACCAACGCCAAAATCAACGCCCAAGAAGTCGCCAACTGGTTCGACAAAGATGCCAAAATGGGAGAAAAAATGTACTATGTGCTGATGAAAATCCCCCTCTCCAACATCAAAACCTCTTCAAAATAAGACATTGCAAACAAAATTCCAATGAAAAATAAAAAACTTTCTCCAACCTCCCTCTTCACACCAAAATCCCTCTGCCTGCTGCTCCCCCTTCTCCTCTGCAGCTGCCGCGTGCAACGCATCTATACCGCCCCCTCTTGGGTGTTCCAAATCCCCCAAGATAAGGACTATATCTATGTCGTGGGATCCTCGGGCAAATCCCTACGCCCCTGGGATTCCAAAGAATTGGCCATCGAAGATGCCTTTGTAAAACTCGCTCAACTCGTAGGAACACAAATTTTTATGCACTCGAAAAAACTTATCGAAGAAGGCAAAGTCACCAGCCAAGCCGCCGTGATCAAAAATCGCACAAATGCCGCTCTAAAAAACGCCTCTATCGTGGAATTCTGGGCCGATCCCAAAGGCGCCGCAGGCAAAGATTACCGCGTCTACGTGCTCATGCGCCTAAAAAAAAGCTTCCTCCAATGAAATCAATCCAACTGGAGAAAAAAATCGACCGTTTCTGTGCCATTTTTCTAACCATTTTCTAATAAAATAAACGCTTAAAGAGAAAAACGTTGGACATTCTATCAACTACTTTTAGGAGGAATACCTATGAAAAAATCTCTACAACTTCTTGCTGCCTTCGCCCTAAGCCTTAGCCTCGCCTGGAATCTAGGCTGCGCAAGCAATAGCGGCAACACGAAAAACAATTCCAATACCGCCTCGGCCGAAGAAAACGATTGGTGGAACAACCCCGGTGATCTCAACCTCAAGGGCTACCTCAGCTGCGCCGTCGGAGCCTCCAGCCTCTCCGAAGCAGGCAGCGTGGACGATGCCAGAAGCTTCGCAGAAAATAGCGCCGCCGAAAAACTCGCCGCCCAATTCGGAGCCAGAATCCGCGCCCTCATCGAAACCTGGAGCAAAAGCGCCGGAAACCGCAAAGTTAAAGCCAGCATCTCCCAATACTTTAACAACGAACGAGCTATCCAAAAATTTGTAAATAAAACCCTCAAAGGGCTAAAACCTCTCAAATACAAACAAGTAGGGGATACCATCTACGTCCTCATGGGCCTCCAAATCTCTAAAGCCCTAGAAGCCGCCTACAACGATATCAGCGAAAACGGCATCGCCGACCAAACCCTCTGGAAAACCGAAGCTATGAAAAGAGACTTTATGGGGAAAATGGAAAAATTAGCCAAAGAACAAGAACAAAAAGCCAAAAACCTCTGGGAAAAGAAAGGCAATAAAATCGTCAAAGTAAAATAATTCAAACAACACATCGACCAACCTATGCCAAACCTCACCCCAGGCAGAAAAAACTCCCCTGCCTGGGGGCGAAAAGATAAACCAACCTTGATAAAAGGAGAATATAATAGAAGATATTGCAAGACTCGCCCAAGAGGCGATAGTTAGGATCCTCGCCGGCCAGAGAACCGGATCGACATTGGCGAGATGGAAGAGGGAGAGGTATGAAAAACTGACGGCTGGACTTGAGAACCTCACCGAAAGTACCGCAACTTGCGATGAGATTGCGGTACGGCTTAGGAACATGGTGGAAAGCGACGAACAGTGGGAACAGCGTAATCCACCCCTGCCAGAGGCTTTTGATGATAGCTGGCTTGTTAATGTTATAGTTAATGGAGTCATGGAAGACAATAGGAGGCTCCATAGCCTCACCAGGAAACTGTTCAACCAAGTCTCAAACCTCATATCTGCTGGCGCATCTGATATCGAAATCATAGGACTTCTCAGAAGAACCTTGTTAGAAGAAGAGGAATGAATAATGATATGCCCGAAACTTGGTCAGCCGATACCAGCTAATTTAATGGTATCGACCGCATCAAAGTCTTTCGCCAAACCCCCGTTGTAACCTCTGTTGATAGGTAAATAAATCAAAATCTATGCAACCTTAAATCCAAAAATAGGTGCCCTTTCAATGAAAAAAAACTCCCTCTTCCTACTCCTCCCTCTCCTCCTTGCAAGCTGCCCCACCACCCCCTCAAACTCAAGACCCGAGTGGATCGATGAACCAGAAATTTATCAAAAAAACTCCGGAAAAAAGTTTATCGCCCTCTTTGTAGGATCCGCCCCCAATGAAGGCGATATCGCCACCGCCCGCGAAGAAGCCTTTGAAAACGCCCAAGCGCGAGTCTCCAAATATCTACAATCCAAAGTCCACTCCACTATCCAAAACTGGAGCAAAGTCATCGGCGATAAAATGCATCCAACCACCAGGCAAAAAATCTTTGAAAATACCAAAATGATTCACGTGATCACCCGACAAACCCTCCAGGGCGTCCAAGAACTTCAATCCTACTACGACAAAGAAAAAAAAATCATCTACATCCTAGTCGGCCTCTACTCCAAAAAATTCCTCCATACCCTCGCAGAAACCTATAAACAAAAATTCCTCCAGTTTCTCCAAAAAGAAAAACAAAAAGCCCTCCAAGCCCCTGAAGAACAACGGGAAAAAATACTCCGTAAAACCGAAACCATGAAACGAAACTTCTTCGCCAAACTCGACCAACTCGCCAAGGAAGAAGAAAAAAAACTCCAAACCTCAAAGTAAAAATCCACTTAACCAA